>CAYOKJ010000014.1:0-25185 GCA_964404485.1 uncultured Bacteroidales bacterium | reverse complement strand
AAAAATCTAAAATTATATTTTAAAATTAACAAAGTACTGTTAACAAGTTTTTTAATAGGTCATATAAATAAATATCATAATTCATAATATTGTATTATTATATATGTATATTTTATATTAATCAACAAATATTTTTCATGAAAAATTTCAATAATTTTCACTTTGTATTTATCATTATTCTTTCAATTTTTTTAATTCCAACAACAACTTTTTCTCAAATAAATACTAATAACAAGGCTTTTCAAAAGTATTATTCTATTAATTTAAATGGAGGTCCAGCTTTATTCTGGGGAGATCTAAGACATTATGATTATTATCCTGTAATGAACAACAAAAACGAATGGAGAGTTGGCTATGGTTTAATCCTAAACTGGCAAATTAGTCCGGTATTTGGTTTGCGAGGGCAGCTATTAAACGGCAAATTATCAGGCACTAACAGAGAAGTAAATAAATATTTTGTGGCAAATATTTTATCCGGAAATATTAGTTCATCAGTAAATTTCAGCAATATGTTTTTCAAATACAAACCTAATCGATTTTTTTCTGTTTATGGAATTGTCGGTATTGGGCTTTCAAATTGGCGAACAGAAATGAAAAATTTACAAAGTGATAAAGTTTTAGCAAGCAATGGAACCGGAAATGGAAGAGGTTTGTGGGGAAGAACTCTCGAAGGAAATATTCCTCTGGGTATAGGTTTTAATTTTCGTATTAATAACAATTTTGTAATTAATTTAGAAAACACTTTTTATGGTTTTAACTCTGATAAATTAGACACTAAAGTTAGTGGTTCTAAATACGATATGTTTAGCTATTCATCTTTAGGTCTTACATACAAATTTACCAAAAATCAAAAATCTCCAACAATTATAAAAGAACTTATTATTGATTCGGATAAAGAAAAAGCCTTGCTGCCAAAAACAGAACTTAATACAAATATTGTTACGGAAACACCAAATAAATTTGTTACAAATAATCAAATTGTTGAACAAAAGGAAAAAGCCCTTGAGGAACAAAAACAAAAGATTCAGCAAGAAAAAATTAAAGCTATTGCTACAAATAAAAAGCAAACTATTCCTAAAACTACAGAAACAAAGAGAAAAAAAGCTATTGTTCCAAAAGTTGAATACCGAGTTCAAATTTTAGCAAAATTAAACAGGGCTTCTTCTTTGTCATTTGTAATTAATAAATTTAAACTAAAAGAAACTGTTAAGGAAGATTTTCATAATGGGTTTTATATTTACACTGTCGGCTCTTTTAAAAACTACGAAGAAACAAGAAAACATCGTGACAAACTCAAATCAAAAAATAAAATTTATGATGCCTATATTGTTGTTTTTAAAAATGGCAAGAGACTAAATAAACTTTCGGAACTTACAAAATAAATCTCATATATCATTTAGCATTTTTACTAGAGTTCAATATTTTAAACGAGAAATTTGGTTTAAATTCTCTGATTTAACAATTCTTGAATCTTAAATCAGAAATTCTAAATAGGGAAATCATAAACTATCCTTTCATCTTATTCTCAAGGTCTTCGAGTCTTTTAACAATATTATCAAAATTTCGATAATGGATAATTGACTTTCTAGATTTGGAAATATCAAATGCAGGTGCACCAAGAATAATTGCTCCTTTTTTTCTTATTGATGTTGAGACTCCAGATTGTGCACCAATTTTCACTTCATCGGCAATTTCAATATGACCGGCAACCCCAACTTGCCCGCCAATCATACAGTTTTTTCCAATTTTTGATGAACCGGAAACACCTGTCAAAGCCGCAATAACTGTATTTTCACCAATCTCCACATTATGCGCAATCTGAATTAAGTTATCTAGTTTTACTCCTTTATGGATAATTGTTGAGCCCATAGTAGCACGGTCGATAGTTGTATTTGCGCCAATTTCAACAAAATCCTCAATTACAACATTCCCAATCTGAGCAACTTTTTTATAATTATTGTCTGTCTGTGGTGCAAAACCAAACCCATCGCCACCTATAACAACTCCTGCATGGATTGTACAATCATTTCCAATAATACAATCGGAATAAATTTTTGCTCCGGCAAAAACTGTTGTATTTGCCCCGATTTTTGCATTATTGCCAATAAAAGCATGAGGGTAAATTTTTACATTATCACCTATTTCAACACTATCGCCAAGGTATGCAAAATCACCAAGATAAATATTTTTACCAATTTTGGCACTCTCAGAAATAAAAGCCTGTTCAGATATACCTGATTTATTCAGTTTTACTTCGTTATACATTTCGAGCAAACTCGCAAAAGCTGAATAAGCATTCTCCACTTTTATAAGAGTTGATGTAATTTCTTTTTCAGGAATAAAATCGGAATTTACAATTACAATTGAGGCTTTCGTTTTGTATAAAAAACGACTGTATTTAGGATTTGCAAGAAAAGAGAGAGTACCTTCTTTTCCTTCTTCAATCTTTGACAAATTATTAACAGTTACATCAGGATTTCCTTCAATTGTTCCGTTTAGTATTTCGGCAATTTGCTTTGCTGTAAATTCCATTTATTATCTTCTTTATTACTATCTTAGAAAATTAATACTCATAAATTATAAAACTAAATTATAAGACTTTTATTTTAATTGTTACAAAATTTTGGATAACAGAAAAAATATTTGACAACCGGATCATTAAAAATTTTTCTTTTGTTTAAGCTTAATTTCTTCACTTACTTTATGATAAAAAGCAAAAGTAAAAAGATTATGTAATTTTGTATCTGTAAAACATTAAAATTTTATAGTTTTATGAATAATTAACTTAGAGTGAACAATATTTTTTGCAAAAAATCATTAAAACATTATACATTCCAAAACAAAAAAGCATTATGAGTAAATAACTCATGAATTATAAAAATTTAAATAAACTCAAATATAATAGAAACAAATTTTAGATGGAAAATATATGCATATTATGGGTTGATGATGAAATAGATCTTTTAAAACCCCACATCATATTTCTTGAGCAAAAAGGCTATGAAGTTCATACTTCAAATAATGGAAATGAAGCTCTTGATATTTTAAAAACAAAAACTTTTGATATTGTTTTTCTTGATGAACAAATGCCCGGACTTTCAGGCATTGAAACTCTGGAAATAATAAAAGTTTCTTTTCCAAATCTCCCGGTTGTGATGATTACAAAAAGTGAGGAGGAATCTATTATGGAAGAAGCCATAGGTTCGAATATTGCCGATTATTTAATTAAGCCTGTAAAACCCAACCAGATACTTCTTTCATTAAAGAAAAATCTTGAAAACAAAAAACTTGTAAGCGAAAAAACTACTCATGCTTATCAACAAGAGTTCAGAAACATAAGCCAGGAAATTTCAAATAATTTAAATTTCGATGAATGGAAAGGCATCTATAAAAAATTAATTCGCTGGGAACTTGAGCTTGAAAAATCAGAGGATACAAGTATTATTGAAGTTTTAAAGATGCAAAAAGAAGAGGCAAATAATGCATTTTCGAAATTTTATGAAAAAAATTACATCAACTGGGTAAATACTAATTCTGACGACCATCCGGTTATGTCGCATACTTTATTTAAAGAAAAAGTGCTTCCAATATTGAATAATATTGAAAGGCCTTTGTTTTTACTTGTTATTGATAATTTGCGATACGACCAGTGGAAATCGATCCAACCATTAATTGAAGAATTTTACAGAGTTGAAAAAGATGAAATTTTTTATAGTATTATTCCATCAACAACACAATACGCCAGAAATGCATTATTCTCCGGATTGTTGCCAAGCGAAATAGTTAAAAAATATCCACAATACTGGATAAATGAATGGGAAGAAGGTACAAAAAATCAATTCGAAAAAGAACTCCTGGAAGAACAATTAAAAAGGTACGGAAAGTCAATAAAATTTACTTATCATAAAATACTTAATCTTAATTCCGGCAAGAAACTTCTCGAAACAATTCCTAATTTGATAAACAACAAATTAAATGTTATTGTTTACAATTTTGTTGATATGCTTTCTCATGCCAGAACAGAAATGGAAATAATCCGTGAACTTGCTGATGATGAATCCGCATATCGTTCGTTAATGGTCTCATGGTTTAAACATTCTTCATTGTTCGAAATTATTAAATATCTTTCCGAGAAAAACATTGATATTATTATAACTACTGACCATGGTTCGATAAAAGTTGATAATCCGGTTAAAGTTGTTGGAGACAGAGAAACAAATTCAAATCTCAGATATAAATTTGGTAAAAACCTTAATTTCAATAAGAAACATGTTTTTAGTGTTTCCAATGCAAACTCTATATATCTGCCAAAACATAACGTAAGCACTTCATATATTTTCTGTAAGAAAAATGATTTTTTGGTTTACCCGAATAATTATAATTATTATGCAAAATATTATCAAGATACATTTCAGCATGGTGGCATTTCGATGGAAGAAAACCTTATACCTGTAGCTTACCTAAAAGCACGAGTATAATTATTGTAAGTTGGTAAATTTTAAATTATTAAAACATAAATTATAGATTAAATAAGAAATAAAGATTATTTCAACAATGAAACAATATGTTAGCTGCAAATCAATAAAAGAATTAGATAGAATTGCAAAACAGCTAATTCAATCTCATCCTAACGAAAGAATATTTGCGTTTTATGGTAAAATGGGTGCAGGAAAGACAACTTTTATTAAATCTATTTGTAAAATTTTGGGAACCGAAGAAATAGTTACAAGCCCTACTTTTTCTATTGTAAATCAATATAATACAAAAAATGGAGAAAACTTATTTCATTTTGATTTTTACAGAATAAAGAAGACTGAAGAAGTTATGGATATTGGCTATGAAGATTATTTTTATAGCGGTTCGTATTGTTTTATCGAATGGCCGGAAATGATTGAAGAACTTTTACCGGAAAATTTCGTATATGTAAAAATAGAAGCAGATGAAAAAGGAAATGAAAGACTTATCAGCTATTAAAAAGCAATAAGTAAGTTTTAATCATTACAAAAAACACTAAAAAATGGAATCCGGTCAAAGATCATACTCAAACTTTTCGCATGTCGAAAGTTTCATGCCAAAAGAAGAAAAGCTCGAGCTCGACAAAAACAAACAAATACTAACAATTGGAATACCCCGCGAAGCAAACATGCAGGAAAATCGCATTGCTTTAGTACCGGAAGCGGTTGGTTTATTAGTTCAGGCAGGGCATAAAGTATTGATACAAACAAATGCAGGCAAAAACGCCCATTTCCCCGACAATGAATACAGCGAAGTAGGAGCAGAAATAGTAAAAACTTCTTCAGAGGTTTTCAAAGCTGATATAATTATAAAAATTTCGGCATTAAATAACGATGAATTAGAAATGCTTGGCAACAGAAAAACCGTTTTTTCACTACTCAATTTAACCACTCGAAAAAAATCTTACTTTAAAAAATTAATTGATAAAAAAACTACCGCCATTGCCTTTGAATTCATAAAAGACAAAACAGGTTCTTTCCCTGTTCTTGAAAGCACAAGCGAAATTGTTGGACGTACCTCTATCTTTCTTGCTTCAGAATATTTTGCCGATCCCAAATATGGCAAAGGAGCAATGCTTGGTGGATTTCCAGGAATTACACCAACAGAAGTTGTGATACTTGGCGCAGGAACTGTTGGCGAAAATGCTGCACGAACAGCAATGAACATGGGAGCACAAGTTAAAGTTTTTGATGATAATATTTATAAACTTCGAAGACTACAGGAAAACCTCAATTCTAAAGTATTTACTTCCATTCTTCAAGCAAAGGTATTACACAAATCTTTGAAAAGAGCTGATGTTGTGATTGGCGCTCTTCACTCACACGAAGGATCTATTCCTTATTTAATAAGCGAAGATATAGTTTTGGAAATGAAAAACGGTTCAGTAATTATTGATGTAAGCATCGATCAGGGTGGCTGTTTTGAAACCTCTTATCCAACAAAACACGACGATCCTGTTTTTATAAAACATGGTGTAACTCATTATTGTGTTCCAAATATTGCTTCTCGTATTCCACGTACAGCATCCTATGCATTAAGTAATTTTTTCGCTCCAATAATCTTGTCTGCAGGCGAGGAAGGTGGGGTTGAAAATCTAATTAAAAGAAATTACAGTTTATCAAAAGGTACATTTTTATATAATGGAATTTTAACAAAACGTCATATTGGAAATTTATACGATATTCCTTATCAGGATATTGAATTGCTAATAGCTGCGTTTAGGTAAAAACTGTGGAAATTTATTTCTTAATAATCAATCAAATATAAACTGAATGAAGCTCCCCACCGCATGCGGCGGGGAATATAACCCTGGAGATCCCTCAACTACGCTCGGGATCAGTTCGACTAAATGTTTGCTTCACAAAATTAAAGTCTCACTGATTTAATAAACGGGTTATCCGCCTATCGCTTTTAAAACCCTAGGCAAGTTTGTAAGTTCTGTCATCCGCCAAGCGCCTGCGAGGCGCTAGGCGGTTTGGATACTTACAATATCATTTATAATATTAAGCATACGAGCTCCACTTTTTTCAATGATTTTAATACTGAAATAGGTAAATGTATAGGAAAAGATAAGTCTGTAGTTTGTAGAGAAATCAAGCGTAATTGTGATTTACGAAGTGGAGCATATCGTTGTGATCTAGCTCAAAGAAAATATGAGCAAAGACAATCGTATAAGTCAAAGCCTAGGAAGGTTACAGAAGATATGGAAGACCATATAGATTTCTATTTTGCTCATCCTTATCATTTCTGGGAAAGAAGGTCTAATGAAAACCTGAATGGCTTAATTAGACAATATTTTTCTAAAAAATCTGACTTTAATATGATTAATGATCAAATGATTAGAGATGTTCAAGAAAAAACAGGCTCTATACCAAGAAAAAAGTTTAAATTTGAAAATCCATTAGCTGTGATGGACAAATTATTGTTTAAGTGAAAAGTTGCATTTTCTACTTGAATTTAGTTTTTTACACATTGTTTTATTCATAAAATACATATGTCTATTACTAAGCAACAAGTATTAATATTGATTTTTGGGTTTTGCCTTTTTCATATATTGATAACGAATCAACTACATGGACAAAAAGCCACGATTGATATGCAGTCTTTCCAAGATGAATTTGCCAATGTGGAAGATCAGCAAATTATGTACATGCTTTATGACTCTGCTGAAAAGTACAGGTATTCAAATTACGAGATAGCAGTGTATTATATTTCACGAGGAATCAGTTTAGCCCAGGAATACAATGAAAAAGAACTTGAGGCTGATTTCTGGAATTCGAAGGGATTATTGTGGTCGAGTAAATTTGAAACTGATAAAGCTATAAAATGTTTTTTATCCGCTATTGCCGCATACCGTGAAACTACTAACACCATAGGACTTGCTTATGCATATCTGAACCTGGGAGCAAATAATAATGTGGATACAATACAGTATAAATATTATAACCTGGCGTTGAAATATTTTATTGAAAATAATCATGACCTTGGAATTGGCAGGGCTTATAACAACTTGGGGGTTGTTTTTCTGGACCATTTTGAAAATCTAGATTCTGCATGGTTGTACTTTGATATAGCCCTCGAAAAGTTTGAGAAGATTGATAACAAAGAAGGAATTGCAGCCATTTTTACTAATATGGGTGAGATCTATTTAAAAACTTTAGAATACAAGCTTGCACTCGAATATTTCAATAATTCTATCAGAGCCTTTAAAGAAGTTGGACATACAAAAGGAGTAGCTCACAGTTTAAGTAATATAGGGAATCTCTATTTGCAAATGCAGAAGTATGATTTGTCTTTAGCATATTTAGATTCATCTGAGCAAATTGCTAAAGATCTCGGATTTACAGAAAAGTTATCGGAAATTTATAAATGTAGGTCTTCGGTTTTTGATTCTTTAGGCAATTACCAAAAGGCTTTATTCTGGAATCAGCAATATACCAACAAAATTCAACAATTAAGCAAACAACAAAACCAGGATAAAGTATTGTCTCTTCAAAAGGAGTTTGAAATTGCCGAAAAATTAAGAGAGATTGAAATACTTGAAAAAAATAAACGAACCAACCGAATTATCCAATTTGGATTAATATTGATTTTTCTATTAGTAAGCTGGATTAGTATAATCATTTACCGAAAACAAAAATTCAAGGTAAAAAAAATGCGCATTATTCAGGCGCAAAATGAAAAGATTGCCAGAACTGAAAAAGATTTGATGGAGGTGGAGATCAGGAATTCTGAAATGGAAAAACAATTACTGGAAAAAGAAGTAAATCTGCAATCAAAAAAAATAAGCGGACTAGCATCAAGCGTAGTTCGTAAGAATGATTTTATGGATAAACTTAAACAGGAGATTAGCAGCTTGAAAGGTATCGATAATGATGAGGATATAATAAATGTAATGAACAGTCTTTTGATTTCTTTACATCAAAACCTTGAAGTAGATACAGATCAGCAAGAGCTGAAAATGCAGGTTGAAAGAAATAATCAGAATTTTTTTCAATATCTCGAACTGAACCATCCTGAACTTACGAAGGGAGATAGGCAGTTATTGAGTTACGTGAAAATGGAAATCCCATCGAAAACTATAGCCACCATTTTAAATATTTCCAATACAAGTGTTTTTACCAAGAGATACAGACTACGGAAAAAACTGGGACTTGAAAATGAAGACAGCCTGAATCAATTTCTGACCAGGCTGCCGTTTTAAAAAATCACTAAACTAAATTTTATTCAATTATCAGCTTTCTGGTAATTACATTGTTTAAAGTGAATACTTTTACGAAATAGATTCCGACTTCAAAATCTGAGGTGTTTAGCTCAAATTGATTACCTCTTTGTATTTGTTCTAAAACCAATTGGCCTGTAATATTGACAAGTTGAACCTTATTCACTTCTTTTAAAGTTTCTATAAATATTATATCTTTTGCAGGATTTGGGTAAACCGTAATAAAATTATTCTTTTCCAAAACATCTTCAATATCTACGCTAAAATCTGAAGCAAAGGACCATGTCACAAGATCACCAAAATCACCCTGAACCTCAAAGAGAATTTCTCCATCTTTAATAATTTTTAAAAAGGCACTGGGTGATGCGAAGCCATTTCCTTCGGTATCGTAAAAATTAAACTCAAAACAACCAGATGTTTGAATCTCAACTGGAATTTCATAAACCGAAAGGTTGTTATACCCATCGCCGGATAAAATAACTTCTCCATCGCAATTCTCAATCTCCCAGTAGTTTTCATCGCTATCGAATATGGTTTTATATTCAATCATAAATTCACCTTCCACATCAAATGCAAAGTTGAAGGGTTTTTGAATGGTATTGTTGATGGGGTTTTCGTCGTTTATAATTTCAACTTCCAAAATATTGTTTTGCTGAATATCGAAAGTTATTTGTGGTAATTCAACTTCAGTTGTTTCAAGAAAATCTAAACTTCCCGTCCAGGTATATTCCTGGTATTCTCCATTATTAACCATGTATTGCACATCAATGGAAGTCAAAACAGCATTGCCTGCATTTTTAACTTCAATAACAGGAGAGAGGTTTTCCATACACATCTGTAGGGGGATCAGCACATCGGTTAAAGCAGGGTCGTTGTCATAAACAGCACTCATCTCAACTTCGATTCCTGAGCCACTAACAATGGTTTCATCATCTTCCGACACAAAAACAACAACAGCCAGGTTGTTCAAATCGATTTCGATATCATTAAAATATTCAGGCAATTCCACAGAATAGGTTTCATCGATAAAAGTTCCGGAAGTAGTCGTTTCAATTTCTTCTCCCCAGACTCCATTAAAATGATAGATGGGATTGTGATTAAATTCGTAATAGGGGCCTACGCCAAGTTGAAATCCGATAATGCCACTTTGTACCAGCACTATCGAAATTTTATTTGTCGATGATGCATTTTCTGTATAATAAAGCTCCGTGTGCACATTGAGCATTCTATCATCAGGATTAACTGAAGCTTCAACACCTACATTCACGTACGAGGCCTGTCCTAAAATTGAAGCAGTAGCTCCCTGCCATTTGTCAAGGCCTAAAACCGGACCTGAATTTTGATACAAATCACGATTAATTACCCCACTAGGAAAACTGTTTGCTCCATAAAAAATTCTTATTGAATCGCTTTCTGCAAGGTTGAGGTTTGGATAATCTGTGGGTGAGAAATAACCGGTATGACGGGCAATGATAAATACGTCCCCCGAATAAAACTCTTCCAACTGTGCTGCAAGTGTATGACCATTTGGACAATAAATACAATTTCGACCTGTAAATTCTTCAATGATTACATTTCTGTTTTCAGGCTGTGTGTTAACGATTGTTTGCCCTGTTAAATTAAAAACGGATAAAAGTGTAAAACAAATAACCGAAAGTTTGGCTGTAAACTTTATCATTGTATTGTGATTTTTTTCATTTTTAATTCATTGTTAACTTCAAGGAAAACAAGAAACACATCTTCGTTGTACCTTGTATTGTCAAATTCAATTTTATGATCTCCACGGTCTAATATTCTGATGTATCGAAACACAACAGTTCCTTTCAATGACCTCACAATCAAGTTTACCACGGTTTTATTTTGCAACTTTATATGGAAAAATGTTGAATTGCTTTTTGAACCAGGATGTATGGTATATTTAAATTGATTGAAAATATTTAAACCTTTAAATAAGGAGGATGTTTGCAATAAATATTGTAAACATCCTCCTTATCAATTATTTAATAACAAGTTTTTTCGTTGCTGAAAAGGATTCACAAGTGACGCTTACATAATAAATACCTGGTGTTAAATCATCAAGCTGAATAGTTTCCTTGATTAATCCTGTATTGGTATTTATTTCCTTTTTGAGTACTTGCTGTCCCATGAAATTATTCACTTCAACAACAGTAGCTGAATTTTGAGCACCCACCCATTGAACTGTGATAAAATTACTGGCCGGGTTAGGATATACTTTCAAGCTATTGCTAACATGAGGTATTTTATCATCCACCCGAACAGGCGTGAAATCTAAGTAAGATTTATAATTTGCATTTATGATGGATCGGGCATTTAAATCATCATCCCAGTATGAAATAAACCCGATAACCTGTAAATTTTCTTTTACATAATTATTGGGTATGATAAATGAAAATTCGTGCGTATAGCTTTCTCCCGGATTAACCTGATTAGGAAATTCTCCCTGGGTTCCCCAGGTGTCTCCAACTATATTTCTCAAAACATGGTTATGTACAAAATTAGGTATAGGATTACCCCAGCCGTAGTAAGGATGCCCTTGTATATTGTTATAAGCATTTGCCTGTGGTGCAATTAAACTATCTTCAATTATATAACAGTTAAATCTGAAATTACCTGAATTTCCAGTAATAATATCTGCTATAACATCAATTCCCAAAGATGCGGATGCAGCGTTGTATGCTACTTGAATATCTACATTCATTGGTGCATCAGCTGTTAGTCTTTCCTCTGCATGTTCTGTCCAGGATCCCATAGGGAGACCCACTGACGGTTCACCAAAGAACTTATACCTGTCGACCCAACCAGCAGGATAAGCACCACCACCAAAAACAGTATTAATCTCTTCTCCTTCCGGGAACGAAAATTGATCTCCTCCATGTATGGAAATAGCCAAAACCCGAACAGCTTCCAGATTTAAGGTTTCCAGTGTATAGGTCACTTCGAGTTGACCGTTGGGACAATATTGACACCAGGTTCCTGTTGCCTCTTCTAATATTACCGTCCGGTTATTCCAGATGTCTCCAATCACAGTTACGTTCAGATTAATTGTATCGTTGGCTGTATACTGATCTTCCTCTCCATTGGGATTGCTTACCCAGACTTTAACCTGAAAAGTACCTGCGAATTCCGGATCCCAACTATCACCATGAGTAGCTTCCATATTTACACTATTTAATAGTGCTGGGCTTAAACCCGAAAACTCAGTGGTGTAAATAGTTCCGTTATCAACCTGGTAATTCAAATTAAAACTTTCTATGGTTTCTAAACCGTTGTTGGCTACTAAACCTGTTAAAGTAAATGGTGCATTGTCAAGATTGACAATTTCTGGAAGGTCTACACTGTTTAAAGATATATCATATTGATATGGCTGCTGTAAAAATCCATTGGCCGACCGATATACATCTCCTCCACGGCTGGCAATAAATACCAGGTTTTCATTCACCATCCAAACAGCTTCAATATCAACAGTTGGCAAATGTGTTCCGTACCAATTATTCCCTCCATCAATTGTTTTGTATATAAAACCGTTGTGACCTGTCATAAACCCGATATCTTCGTCTAAGAAGAAAGAACCGCGACACTCATCAAAACCTTCTCTAAGCTCAACCCAGCTTTGACCACCATCAGTTGTTTTTGCAATCATTCCAATACTCTCAAGGTTATAATTAGTCCCTCCCATATAGCCCACTTTATTGGAGCCAAAATCCAATGTATTGTAACCTGCATTTTTAAAGTACCCGAATAAAACCTGGTTGGAAACACTTTCAAATGTTTGTCCACCATCATAACTAAAAGTTATATCCATAAAGTGTTGCATTATAATGGTATCTTCTGATAAATATTTAAGTGTATTATATTGAGATCCACCAGGAGTTTCATAGGCTGTAAATCCACCTGGCCCTGTTTGAGTTGTATAAGCATCCAGCAATGTACTACCTGTCTTTTGACCGGCGATAAGCAAGTGTTCACTGTCCCAAACATCAAGTGTAAATAATCTGCAGGCAGTTGGGACATCCGGGGTAATCCATTCCCAGGTATTTCCACCATCCAATGTTCGCATTAGCTTGGCCATATAAAAACTGATATATCCTTCCATGTCATCGATAAAGCGAATATTATATGCCCATGCTCCGGAGCCAGTGGCTGAATTTTGCTGCCAGCTTAATCCTGAATCTTCAGTTTTAAAAACTTTACCATCCTCACCACACATAAACCCAATGTTCTCATCAATAAAATGGATATCTGAAATCCAAAGCCCGTTAGACAATACATTTTCCCATTCAGCTGTAATTTCATCAGCAACCGTAATATAATCTTCTTTAGTGATGGTTTCCTGCCCGTCTGGTCCGGTTACTGTCAGGGTAACATCATAAGTTCCTATTGTATTATAAGTAACAGTTGGGTTTTGTTCAGTTGATGTTGCTGGTGTTCCACCTTCAAATTCCCAGTTCCGAGAGTTAACCTGTATTGTGGAAATATCTTTAAATGGCAATGTTAAGCCAGTTAAACAATTGGTTTCGTGCGCTCTAAAGTCAGGGAATCCATCTCCAACAAACAATTGCTTGCTTGCGCAATCATTATCTGGGTTTTCATCACCTGATAATTCCGTGCAGGCTTCTGCATTATAAATTCCAGCTTCTGCAGTCCAGTTGGCAAACTCGACAAAAACAGTCTCCATTGGTGCCAGATCTGTCACAGTTTGGGTATTGGAATAATCACCAACTGTAAATGTTACCGGGAAAGTTTGGGTATCATAAGCAAAATTTTCAACTTTTACTTTTGGAATATGGTTTCCAACCATAAGTTCGGTAGGCATACTTATCAGTACAACTCCAACTTCTGAACCGCTTATATTTACAGAACTTGTAATACAATTATTGTTTGTATTTTCATCACCTTCGAGCATTGAACAGGCATTCACTCCCCAGGTTCCAAGGGTGGCATCCCAGGTGTCAAACTCAACTTCAATTTCTTCTCCAGAAGCAAGGTCTGTAACATTTTTTGTTGAAGAATAAACATCATCAAATTCAAGGACAACCGGAAAAGATTGTGTAGCCGCACCAAAGTTTTTAAATGTTGCTGTTGGCGTTAATGATCCTGGTCCATAACCCTCATCCAAATTGATAGAAATAATACCTACATCGGCATCCAATGGGTCACTTATAATTACTGTATAGTCCTCCGTCTCACCATAGGTCCATACTTCACATGGGTCTTGTGCAGAAGCATTCCAGTTCGCTCGAATCCGTAAACGCTTTGCACCGTTTGTTACACCTGTTGGAATGGTGATATCAGCAAAATAAAAAGTTCCTGCAGCTTCAATGGCTAAATCAGTAATGAGCAATTCATCTGCTTCAAATTCTGTATCATCATCAAAATCTATCCAAAGGCAAACTTGTTGAGCAGAGTAACCTGATGCAAAACTTGCTTCAATAGTAGAGCCTTGAATAAGAGTTGTTTCCATGGAGGTAAAATCACCATAACCATCGGCACTACAACCAGAACCTAAGTTTGATATTTCATTCAGTTCAAAGTCAGTAATTCCATCACCGGCTGTACAATCTACTCCTGTTGGTATACAATAGTCTTTACTACCAGATGCAGCTGCAACATATGGTTTTTCAACTGAAATCCTTAAGGACTCCGGGTATTCTAAAATACCTCGTTTTGTGTTTTGTGTCTGTGCATAAATTCCAAAAATCAGGAATTGAGCTAAAATAAAAGTGAATAATGTTTTCATAAGGTTTGTAGTTTAAATTTATTGAAAGCAAAAATAATTTTAACGAAACTAACAAGCAAATTAAACGTATAGACACAACATAGACAACATAATTCACATAGGTTACATTCAGAATATCAACAAAGTAAAGCCCCGTTCCGCATAAACACGAACCGGGGCAATAAATAGAAACCAAATTTAAATTTATTCAATCACCAGCTTCCTGGTAATTACATTATTTGAAGAGAATATTTTTACAAAATAAATGCCCGCTTCAAATTTACTTGTGTTAATTTCAAATTGTTTTCCAACAGTAATTTGGTCCAATATAATCTGACCTGAGTAACTGATCAGTTGTATCTTTTCAATATCATCTGAGGATTTAATATATGCGATATCCTTTGCAGGATTTGGATACAAGACAATAGTTCCAAAAGTATTTTCATAAATTCCGTCATAAATAACTCCCCAACCTGAAACTTCAACAACTAGTGTACTGTTTTCCGGATCGTTGCTTTGAATGGTAATTTCACCTTCATATAACTGAACAAGTGCTGGAGCAAAGGTGATGGTTACATCTTCGTTGTTGCCAGGTTCAATACTTAATGTGTTTACATCTGTTGTAAATACAGCATTGTTTGATGTAATGCCTGAAACCTCCAGTGTGGCTGTACCCTGGTTGGTAATGGTGATTATTTCCGCTGAAGTATAATTAACCTCAGTGGTATCAAACACAATTTCCATTGGTGTTACATTAATTGCAGCCACATCCTGGGAAATATATGCCCGTACTGTTGCTTTCTCTCCCAATGGAAGATCAGCGTAAGCTACATAAGGTGTATTGCCTAATACATCAATATAAGGGAAGGCTCCGCCTGTTCCGGTAAATCCTTGAGGCCCTACAAAACTCCATTCCGAACCATTGTATTTCATTGCTGAAATTGTATTGTTGTAATTTATATCAAGGAAAGTTACAATGGGTTCTCCATTGTCTGTAATTCCCATATCGCAATATTCAACCGCACCACCTACCAGGTTTGTTCCTATGGATGACCATGATGTTCCATTGAACTTAACAGTTTCCAATTCCTGGTTATTCCACTCGGGGAATGCTGCATAGATATTTCCATTATCATCCATGCTGAAAGTTTGGTAGAAGTAAACATATTGTTCGCTTATGGCCTCGTCTCCAACAATATTCCAGCTACTTCCATCAAACTTAGAGACATAAGATGTTGTACCACTATAAGAGAAATCGCCCCAGAGGACAAATACATTGTCTTCACTATCAATAAGGACGTTATTCCAAACACCCGCCGTCCCTGAACCGGAATAAGGAGCTCCACCTATTTCATTCCATGATGTTCCATCGAACTTATATGCCCAGCCTTCGTAGCCATTTCCACCATCCTGTAAAGCAATGTAAGGATTATCTTCGCTATCAAGGGCGAGCCCAATTTGTACACCTGTAGTTGGAGAATTACCAACTTGCTCCCAGCTACTTCCATTGTATTTTTTAACGTATACATTCGACCAATCGTAAGTATAGGCAATATACGGGGTTCCATCAGATGCTATGGCTAGTCGTCCATACGATCCTAAAGATTCATTTAGGTTCATACTTTCCCAGTCTCCGTTTTCTTCTTTTTTATAAACCTCAAGTATATCTGCGTCCCGGGTAATAAGGTAAATAGTTCCGTCATCAGCGATTGCCATATCCTGATTGTAAGCATCACCATTAGTAAAACCTGCATCACCAATCAATTCCCACGAACCCGCCAGGGCCCCTTCTACAACAATAGTAAATGTTTGCTCTATTTCATACTCACCATCCGAAATGGTTAAGGTAACATCATAATTACCAGCATTTATTGGTGTACCTGTTAAAGTTGCTGAATTATGAATATGCCCAAGAGTAGAAGTTTCTGATAATGTTAACCATGAAGGCATTTCAGTTCCGATGATTTCCAGATCTGAATTATCAGGATCGTGAGTAAAAACTCCATAGGTATAGTTATTATCAACATAAGCAACAGTAATCGGATTGGAAAGGAATACTGGTTTAGCATTATCACTTCCTGTTAAATAATGACTCTTTGCAGAATTATCTATTTTACCATTGGGTTTAATGAGCCAGGCAATAACATACACCTGATCGGCATCCCATTCTTCAGGAATGGTAAAATCAAATGAATAATTATGGGTTTCACCGGCATTAATACTTGATGGCAAACTGTTTGGTTCTCCACTATATCCACCAAGCAATTGACGTGAAACGTGGTTATAAGCAATCATATTAGCAGGAACCGGACCGGGAAGATTTTCAAAGCCACCCATGTCGCCATTACCACCACCACTATATGAATTGGACTGATCATACTGAGGAGCAGGTCCGGTAATTCCATTTTCCAAAATTACAGCACCCAGGCGATAATCACCTGATACGTTTTCGCCAAACAATGCTGAAACATCAACTGTAAGTTCATTGGTAGATTCATTGAATGTATTGTTTACTTCTACTCCTGCAACAGGTACTTCCGCCAGGGCTGTTTGTGCAACACTAAACCATGTAAGTGGATCAGCTCCGATAATGTTACGATCGAAATTTCCTGAAGGGTAAGCTGAAATGTTAGCACCTTCAACATGAGGTGTATTTTCCATAACATCTCCTCCATGAACAGCAATCAAAAATACATTTTCGTTAGCATGTGTAAGTGAATCGCCGTAATAGGTTCCTCTCGGACACCAGCTACACCATGTTCCGGTTCCTTCTTCAATAATAACATTTTTCTCAATTACGATCTCACCAACCATTACATTCGCCGTATTGGATGCTTCTGATTCTCCTTCGTCGTAAACTGCTGTTACATAATAATCATACGATCCATTGGCAAGGTTTTCATCAAGGTATGAGGTTTCAGTCTTTTGCAAAGGTTTGCTAGCCTTTACCTCATTGTTTTTGATCCCGTTATAGGATTGCTGGGCATTAATATTTATTGTCAGCCCAAGCATTATCATAATAAATAGATAAAAGATTTTTTTCATTGTTTTTAATTTTAGTTATGTTTTTATTTATTTTTATTAGTGATGTCCCTATTATTATTTTTAAGGAAATCGATCCTTGTTTTCAACACTTCATTCTGAACTATTGCGTATTTAATCATTTCTTTCAGGTCGACATTTTTGTTTACGTCATCTTTTTTATGTTCAACTTGTTTTCTTTTAGTTTTCATTAATCATGATTAAAAATATTGTGTGGCAAAGCTCCAGGATAAAAAAAGATAAAGCAATTTTTAACCCCATACAAAATTTTCATATTTGCCCAAAATACCCCTACAAAAATTTCACAAGAATATTAAAACAAAGCATATCTGATATATTCTCAACAGATTATGAAATCTATCTATTTCATAAATAAAAATTCGTTATTTCATTTAATAAGAATGCTTCTAGTATATAAAGAGGGTGTATTTTTAGAGTTAATGGGTGATTATCTAAAGCTTATAGCAGTACTAAATACCGGTAATAAATGTAATCAGGTTTACATCCTGGGCAGAAATGCCCAGTTTTTTGCGCAAGCGGAAACGGGCCATTTCGATGGCGCGGGAACTCTGACCCGTGATTGAAGAAATTTCTTTGGTGGATAAATTCAATTTCAAAAAAGCACAAAGGCGTTGCTCATTTGGAGACAGGTCTGGAAAGCATTGGTTCAACCTGTCATAAAAATCGGAATGAACCTGTTTAAAACGCATTTCAAATTCTTCCCATATTTTTGCCTGTATACTGTTTTCAATTTCTATAGCTATTTGTTTTATAGAAGATTTGGTTTCATCTTTTGTAGCTTCATTTTCGATGTCAATCAATTTGCTGATAATATCTGAAAGCATATCATTCTTTTTCATTACACCAATTACATTGGCTGCCATCTCTTTGTTCTTGAACTCAAGCTCATCTTCCAGTTTTAGCTGTTTTAGGTTTGAATAGCGGACTTTGATCCTATAACGGAAAAGAAGCAACAGAATTACAACTAAACCTGCTACAAGGCATACAATGATTAAAATGCTGATAAAATCCTTACGTTGCGCCTGTATCTTTCTCTCTTGTTCTTTCTTTTCAAGGTCATATAATGATTCAAGCTTCGCCAGGCGGGTTAGGCTGTTTTCATTATCCAGGCTGTCTTTCAGGTTAAATTCAATGGACTTATATTTAAATGCATTTTCAAAATCCGCAATGGAACTGTAATATTTTTGAAGCAAATTTGCAGAGGTCAATTGAATATCCAAATAATCATTTTTGCTACCAATGGAATCCGCCATATTTAGATAATAAAAAAATTGTTCTGTGTTTTCCAGATTAAAGTAATACCCGGAAATTTGATTGTAAGCCTCGGCTAAATCCATTTGGTTATTTAATTCTTTGTATGTATTAATCGATTTATGAATATAATAAAATGAAGAATCATATTCATCAATTTTACTATAGTATAATGCCAGGTTACTGTAATTAATACCCAACCATAACTTTTGACCTGTTTGCTGATTAATTTTAACGGCTTTTATTAATATTTTAATGTTTTTGGGAATGTTTTCTTTCTCTAGACCGTAAACATTGGATATATTATTCAAGCCTCGTGATATGCCTCTGTCATCTTTCATCTCTTCGGCTATGTCAAGGGATTTTTGAAAATATTCAAGCGCTTTATTATACTGCTTTTGTTGAAAATAGATAATACCAATACTATTTAATGCATCACAGGTCCCTTTGGCATTTTCTAATTTTTCATAAACTTCCAAAGCTTCAAAGCATAAATCGGAACTCTTCGTATAATAGCCAAGTTGTGTATAACTATTGGCAATGATTAATGCTGATTTGGCAAACTCGCTTTTGAATCCATTTAAAATGGCCATTTCTTTAGCCTGAGATGCATGTTCGATACAGTTTTTAAAATCGGTTTTAATCTGGTAAATTTCAGCAAGGTCAATATGCGATAAAACTTTGCCTTTATCCAATTCGTATTTGTTGGAAAGTATTAATGCGTTTTCAGCATAAATTTTTGCCTTGTCAGGATCCAAGGTCAAATATTCATCAGAAACATTAAGTAGCAAATCAACCCTCAAATCCACATCAGTAGTTTGTAATAAGACCATTTCAATGGAATCAATTACTTGTCGATCTTGAGAATAGCCAAACAACATTAAGAGGGAGAATATCGCTATCCAAAAGCAAGGTATTTTTTTCATCAAAGCAAAAGTACAATAAAATGGATTAATCACTCTTATCTCCATTCTAAAAAGAGCACCGATCCATTATACAACAAACTGGGTGTAAATATTCAGCATAAAGTGGACTGATTTAGAGAAACGGTTAAGAAAAAGTTCATTACCCTTAAACCTAGGTTTAACGCCAATTTCTGTGCGATAATCTTTTGTTTTGCGCGTTTATCAAGTATCGCTCCATCTTTTATTTTTGATCCCCGTCCTGCAATAAAAACTGCTATATCATTGGTCAATTTTTTTCCACTTTGTGCTAATGTATTAGATTAGTGTAAAAAGCCCCGATCCGCATAAACACGAACCGGGCAATAAATAAAAACCAAAACTAAATTTTACTCAATCACCAGCTTCTTGGTAATTACATTTTCATGAGGGAACACTTTTATGAAATAGATTCCGGGTTTAATATCAGAGATATTTATTGGTTTCAGTTAAAACTATGCGCTTTAGTGCATTTCGCTTTAGCTTCTAAAAATATTATCTTTGCGCAATGGAATCACAACGCACAAATGGACATACAGTCTCTAAGTTGGCAACCCATATTGTCTGGTCTACGAAGTATAGATACACAGTGCTAACAGGAGATATAAAAGTACGCTGTCGCACACTATTTATCCAGATATGTGAAGCAGAAGGGTTCTTTAATATACCACACAACGGTTTGGTTATGAAAATGTAGGCGATTTCGAAGTTCAATTTTTCAACTTACAACAAAGCTTAAATTGGCTATAAACCTTGATATTACTACTAAACCGCCTATTTTTTATAGCCTTTGTTACCTGCTGGGCTTTTTAAGCTAAGGTAGTGAATACCTTATGAGCATAATCTATTATGATGTTTTTTATCAAATTGAAAATATTGAGAATTTAATTAAAGAACCCACCTCCTTTGCGGGTGGATTCATTAATTGGACAGAAATAACTTATCAATATTATAATTAGGTTGTTTTTTTCTAATCTAATATTACGATCTTGCCGGAATCATTGTAATTGCCAACAGATAATTGATAATAATAAATACCTGATTTCAGCTTGTTACCATCAAACTCAATATGATATGTGCCAGGAATTTGTGATTTATTGACAAGGGTTTTTACGTGATTTCCCATATTGTTAATGATATACAATGAAACAAAAGGGTAATCCATAGCATTACCAGTTAATAAGGGTACGGTATATTTTATTGTTGTAGTGGATTTAGTAGGATTTGGAAATACTTCAATATCCAGTTTGCCTGGATGTTGCAATGGCTCATCAATACTGGTTATCGTTTTTAGAAAAGTATAGGTTTGGTTTACACCATCAGTATAAAAATCATAAAGATTTCCATCTTCATAATATAAGGCACTCATATATCCAGCCATAAAGTTATCTTTATGATCCAGATCAATACAAATCACTTTTTCTTCATACAACAAAGTAATGTTATCAAAAACAGTATGGCCTATAACTACCATTTCTCCATCAAAATTTGAAATAATTGTATCTACTTGTTGTTGGGTAAGAAGTTCATCAGCCATATCACGATACCAATAAATCCCGTAATCACTTCCTCCATTTATAATCTCGCAATCGTTACATTGACATACACTATCCATTCTATATCTTCCCCAATAATTAATTTGATCATAAGAAAGGTTTAAAGCGTCAACCTCTGGGCTAAGCCCGCCATGGAGAAAGATGAAAGGTTTAACTTTTTCGATAATATTTTTTGTCCTTAGCCATCGGCCAAGTTCAGTGTCATTTGCATAAATACTTTCAAGTGTTTCGTTCATTAGTTGAACGTTGGTTAAATATTTTTGGGCTACATATCTAAAATCAAAAATCATGTTCATCATATCATGATTCCCTACAACAAAGTGAATTTTTCCTCCCAACACTTCTGCCTGACTTTCGAGCCTGTATAATAACCATAGACATTCAGTAACATTATTTCCCCTGTCGAACATATCTCCAATAAAAAACAGATGACCATTTTCAAAAGTCCAGTTATAATTGGTATCCATAACCCCGGCATCATTCAAAAGCATAACAAAGGCTTCCAGATTCCCTTCGATATCAGATATGGCCAAAAACTTTTCTGGTAAAGTGTAAATACTAGGTTCGATATTCAGTTCTGGTTGAATCTGCACTGCAAAACTATCAATCCCATTTTGGAACCTGCAAATCAGATTTGCTTCTTCGGGAGAACTATATACGTATGTTTGAGGGCCTGATGCTTCAACAGTTTTGACTATAACTTCACCGTTCTGGTAAAATACAAATGGGCCATCAAGTTTATACTCAATTATGAGGGTATCAGAAACATAACAATCAAATGAAATATCTGAACTACTTACCTTTTGATTGTGTATTTCAACGGCTATAATATTCTCTCCATTCTGAAAATATGATTTATCTACTGGGTAATACCAGAAATCATTTTCAACATCGTTTGGAATAAAAGTAGTTGTCCCGGTAAGGTAATTAATTGTACCTGACGGCATAAGAGCAGAGCGAAGCACTTCGTTTCCGTTGACATAAGCCACTGCTCCATCATCATGAACCATATTGAAATATACATTTTCTAATAAACTAATATCAGGAATATTTACAATTTTCCGAAAATAATAAGTGATATAACCGGATGTCAAAACTGTTGTTTCATCTCCTTCACCAAAACCCATGTGTCCTTCACCAACCGCCCACTGTGAATCGTCATAATTTAGTTGTTGCCAAACAGTTCCCTGATCAGAACCATCATCAAGGTATTTCCAATATGATCCTTGCACAAAAAACAAACTATCATAACCCAAAACAGCAGTTGTTGTGGATGACATGGAATTGTTTGACAAATTTTCATCACCTGCAAGAATTACTTCAGCTTCAATTTCATATTCGCCAACTTCGATCATATTAGCAGTTTGAAGAAAAGTATAGGTGAAACTTTCACCTGTATTAATGGTTGAAGAAACTACCTCAGTAACCGGAGGGTCACCGTTGATGGAGTATGATACAGAATATCCTACTTGTGAATTAATCCCAAGATTAAAAATTGAAATTTCAATTTCAACCTCTTCATTTGTAAAAATTAATTCTGGTGGGTTCACAATTTGGTCAATACCTAAGTCATTGTAAATAGGTGTATCTGGTGTATAAATAATATGCAACTCTGCGGCAAAACTGGCACTTCCATCATATGAAAATGCTTTTCTTTTTCCTGAACCGGTAATAATAAAGGTAATGGGATTACCTTCCTGCCAATTGTTACTTGTTATGATTTCTGAAACAATTGAAGTCAAATCGGGAGTTTGTTGTAATTCTCCTGCTTCCAGATCTGTCCAAGGAAGGATATTATTCCAATTTACTTGGGAGGATGTTGTTTGCCGTGAACTGATGTTATTGGCAATTTCTTCAAAAGTAAGTGAACTTTCAACATTTTCTCCTTTGATTAACAGGTTTGTTGTTTCATCATAATCTCCATCGGCTATAAACTGAATATAAACACTATCAATGTTTGCATCCGAAGGTATAGCTACATCTATAAAACGGATACCCACTGTTTGATTATTACCATCGTAAACCAATTCCAGATCGCTGCTGCCATTATCTACTTCGGTACCATCTTCACTTTCTTCAGCATCATCAGAACTTGAAGCGATAGGAGAAGTGAAGGTAATTGTTTGAGCATTTATTCCCAAAACAAACAGAATGCATAAAAGACTTAGTAAGATTTTTTTCATAGTGCAAATTTTTAATGTTTTTATGTAAATGAATATTTGCAACAAACTTAATTTGGATTGGAGGAATACGATTTTTTAAAAGCAGATTTATATACTATCGAAATTCAAGAACCTACTATATAGATACTACAGCTATAATTTTAATTACGTAACAGCCTAAAACACAAAATAAAGCAGAAATTCTTCGATCAAATAAGCAAAAAGCAGAAACAAAACAAATGAATAGTAAATCCTTGGTTAAAAGTCTTCAAGAAAATTTCTGAGATCCACATCCTGTGGCAATTGCATTTTCTTTTTGATACGATAGCGACTGGCCTGTACCGATTTATTATCAATGTTTAGCATTTGAGCTATTTCAGATGTGAACATTTGTAACTTTATATAGGTGCAATGGCGGAGTTCGGATTGGGTCAACTCAGGATATTTATTTTTAAGACGTGCAAAAAAATCTGAATGTATGGTATCAAAGTGCATTTTTAAACGTTCCCAATCCTCTTCATAATGTTTATGAAACTCAACCCGGTTTATTAATTTATTTATATGTGCCTGTTGATTATGGTTAGCTTCTTTATGGATGCTTTGCAAGTTGTCCATTAGGCTTGAGATAAATTGTTTGGTTTTAAGTAGTGATAAAGAAAGATTAATTAATTCTTTGCTTTTTTCTTCTGTTTCTTTTTCAAGCAAGCGGAACTCTAAAATTGTACTATGGTTCTTTTTCCAGGACATTATCAAAAAAATGACTAATAAAATAAATGTTGCTGCCAATAACCCAATTACAATTAAAAAGATATTTTTATTGGTTGAATGTTTTAAATTCAAAAACTTAATTTCATTTGTTTTTTCGGAAAGCATTCTTTCAACAGTGTAGAGTTCTAATTCATTATTTAATAATTTACGCTCGCTATTAATGTTATGGATAAGTTTGTTTAAAATTTCATAATTCTTGTATCCGAATAATTCCATATCGAACCTACAATCGCTGCTGTTAGAACGAAACTGAAATAAAACGACAGTAACAATATTTTCACCTGTTTGAAAATATGATGGGCTTATAAAATATTCATAAAATGTATATTCAGATAATCCATTAACAAGCGAGGAAGCAAGCGTTTGTGATGAAATGTTTCCTTCAGGTAAATTAGACCTTGCAACTTCTTTGTTATTTACATAAACTACTGCTCCATCATCGCGGACCAAACGTAATAGAAAGGTTTTGTATTCATCAGTATTCTCTATTGTTATAGTTTTTTGGAAATAAAAACAGGTTACAATAGAATTTCTTTTTTTATTTATACTATTAATCACTGTAGCCTCATCTCCCTGACCAAAACCAATAGGTGTTTCTCCTTTACCCCAATTGATTTTATCCGATTTGAACCATGAAATATTCTCAATGTCAATAGTTCCATTATCCAAATATTTCCATGTATGTCCACTACCTATAATTGTGTCCTGGCTATAAACATCAAGGAAACCGAAAAAAACTATTAAGAAAACGAACACTCTTACCATAAATTCTGATTTCATCATTTGATTAATTATCTTTCGATATATATTTCTCATTATTCTATAAGTTACTGTTTGTTCTTTATCAGCCTTGCAGGTAACGATGGCAATATGGCATGAGGCAGATTGTGAGTGATTACTTATCAAACAGATATAAAGTTGAAACAGGATAAAACCGCCCCAATTAAGCAATTCATCGCTTTTTGCTATA
>CAYOKJ010000013.1:0-33140 GCA_964404485.1 uncultured Bacteroidales bacterium | reverse complement strand
TAGTATTTAAAACAACAAGTGAAACATCATAAAATCCAGGATTAGAATAAGCATGTGAAATATCCGGGTCGTCAGGTGATATTATAGTGTCATTTGGAGTTCCATCACCAAATATCCAAGTCCATGATTGAATTGGAGTTCCATTTCCATCCGATAGATCATCAAAATATACTAAACTGTCGCATATATTACTTTCATAAGTGAAATCAGGAATTGGCAGATTTTCAACAATAATTTGGTTATAAATAGTAAGACTGCAACCAAACTGATCCATAGCTTCGAGAGAAACTGTGTAAGCTCCCGGTGAAGTAAAATTATGTGTAGGAAATTCAATATTTGATGTATTGTTTATTCCGGAAGCAAGATCGCCAAAATCCCAATTAAACAGAATAAGAGTGTCTCCTGGCGGATTATTCAACTGTGGAGTAAATGAAGTTGTTTGACCAAAACAAGTTTGTGAATAAGTAAAATCAAATTCAAGTCCTGCAGGGATGCAAACAGTGTCAACAAAAGTTTGCTGACATCCTCTTCCATCAGTAACCATCAGTGAAACTTCATAACATGTGTCAACAGTATAGTAATCATGAACAGGATTTCTTAAAGATGAATTATAACCCGGTTCAAATGTCCAGAACCACTCAGCTATAGAAGTTTGAATAGCATAAGAGGAATCGGTAAAATACACTAATCCACTCTGACAAGCATCAACCGAATAGTTGAAATTAGCAGTTGGCAAAGGATTAACAATAACTTCACGAGATAATGAATCCGTACAACCACTCAAACAGGTAACAACAAGCTGCACCTGATAAGTTCCAGTATTTTCATAAACATGAATTGGGTTTTGAAGTACCGAAGTATTACTTCCCGAAGTAGGATCTCCAAAGTCCCAAGTCCATTCGGTTATCGGATCATCGTTACCAGAAGAAGAATAATCAGTAAAATATGTAGTATCACTCTGACAAGCATTTGTGTAATCAAATATTGCCTGTGGTCTTGGCGAGATTGTTACAATATGAGAAATTGAGTTTTCGCATCCGCCGGTATCCACAACAGATAAAGTAACATTAAAATCACCTGTGGTTAGATACATATAAACCGGATTTTGTTGATTTGAAGTTGGATTTCCGTCACCAAAGTTCCATTCAAAAATTACAATTGATCCAATATCCATTAAAATGGAGTCAGCATAGAAATATGTAAGATCATCAAAACAAGTAGGTGTACTTGTTATGAAGTCAACAGGTGGAAGTTCTGCAGAAACAACCTGCTGGATCAAAGTATCAGAACAACCCTCGGAGTTAAAAACTATTAAACTAACATCATAAGCTCCTGCTTGTGTAAAGCTGTGAATAGGGTTTTGTGTTGAGGAATAATTATTATTTCCGGAAGCAGGATCACCAAAATCCCAAGCCCATTGCGAAATTGCATAACCTCCCACAGCAGTTGAATTATCGGTAAACTGAATCGGCTGATCACCGCATGCATCTTCAAATTCGAAGTCAGCTAAAGGTGAATCAGCAATAATAACATTTTGAGAAGCAGAATTTTCGCAACTGTCAGTAGTAATTACCCAAAGGTCAACCTGGAAAGTTCCGGCTGTTGCATAAGTATAAGTAATGTCAGGGCTGTCAGGAAAATCAATAGTAATTGTTGTCCCATCGCCCATATCCCAAATCCACTGAACCACATATCCTGATGCAGTTGAAGTATTATCATTAAACTGAATATCACTATTCTGACATGCCGGAGATGAATAAGAAAATCCGACTACAGGTGTAGGATGAACATCAATAATATGTGAAACACTATTTTCACAACCTTCGATATCTGTAACTGTTAATATAACAGTATATTCACCAGGTACAACATATAAATGTTCTGGATCCTGTGCAAATGAAGTTTGCCCGTCGCCAAAGTCCCAAACATGATCAGTAATTGTTGCCATATTTGTGATGTCTGTATCAATAAAGAAATGAGTTAATTGATTTTCGCATGTAAGATCCCAGTAATACTCAACATCAGGTTCAGGATTAACAGTAACAGTATTTATAAGTGTATCGAAACATTGATTGAAGTTTTCAATTATCAACATCACATCATAATCACCTGCCTCAGTAAATATATGACTTGGATTTTGTAATTCAGAGGTATTTGCTGTTCCAGATAATGGATCATCAAATCTCCAGAACCATGAAATAATATTACCGGGTCCGTTAGGTGAAGATGCATCAGTAAAATTAACTAACATATTCTGACATGCGTTAGAATAAGTGTAGTTAGCGATTGGATTAGGATAAATTTGAATTTCTCTGGTGAAAGATTCATCACATCCAAGAGAACTAATAACAGTAAGTGTTATACCATAAGTGCCTTCCATAGGGAATAGATGTGAAGTGTTTGGGATGTCCGGATAATAAATTGTATCATTATCAGAGCCATCATCATAGTTCCAAATCCATGTGGTGATGTATCCGTATTCAGTATAAGAAAGATCGGTAAAATAAGTAAGTTCATTTAAACAAACGGGAGCAGAATCTTCAAAGAAAGGAACAGGACGTGGACGGATAACAACATATTCAATTGCGGAACTTGTTCCACCATAAATATCAGTAATATCCAAAGTTACGGTGTAAGTACCTTCTTCTGTATAAACGTGAACTGGGTTTTGCAGGTTAGAATATGATCCATCACCAAATACCCAGTGCCATGTTTCAATTTGTGTTGTGCTGTTACCTGAGAAATTTATTTCCTGATCAATGCAGGTTGGATTAGGATTAACTGTCATGCTAATATCAGGATTGCCAACAACAGTAACATCATGCGAAACAATATTTTCACACCCATTAATATCTGTAACAGTTAACGATACATTAAAGATACCGGTGTATGCAAAAATATGAGTTGGGTTTTGTACGGTAGCAAAAAATCCATCTCCAAAATCCCAGTACCATGTATCAATAATATCGCCTGAAGTACCAAAGAATGAAGTTACATAACTCAAATAAGTTGGTTCGGGCGACCATGAGAAAAATACTGAAGGATTATTAGGAACTAAAACAGTATAAGTTATAGAATCATAACAATAATTACCATAACCCGACTGAGAAGTAACAATCATGGAAACATCATAAAAACCACCAACATTAAAATCATGAATAGGATTTTGTGTGGTAGATGTGTTGTTATCACCAAAGTCCCAGTACCATTCAACAAGAATATTTCCTGCAGGAACAGTTGAAAGGTCAGTAAAACTTATTGTTGTGCAAAGAAGTTCGGAATAAGTAAAATCAGCAACAGGTGGGTCAGTGATAATTACATATTGAGTGTCTGAATTAGAGCAACCTGCAGAATCGGTAACTGTGAGGATAATATAATATGAGCCGCTTGCAGTATATGAATGCAGTGGGTTTTGCAGTATCGAATAAGTTCCATCACCAAAGTCCCAATCCCAAAATTCTATTCCAAAAGTACTTTGTCCTGTATAATTTATAATATTGTCAACACAATTAGGATTTGGAGACATAGAAAAGCTTACATCAGGAATTTCTGTAACCGTTACAACATGAGAAATCGAGCTTGGACAGCCAAGCGAATCATTCACAATAAGTATAACATTGTAACTTCCTGTATTGCTGTACACATGAGTAGTATTTTCACCAGAAGCATTGTATCCGTCACCGAAATCCCAGAACCAAGCAGAAATAGAATCACCTGAAGTGCCAAAGAAATAAGTTGTATCACCAAGGCAAGTAGGCTCAGGAGCCCATGTAAAGTAAACCGATGGTGCATTAGGTACTGTAATCAAATGCTCTACAGAATCAGAACATGAATAAGTGCTTGAATCAGCAGTAACTACCATTGTAACATTATAAAATCCACCAATAGCATAATTATGAATAGGGTTAGGTTCTGTTGACGTTGCTCCATCACCGAAATCCCAAAAATGGCTTGCAATATTATATCCCGGAGGAGCAGTAGAAAGATCAGTAAAGCTCATTTCGCTGCACTGATAAACCGAGAAAGTAAAATCAGCATCAGGATTATCGGAGATAATAATAAATTGCATATCCGTATTTGTGCAACCCGAAGTGTCGGTTACGGTAAGTGAAACATAATAAGTTCCGTCTCCTAAATATATATGAAGCGGGTTTTGAATAAAAGAAAATGAGCCGTCACCAAAATCCCAGTTCCATGATGTTATTACTGAACTGCTTTGACCATAAAAGTTAATAGGATTATTAACGCAGCTTGGATTAGAAGACATAGTAAAGCTTACATCAGGGATTTCTAAAATATTTACTGTTTGAGCAAGTAAATTAGTACAACCGGCGGTATCGGTAACACTAAGAGTTACAATATGCGAGCCGGAGGAATAAAAGACATAAGCAGGATTCTGCACATTAGAAAAATTACCATCTCCGAAATTCCAGAACCAAGCAGAAATAGAATCACTTGAAGTGCCAAAGAAATAAGTTGTATCACCAAGGCAAGTAAGCTCGGGCGACCACGTAAAATAAATAGTAGGCAGATCAGGAACCAAAACAGATTGCGCAATAGTATCGGTACACTGCAATCCGCTTGAATCTATTGTTACAGCCATAGTAACCCAATACACACCTCCTGTAGCATAAGTATGTTGAGGATTTTGTAAAGTATCATAATTACCATTACCGAAATCCCAATACCATTCAACAGAAGAATAGTTTACAGGAATTGTTGAAATGTCGGTGAAATCTATTGTAGTACACTGAAACAAAGAATATCCAAAATCGGCAATAGGAGTACTTAATATAAGGACAGAGTCTATTTCAGTATTTGAGCAACCTGCAGTATCGGTTATGGTAAGAGTAACTACGTAAGTTCCGTTTGAAGAATAAATATGATAATCGTTTTGAACATTAGAATAAGTACCATCACCGAAATCCCAATGCCATAAAGCTATCTGAGAACTGCTTTGTCCCGCAAAATAAACAGTATCTTCACCGCAGACCGGATTTTGCGACATAGTAAAGCTTACATCAGGAACATCATTAATATTAATTGTTTGAGATAAAGTATTTACACAACCGAGAGTATCCGTAATATAGAGAATAACATTATATGCACCCGGATTATTGTAAACATGATTTGGCTGTTGAATAGTATCAAAGTAACTATCGCCGAAATCCCAGAACCAGTTTTCAATATAGCTTCCTGATGTACCCCAGAAGAAAGTTGTATCTCCGAGGCAGGTAGGCTCGGGGTCCCATGTAAAATAAATAGTTGGGTTATACGGTACCACTATCGGTTTTGTGATAGAATTGGTACAAGAGAACATTCCTGATTGAGCGGTAACTGTGAGGGTAACATAATATATTCCGCCACCTGGAAAAACATGAGTTGGGTTTATCCAATTAGTTGTGTCTGTGCCATCACCAAAATCCCAATGTCTCCAGACGATATTATATCCGGCGGGAGCAGTTGAAAAATCGGTAAATTGCAAAGTATCGCATACCAGTATATCATAAGAGAAATCAGGATTAGGTGGCTCTACAACAATGATAGTATCTATTGCAGAATTTGAACATCCGTTGATATCGGTAACAGTTAAAGTTACGGGGAAATCTCCGAATATGCTGTAAGAATGAGATACATTTTGCCCGACAGCATTTTGTCCGTCACCAAAATCCCAATACCATAATACAATATTTGAAGTGCTGGAACCATAAAAGTCAATAGGTGTGTTAACGCATGAAGTTGTTGTACTTAGATAAAAATTTACATCAGGAAGTTCGAAAACAGTTACATGGTGCATAACCGAATCAGAACAATTATGGTTGTCGGTATAGTAAAACCAAACATCATACCCACCGGCATTCAAATATTCATGATCAGAATTTTGAACAGAAGAAGTAGTGCCGTCGCCAAAATCCCAAAGCCAATTTGTTAAATTGGCCGTACCTGTCATAGTATAATAAGCTGTTTCTCCGAGGCAGATTGAATCTCCGGGGACAATAGTAAAATCAATATCAATTTTAGGATAAACAAATAAATTGGTTTCTATCACACTGTCGCATCCGTAAATACTGTAAAGAGTATCATAAAACACACCTGAAGAATAACGCCATGCACCTTGAGCAAAAAGAGAATCACCAAAACATAAAATAGGATATAAAGGTGTAAGAAAATCAGGACGTATGGTAAGTATCATCTCATCAATAGAATCACAGTTTATTATATTTCCTGAAGCAACCATAGTAAGTACAATAGGTCCTATCTCACCTGCTCCCGGAACATAAACCGGAACTTCAACATTAGGATCAATAAAGTAACCATTACCTCCTGTCCAATAAAGAGTATCATAATTAGTTGCAAAAGCTACGGTTGATGCACTTGCGAAATCAAAAGGTTCGTTAAAGCAAGTGTTTTCATCCGAGCCTGCAAAAGCATAAGCACCTTCCACTACGTGCAATATCATCATATCCGTATCATTCAAACAAGGAGAAATGCCAATGCCTAACATAGTTAGTGTGTCGATATAATCCGATATGTCGGGATCAGGAGTATATATAGGAGCTATTGCATTAGGATCGGAAAAAGCAGCATTTGGATTTTTACAAGTCCAGTAAACAAGAACGTATCCACTTGCTGACGGTGGTGGTATGGAAGTTGAAAGATTATAAGGCACATCTTCACAGGTAGCTGTATCGGGACCTGCAAAAACCTGACAAGTTGGATTGACGGTTATTGGAAGAACAATTTGTTCTGAACATACATTTAATGTAACATCAAAAGTGCCTGCTTGAGTGTATGTATAACTAACATCTTGTTTGGTAGCAGTTCCGATTCCGTCACCAAAATCCCAAAGCCAGTTAGTAAAACCAGTATTACCATTGTAATCTATTCCATGGAAGTCAACGAGATAGTTTTGACAACTCGTGCTGGGTGAGCGAGTAAAGCTAACATCAAGGTCTTCAATACGGATTTGGTGAATAACGGTATCAGTACAGTTATTTCCATTGGTATAAATCAGTAAAATATTATAATCACCCTGTTGGGTATAAGCATGTGTAGTATTTTGTCCTGAGGAATTATTCCCATCACCAAACTCCCATATCCAATTTGTAATACCGCCACTAATTTCATAAGCATTAAAACTTATTGGATTATTTGTACAAGAAGTATCTTGCGGACTTATAGTAAAATCAGCAATTGGTAATACATTAACATGAACCGGTTTGACAATAGTATCGCTACAAGTATTATCATTCTCAACAATTAATGTTACATTGTAATCACCTGAAGCAGCATATGTATGTGTTGTAATTTGTCCTGATTCCAAAAGTGAACCATCACCAAAGTTCCATTCTCTGGAGATAACATTTGTTGTGCTGGTATCAGTAAAAATAAGAGGTAGCTCAGAACAAATAGTATCATTTGGGCTGATAGTAAATCCCGCTTCAGGTAAAGTAAATACCTGATGTTGCTGTGTAATAGAATCAGTACAACCGTCTGCATTTGTTACCAAAAGCTGTATATCATAAAAACCAGCTTGTGAATAATAATGGTTTACGATTTGACCGGAAGCATTATTTCCGTCATCGTAGTCCCATTGCCAGCTATTTATTGTTGTAGGACTAGAACCATCAAATACAATAAGCTCGTTTACACAGGTTGAAGAATTTGGATTTTTTGTAAAATTAACTTCCGGTGAATCGAAAATTGTAAGTGTCATTGTTGATGTATCATTGCTACAAGGCAATAAGCCATATGCAACGAGAGATAAATCAACCTGACCTAATTCGCCAACAGCAGGAACATATTTAGGCATAAGAATAGTATAGTCATCAAATGTACCTAAGCCACCAATCCATTTTATTGATTCATAACTTATGGCTGATGGTAAAGTGCTTGATAAGGAAAAATATAATGTGTCTCTTTCACAGATGCTTTCGTTGGAACCGGCATTTGCTTGAGCCGGTTGAAGTACAATAAGCTGATGAGTTACTTGTTCAGAACAAACACTCAGTGTAATATCAAAAGTATCGTAAGTAGTGTAAACATGAGTTACATCATGCCCAAGATCAAAATTACCATCATCGAAATCCCAGTTCCAATCGGTAAATGTTGCATTTCCAATACCAGAAAAATTAACAGTATTAAAAAGGCAACTCGGACTTGGGCTAATTGAAAAATCTAATGCTGAAAGGTCAATAATTTCGCGATGATGTATTGTCGTATCAATACAACCGTTATCATTAGTGTAAATTAATAATATTTGTTTTTGTCCTGTAGTAGCATAGCTATGAGTTACATTCTTACCTGAGCCGAGATTCCCATCATCAAATTCCCATTGCCAGTCAATAATATTAGAAGATCCTGTTGCATCAAAATTAATAACTTCGTTCATACAACTTGAGTCGTTTGGACTAATTGTAAAATCTGCTGTAGGAAGTTCAAAAACAGTAATATTATAAGAAACTGTATCTCTAAATGAATTATCATTTTCAATAATTAAAGTAACAGTATAATTTCCTGAAATAGTATAAGTATGTGAAATCACAGCTCCGGAACCTAAAGCTGAGCCATCATCAAAATCCCATTCTCTTGAAATTACATTTGTTGTACTTACATCTGTAAAAGTAAGAGGTAGCTCAGCACATATTGTATTACCCGGCGAAATTGTAAAATCTGCAATAGGCAATATATTCACTTCATGTTGATGAGTAATTGAATCAGTACATCCATCAGTATTTGTTACTAAAAGTTTTACATTATAAGTTCCTTCATTTGCATAAGGATGAGTTACATTTTGCCCTGCATCACCGTTTCCATCATCATAATCCCATATCCAACTGTTAATTGTTGTTGTGCTTGTTCCGTCAAAAGCAATAACTTCATTTACGCTAATTGAGCCATTTGGGTTTCTTGTAAATCCGACTTCCGGGGCATCAAGGACTGTGAGTGTCATTGATGATGAATCATTGGGTAATTGACTATAGGCTACCAAAGTTAGGGTTATTGGTCCTAATTCACCTGCAGCAGGAGTATATATAGGCCATAATATTTTAATATCATTAAAGCTACCAAGACCTCCTATCCAATGAATTGAATCGTAAGAGGAGGCAGTTGGGAAAGTTGTTGATTTTGAAAAATACCAGGGTGTTCTTTCGCAAACGCTTTCATCAGAACCGGCATCACAAGCCGCTGATAAATTGACAATAACATCGTGTTGAAATGTTGCACTACAAACATTTAAGCTTACTGTATAAGTGTTTGGTGTTGAATATAAATAATCTACATCGTGCCCCACATCAGTTCCGCTACCATCACCGAAATCCCATATCCAATCGGTAAAAGTAGCTGTTCCTACTCCATTAAAATAAACGATATCTGATGTACTTGTAGGAGTTTGGTTAATTGTAAAATCAAGATTGTATGGATTGAAAATAAAACGGTTGGTATCAATAGTCTCTTTACATCCGTCTGCTGAAGTAACAATTAAAGTTACAAGTTTATCGCCGGCAGAAGCATAAGTATGAGTAACAACTTGTCCGTTTCCTGAACTTGCATCACCAAAATTCCAATCCCAATCAGTAATATTTGTATTATTTGTGGCGGTAAAAGTTACTAACTCATCTACACAGGAAGTGTCATTTGGAGTTATTGTAAAACTCTCTATTGGAATAGGACTTATTGTAATTGGTAAAGGAGAAATTGGTCCGGGGCTTGGACAATTAGTGTTAGTACCGTAAACTTCGATGTTTCCAGGAGTAGCAAGCAAATCAAAATCAACAGTTACAGAACTTCCTGTTGGATTTGGTGGAACAAAAGTAGCTCCGGTACCCGTATACGACCAATAATAAATATCTGTATTTGGATCCGGTGTAACAGAAAATACAACACCGGGTTCTCCTGCACAATATATTTGTGGTAGTGATTGATTATATAATAGAGAATCGGCTCTACGGAATTCAGTAATATTAACAGGTAAAGTGTTTTCAGAAGCTGCATACCACCATGTATTTATTGTATGTATATTGCCATCACCAAAGGCATGACATCCAGACCATGGAGATTCCTCACCGTAACATCCAGTAAGATTGACACCTCCACCACCGGAATTAATGTTTGAATCATCCCAATAAACATAGAGGGTATCAGAAGGATCTGGCTCAGGACTAACCAACTCAATTACAAAACCATTGTTATTGCTTTCAATATCATATAAAGGAAGGTTGGTTAATCCGTTAATATAACTAACGGTAAAATCAATTTCTATGCCGTTGGGAACAGGAATACCTGTTGGAGTTGTCCCGTCCAAACCATTCCAAATAAGAGTGTTTAATCCTTCTTCAACAACTCTTGACAATGTTCTGGTAACATAAAGATTATCAAAGTCGAGTTCGATCTCAACATTAGCGGTTTTATCAACATCCACAACAAAGTCAATATTTCCACTATTGCAGTACCTTGTTGCAGTTACTGATAAAATACTTCCTAAAGTTTCTGCGGGTGGATAAAGAATTGCATCAGGTTCATTTAGGAAGATTCGGTACTCAGGAAGGTAAACTTGAGTATTAGGTACAGATTTTCTATCTTGTTCAAAATCACCACTTGTTCCAACACCTGTTTGATTGCAATATAAAAACCAATAACCTCCGTTCATTTGATTGGTTTTTAAGGATGTTACAATGCTGTCAGTTGAGTAAACATAGTATTTTCCAGAGCAGGTACTACTTGGACCTGGCCAATTTTGTTGGTATGCAAATTGCCATGCATGGCAATATAATCTCCCGGGTAATGCAGTGTTGGTTGAATTATCGGCGACAGTAATATCAAAAAGTTGAATAGTGAATGCGGCAATAGGATTAGACGGGGCATCAAATTCAATATAATAAGTTCCAACATCTGGTGGAGTCCATCCTAATGCATTATATCCAAGAGCTCCATAAATTTGTTGGGGTCCTACTCTTGCTTTATCTATACTATTAATATTTCCGATTCCACTTGCGGGTAAGCTTGCTTCAGGTTTAACAATATCTCCGTTAATATTTTTGATTCTGTACACTACATCAAAGGAGTTATTATGGTCAAATCCTAAATAAACTATTTCATCTGTAGAGATAATGTCAAAATATAAACGGTCTAAAGAGTCACAATCATAAATTGCAAATTGTGTACGGTCACCTAAGCCATTATTACAGTGACCAATAAAATCTGTACACAATAAAAGATATTGTTTGTCATCACCAATCCAAATTTCTTTTGAACCTTCTGCTTTTACCTGTGAAGGTATAAGTATCAAAAAGAAAATAAATATTGAAAAATATTTTGATAATACAGATTTTAAATTAAAAAACCCTGTAACAAAATGCGCGAAGTATATATTGTTCATTTTGGCTAAATTTTATTCAAAAATTGAAAATGTTTCCAAATATATTATTTTTTATCCAAAAACCGCTAAAATGTTATAAAATATTCATTCTATTTTAATCTATTTTGATTTATTTTTATTATTATAAATAAAGGGAAAGAAACGAAATAAAATTTGTGTGATTATAAGTTTAAAATTTTGAATGTAAAATGCAGAAAATTTTCTCTCAATTTTTTCTACGAAAATTAGTATTTATCTTTGTTATTTGCACTCCAAATTTTTTAAGTTTCACTTGAGCAACAATAATTCCAAAAAGCATTAGAATACAGCCTCCAACTTCACGCAAAGTGAAAATTTCATTTAAAATTAACCAGCCTCCAATGGCAGCAAACAATGCTTCGAAACTAAGAATTATTGCTGCATGTGATGGTTTGGCTTTTTGTTGAGCAAAAACTTGTAGAGTATATGCAACGCCAACCGCCATTATCCCGCCATATAAAATTGGAATTGCAGCTAACTTAATATTCTCCCAAATTATTTCTTCGCTTGCAAAAGCAATAATCAAACTCAAAACAGAAGTGATTGAAAACTGTATTATTGAGATTAATATGACATTAAATTTAGGCGAAAGCCATGAAATAAGTAAAACATGTGCAGCAAAAAATATTGAGCTGAGAAAAACCAGGATATCACCAGAGGAGACAGTAAAATTACCGGAAACACTTAAAAAATAAAGTCCAACTGTGGCAAGAATTATTCCTGCCCATACTTGCTTGTCTGGTTTTTGCTTGAAAAATAATCCAATTAATGGAGTAAAAACAACATACAAACTTGTAATAAAACCAGCATTTCCAGCAGTTGTATTAATAATGCCTATTTGTTGTAACGTTGCTCCCAAAAAAAGCACAATTCCTAAATAAAAACTTCCAATAATTAAGGAAATGCCTGGTTTCTTATTGCTTATCTTTTTGGTATTGTTTTTATTGCTTTTTAGAAATAATAATGGAATCAAAGAGATACTACCCAGGCCAAATCTAATTCCGTTAAAAATAAACGGACCAACAAATTCCATCCCTTTGCGTTGAGCTACAAAAGATAATCCCCAAATAAGAGCTGTGAGGAATAACAGAAATTCTGAGAAAAATATTGGTCTTTTCATTTTTTTTTGGGTTTTCAGCCTTAGTGTTTTTGTGGCACTTTTTTATTTTTTTAATTATGAATTTAAAATGTCGAAAATTTTCCTTACAGATTTATTCAGCGAAAATCTGCATTTATCTGTGTTATCCACGTTCTAAATTTTTATTATTAATTTGTTATTTAATTGGTGTAATCTTAAAACAAAATTTGTATTCCTTTGCGGGAATTCTATATTGCTCATGTGGCTTTGCTCCCCACGAATCATCGCCTCCAACACCCATTTGTTTTAGGTCAATATTTAAATAAACCTCTTTCCTTGAATTTATGTCATTAAGATGTTTGGAGTTTGCTTTTGTAAGCTGATCAAAATCATCATTGCTGAAATGAAGAGCAGAAAAACTAAAAACCGGTAAACCTGATATTTTTATTCCATTTCCATTTTTGTCAGATAATTCAAGCCAGCGGGTATCAGTTTTATAAGCATTTTCCTGAGGACGTGCATAAGGAAAATATTGATCTTTTACGGTGCTTTTATAAATTCCGACAAAAGATGATGTGTTTCTGTCGCAATAATTTTCGTGAGGCCCACGCCCATAATATTCAATATTATTGTATCGTTTGTCAAAAATAAAGCTCATCCCAAACCTTGGCAAGTCAGGTAGTCCTTTAATTCCGGGGATAAAATGATTACATATTTTTATTTCACCATTTCCAAAAATTAAAAAAGATATATTGAATTTAGATTTTACATTTTTTAAATAATATTCAGTTTCGATTAATAGTTCTCCTTCTTTTATCTCTGAAATTTTAATATTTTTCAATTCTTTATTGTCTCCTGCATGTCGCCAGATTCCGTATTTTTCGTTCATGTGAAAACCAAAATCATTATCTGTTGGTGCTCTCCAGAAATTTATTTTTGGAGCAAAATTTAATAATTCTTCATCATTATATAAATAGGAAATCAGTTCACCTGTTTTTGAGTCGAATGTTATTTTGAAATCATTTCCTTTTATATAAATTTTATTTTTTTTCTCTTTGAATTTCAAAGATGGCATATTATCCGGAACATAAGGCATTTGCATTGTTGAAGGAAACTCAATTTGTTCACTTGCAATTATATGACCACTTGGAACCAGGTCTGTAGTTTTTTTTGTTTTTGCATAGAAATTTATAAAATGCTCTTTCCCATTCGAAAAATTAACATCTGTTAATTTAAGTTTAACTGTTTTTGTCTGATGAGGATCAGCAACTAATTCCGGGATTTTACCTTGTGATATTTTCTCTCCATTCTCAAAAATCTCCCAAAAGAATTGAAATTCATTTAAATTAGTAAAATCAAATTTATTTTTTATATCAAATGATTTTCTCGAAGTATAATTTGGTTTAAATTCAATGTTTTGATAAACTTTTTTTACTTCCCACATTGCCGGATGAATAGACCTGTCGGCAGAAACAATTCCGTTCATACAGAAATTACTACTACTCGGAACATCCTCTTGCCCAAAATCACCACCGTAAGCCCAGTATTTATTTCCGTTTTTATCTGTTTGAGCCAATCCCTGATCAACCCAATCCCAAATTGATCCTCCCTGAAGAATATCATAATTTTCGATAACATCCCAATAATCTTGAAGGTTTCCGGTGCTGTTTCCCATTGAATGAGCATATTCGCAGAGTATTAAAGGGCGGTCAGTATGGTTTTTTGCATACCATTCCAAATAGCCTATCCCGGCATACATCGGACTGTAAATATCTACATGAGAATTCAACAAAGCTCTTTCGTAATGCACAGGTCGTGAAAGATCAAAATTATGAATCCATTTTGAAGCTTTCACAAAATTAACCCCATCACCGGCTTCATTTCCCATCGACCAAATAATGACTGATGGATGGTTTTTGTCGCGTCTTATCATTCGCTCGATTCTGTCGAGATGAGCTTTTTCCCAAGCCGGATTATTTCCAAGAGTATGGTCAGGATGATATCCCATTCCGTGTGATTCGATATTGGCTTCATCAATCACATACAATCCATATTTATCGCATAAATCATACCAATACGGGTCATTTGGATAATGGCAGGTTCGTACAGAGTTAATGTTAAATTGTTTCATCAACTGAATGTCTTTAATCATCGATTTTTTTGAAATAACATGACCAGTGAATTCATCATGCTCATGTCGGTTTACACCTTTTACATATATTGCCGCTCCGTTTACAAGTAATTGTCCATTTTTTATTTCAACTTTTCGAAAACCAATTTTGCATGAATTAAATTCTTGAATCACACCTTCCTTATTTGAAAGGCTAAGAATGAGAGAATAAAGGTTTGGTTTTTCAGCTGACCATCTTTTTACATCAGGAATTGTAATTTGGGTTTTTATTGCATCATTTGGTTTTTTATTGAGTGTGAAGTTTTGAGAATTTTTGAAAATCACATGATCCTTTTCATCCAAAATCGAAATATTCAAAATAAAATCATCACCATAATTTTCTTCAGAATAATCTATAATATCTACTATAAGATCTAATACTCCGTTTTTTAAGTTTTCATCTAATCCTGCATCGGCAAAAAAATCTGTAATATGAACTTTTGGTGTAGAAAAAAGATAAACATCTCTTTCGATTCCGCTAATTCTCCAGAAATCCTGACACTCGAGATAAGTACCGTCCGACCAACGATAAACTTCAAGGGCAAGATTATTTTCTCCTTTTATAATATAAGGTGTGATATTGAATTCTGCCGGTAATTTACTTCCCTGACTGTAACCGACTTTCTTGCCATTTATCCACAAATACATTGCTGATTTTACTGCACCGAAATGGATAAATATTTCTCTTCCATCCCAGTTTTCCGGGATTGTAAAATTTGTACGGTACGAACCAACTGGATTATAATCATGTGGGATTTGTGGAGGTTTTGGATCGCTGGTAAATTCGTAAGGTTGATTTACATAAATCGGGATTCCATAGCCTTGCAATTCCCAGTTTGAAGGAACAGGAATTTCTTTCCAATCTGTGTCATCAAAATCAATTTTGTAAAAATCACGAGGACGTAAGTTTGGTTTTCTTACCCAGTTGAATTTCCAATTCCAGTTAAGGGATTTATAGTTGGGCGATTTTTGAATTTCACCTTTCATTGCTTGATCAAGAGTATTAAAAGAAATAGCAGTGGAATGTGCTTTCTCTTTATTTTGGGAAATTATTGATGGATCTTCCCAATCATATTTATCATTGATTTGAGAGTATGAAAACAGGCTTAACAAAATGGCAGAAAAAGTTAGGATTATTGATTTCATTTTTATTTTCTTGATTGATTTTTATTTTTTGTCTAAAACAATATTCTCTTAAATACTACAAGCTCAGATGCTTTGTACAATTAAGAGAAACCGAGACCCGAATATTTTTGCTTGATTAAAAGTAATTGTTTTCAAATAATAATTAATATTTATTTTCAAATAAAATAAAATATATTCTACAATAACAATATGTATTGCTTTTTTCAAATTATTTTCTTTTTTACATTTGTTTCTCATACAATAAAATGAATCGGCAGGGATTTATATTAAAAAGTCCGAATTGTTATGGGAAAAACTTATTTTTGCTAATGAAAGAATTATTAATATGAAATCTATAGCAAAACTCATTCTCAAAATTTGGGGATGGAAAATATACGGATGTATCCCGCCAAACATAAACAAATGTGTAATAATAGTTTTGCCACATACAAGTAATTATGACTTTGTCATTGGACGATTAGCTTATTTTTCTTTAGGAATAAAAGCTCATTTTCTGATAAAAAGAGAAGCTTTTAAATTTCCTGTCTCCGGATTATTAAAAGCTATGGGAGGAATTCCTGTTGATCGTGGAAAACGTAATAATATGATTGATGAAATTGCAGGTTTGTTTAAGAAACGCAAATCTTTGTATGTTGTTATCACCCCAGAAGGTACACGAAAGTTGGTAAGAAAATGGAAAAAAGGATTTTATCTTATTGCCGAAAAAGCAAATGTTCCTATCGCATTAGGATATATTGATTATGCAAAAAAAGAAGGCGGTGTAGGTCCTACAATAATTCCAAAAGGCGATTATAGTAAAGATCTAATTGAAATCGAAAACTTTTACAAAACAATAACACCACGTCATCCTGAGAAATTTAATTTGAGTTCAGAGAAAACAAGATGAATAAATGGATTTCCATTTTTTAATTTGTCTTTCTCTTGCATAAGCTTCAGATTTTGAAACGAATTTTTCTGAATAAACTATTTTCCAATCATTATATTTTCCGGTAAATCCTGAATGATTTGAATTATGCTTACGCAATCTTTCGGACAAATTATTTGTATGTCCGATGTAGTATTTATCAGCATGTAAAGAAAATAATATGTAAAAATAATAACTCATATAAAAAAAGGGAAAGCTATTAACTTTCCCTTTTGGTGGGCGATACTGGATTCGAACCAGTGACCCCCTGCTTGTAAGGCAGGTGCTCTGAACCAACTGAGCTAATCGCCCGAAATAATTAAGAACGTTATTCGTTAAAAACGGAGTGCAAATGTATAATTATTATTTTAATAAAATTAATTTTTTATAAATTTTTTTATCATTTTTTTATTATGCTGAAAACTATCAGTTTTCCCAATATTTTTACTATTTTCGCTTAATAACAATCTTTTATTTATGTTAATTACATTTTTATTTGCTTTATCAATTTTTCAGATTATCAATTTCTTGTTGATATTTCTCGTATTGTTTTTCTTTGTGAAATATATATGGAGTATATTTTATGATAAAAATTATCAACCGACACAATGGGAGCATAAAGTAAAAACCAAACAAGTATCGAAAGAACTTATTCGCCTTGAGAGGAATTATCCTGATAAAGTGAGATTTTTTAATTTTTGGTTTCAGATAGAAAGAATTAAAAAAGAAAAAATAAAAGGATGTTTTGCAGAGCTTGGTGTTTATAAAGGAGAAACAGCTCGTTTAATCCATAAAATGGATACTTTAAGAAAATTTTATCTTTTCGATACTTTTGATGGATTTAAAAATAAAGACCTTGATGTTGAGATTGGAGAAGCTGCAAAATATACTACTCAAGATTTCGCTGATACAAATATTAACAGAGTGAAAAATTATATTAATGGTAATGAAAACCTGATTTTCCGTAAGGGATATTTTCCTGACACAACAAAAGATTTGGAAAACGAAACTTATGCTTTTGTAAATATGGATGCAGACCTTCATAATCCAACGAAAGAAGGTCTTTTATATTTTTATCCCCGCCTTGCTTCAAGTGGAGTAATTATTATTCATGATTATAATTACAAGTGGGAAGGAGCTGTTAAAGCTGTTGATGATTTTGTAAAAACAATTCCCGAAAACCTTGTTTATCTTCCTGATATGTATTGCAGCGTGATGATAATAAAAAATAAATAATTTTACTTCTAAATAAATATCGCAATTTTTCTCATCTTTGTATTAGCAAAATCATATATATTCGATCAATACTAATTTAATAATGATTAGTTTGGGCGTAATGAATAATTGAATTAGAAAAAAGAAATTAGGGAAATATGAGAAAATGGAAAAAAAGGAAAATATTGGAAATAAGGGCTTCGTTCGTCCATTATTTCAATAACCCAATACTCCAATTTCGATATTCAAAATTATATAAATCAATAATTCTAATTCTGGTTTTATTTTCCTTGTCAGCTTGTAATACAAGTAAAAATCTTCCTAAAAGCAAAATTGTTTTACACAAAAATTCTATTGAAATTAAAGATGCTGAAAAAGACTTCAAAAAAGATGATATTTGGACTTTAATTCAACAAAAACCTAATAAAAAAATACTGGGAATAATTCCTTTTAAATTATGGGTTTATAATCTTGGAAACAAAGGAAAAGAAACAAAATTCAAGAATTGGTTAAAAAATAAGGTCGGAGAAGAGCCTGTTTATCTCGATTATGCTTTAACAAATAATACGGTACGACAAATAAAACAGTACCTGAATAATATTGGTTATTTTAATTCATCTGTAAAAGAAAACATCAGCATCAATAAAAAGGAAGCAGATGTTATTTATAATCTTTCACTTGGCAAACCATATAAAATTAGAAATATAGATTATTTTATCTCTGATAAAAAAGTAAAGTTTTTTACTCTTTTAGATAATGATAAAACTTTGCTTCACAAAAACGACACTTATAATGCTTATACTCTTGAAGATGAAAGAGAACGAGTGACTACATATTTAAAAAATCAGGGATACTATTATTTTAACAGAGATTTTATTTATTATGAGGTTGATAGTGCTTTAAACAACAAGCAATTGGATATTACTGTTTCAATAAAAAACAACAAAGAACTTTTATCAAGCGAAATGGGGAAATTTATTGAAACTAATCATCATCAATTTTATGTCAATAATATTTACATTGATCCAAATTACAATCCATTAAGTAAAAATCAGCTTGAATATGACACTTTGGTAAAAACAATTCCTGCATTAACTGCAGACATACCTGCCTTAGAATACTATTTTATTTACCATGATAAATTACAAATTAAACCACAGACAATTATTCAATCTATTTATATTCGTCCTGACCAGGCCTATAATCTCGACGAAGAACAACAAACATACAAACGTCTTGCATCACTTAAAATGTTTAAATATGCAAAAATTCAGTTTAACACAAATACTACTGATACTAATAATAATTTGCTCAATTGTCAGATAAAACTCACACGCTCAAAAGTTCAATCATACTCAATTGAGGCTGAAGGAACCAATTCCGGTGGTGATCTTGGTATTGGAGGTAATCTTGTGTATCAGAATAAAAATATTTTCAGAGGAGCCGAAATTTTTAGATTAAGAATAAAGGGTGCAATGGAAGTTCAAAAAACCAGTGGTCTCGAAGAAGAAAATTCTTCAGGATTTTTGTTTTTTAATACAATAGAAACAGGTATTGAGGCCAGTCTTCAAATTCCGAAATTTTTGATACCAATTTCCCAAACTCAATTTCCCAAATATTTCAAACCCAAAACCACAATTAACACAGGTATTAATTATCAAAAACGACCAAAATATACCAGGTATATAACAAATTTTACTTTTAGTTACGACTGGTTTTTATCTGACAAAAAAACACATATTCTTAGTCCAATAGATTTAAATTCGGTAAAAGTTTATCGTTCTACCATATTTGATTCGATAATAAATAATTCGTCAGATTTAAGATTAAAAGATCAATATACTGATCATTTAATTGCTGCATTAAAATACAGTTATATTTTTAATAATCAGGACATCAATAAATTAAAGAACTTCTGCTATTTTAGATGGAATTTTGAAACTTCTGGAAATCTGTCAAATGCAATAAGCAATTTTATTAAAGCACCTAAAAATGAAGATGATAATTATACTTTTTTCAACATCAGGTATGCTCAGTATGTAAAAGCAGATTTTGATTTCAGGTATTACAACATAATTGACAAAGAAAGCTCATTGGTTTTTCATGGACTTTTTGGTTTGGGAATTGCATACGGTAATTCTGATGTACTTCCTTTCGAAAAAGGGTTTTATGCGGGAGGAGCAAATGATATGAGAGGATGGGAAATACGATCATTAGGACCTGGTGCTTTCAATGGAGATTATTCGGGATTTGATAAAATGGGTGATATTAAAATTGAAGCAAATCTGGAATATCGATTTTCTATTTATAAATTTTTTAACGGAGCTTTTTTTGTTGATGCAGGTAATATCTGGTTGTTAAAAGAAAATAAATCTTTTCCTGATGGCGATTTTAAAATTGATAAATTTTTAGGTCAATTTGCTATTGATGCCGGCATTGGATTCAGATTCGATTTTGACTTTTTTATTTTCAGATTAGACGGAGCTCTTCCATTTAGAAATCCTGCTAAGCCAGCCAATAATCGATGGGTAGTAAACAATGCAAAATTTAGCGATATAACCTGGAATTTTGGTATTGGATACCCGTTTTAGGATTTATAATTTTAGATTTATAATTATTCTTGACACAAAAGTGGATGATTATGTAATGAAATTGGAAATTCGAAAGTAAACCAAATTTCCAATTTCTAATTTCCAATTTCTAAAATGCAAGTAACTTAATATGTATCAACTACAACAACATCTTAGATGAATATAAACAGTATATCTAATCTCATAAAGGGACATTTTCCTTATGAATTTACGCTGGGGCAAGAAAGCCTGATCGGTATGCTTGCGAAATTTATTCTCGAAAAAGATGAAAATAGTCTTTTTCAAATAAAAGGATATGCTGGAACAGGAAAAACAACAATTGTAAGTTCGCTCGTTAAAACATTACCTCAGCTATATTTAAAATCTGTTTTGCTTGCTCCAACAGGGAGAGCAGCAAAAGTTCTTTCTTCATATTCAGGGAAAAAAGCTTATACTATTCATAAAAAAATATATCGACCACAAACAGGTAGTGATGGAACTGTGGTATTAAGTCTACAGGAAAATTTACATAAAAACACTTTATTTATTGTTGATGAAGCATCAATGATTCCCGATGCATCAACTTCCAGAAATTTTAGTTTTTTTTCACTGAGAGACCTTCTTGACGACCTCATTAAATACGTTTACAACAAAAATAATTGCAGACTAATATTGATTGGTGATACGGCACAATTGCCTCCTGTTGGCTCTGAAATAAGCCCTGCATTAGATGCAAATTTGCTTAAAAATACTTACCCGTTAAATATTCAATCATTTGAATTAACAGATGTTGTAAGGCAATCTTTGCAGTCGGGAATACTTGCAAATGCTACTTCTTTACGAGAAAAAATTAATTCAGGGAAATATGAGATTCCATTATTTTCGATTAATGATTTTGATGACATCAATAATATAAATGGTTCCGAACTTCAGGATGAAATTTTCAGTTCGTATTCTAATTTTGGTGAAGAAAACACAATAATTATTACACGCTCGAATAAGCGGGCGAATATTTTCAATCAAGAAATTAGGAATAGAATACTATTCAGGGAAGAAGAAATTTCTGCGGGTGATTATTTAATGGTTGTGCGAAATAATTATTTTTGGATAGACCCAAATTCAAAAGCAGGTTTTATTGCTAATGGCGATATAATTGAACTTTTGAAAATATATAAATACGAGGAACTTTACGGATTTCGTTTTGCAGATGTTTCTGTTCGTCTTATTGATTATCCTGATGAAAAGGAAATTGACCTGAAAATAATGCTCAACACACTTACTTCAGAAACTCCTTCTTTGTCTTTTGATGATAATCGAAAATTATTTGATGAAATACTGAAAGACCACGAAGACCTTCCTCGAAAACGCAGTCGTATTGAAAAGGTTAAAAGCAGTCCGTTTTTTAATGCTTTACAAATAAAATTTGCTTACGCACTTACTTGCCACAAAACTCAGGGAGGGCAGTGGCAATCGGTTTTTATCGACCAGGGTTATCTCCGTGATGATATGATTGATAAAGAATATTTAAGATGGCTTTATACTGCCACAACCAGAGCAACTGAAAAACTTCAGCTTATTAATTTTAGTGAAAAGTTTGTTGAATGAGGATTAATAAATACATAGATGCGTGAAGGATTAAATGCATAAATGATTAAATAGTCGAACTTACAAACAAATAAATCAGCTTATGGCTATCGAAAAAAAACTCGTAACTAATCAGTGTGGTAAATGTTTGTAAAAGTCAGTTAGTTAGCAATTATATTTCCCCTTTGTGTTACCTTAGTGCATTACTTAGTGATACTTCGTGGTTAAAATTTTACCACAAAGATGCTCAATCCCGATAGCTATCGGGATCACAAAGGCGCTCAAAGTAAAATATGTTATTATTTGTCAGCATATTACAATTATTATATATTTTTTGATTTGACACTGATTAGTAACAAAAATTCTATTAAAATAAATAATTTTAAGTATTTAATCATTTACGCATTATTTTTCGACAGTAAAACAACCGCCTGTGCAGCTATACCTTCCTCTCTGCCGATATAACCAAGTTTCTCGGTGGTAGTAGCTTTTACCGAAATATCATCAATATCAATTTTCATTGTAGTTGCTAAAACCTTTTTCATTTGCGGAATATATTCGGAAATCTTTGGTTTTTGAAGTATTATAATGGAATCAACATTTTCAATTGAATATCCTTTTTTAGAAATTATCTCAATAACATTACTTAAAAGTTTCTTGCTGTCGATCCCTTCAAATTCTTTTGAAGTGTCAGGAAAATGAATCCCAATATCACCTGCATTTGCAGCACCAAGCAGAGCATCACATATTGCATGTATTAGTGTATCGGCATCGGAATGACCAACAGCGCCTTTTGAATGAATAATTTTAATTCCACCAAGATAAAAATCAGGACCTTTTTCCAGCCTGTGAACATCGTAACCGATCCCAATTCTAAACTTCATTATTTATCACTTTGGCTTTTAAAAGCATCGAAATCAAATAGTAAAGAGAATCTAAGTGTGTTTTCAAGTGGATTTTGTTGTTCGATAGGAATAAGATAAGCAAAATCTAAACCGAATACATTATATTTAAGTCCTGCTCCGAGAGTAAAATATTTTCTGTTTCCTTTGGTTCTGTCTTCATAGAAAAAACCACCTCTGATAGCAAATTGTTTGTCGTACCAATATTCAACACCAACAGAGAAACTAAATTCACGAATTTCTTCATTAAAACCGTCAGGTGCATCATAAAATGAGTGTAGCATTCCTGTAGCAACAGAAACTTCAGGATCCATTCCGTTTAAAATAATAGGTCTTCCATCGGGACCAAATACTTGTTGTCCTGTTGAGTCATTTAGTTCATAAATTGGTGGAGATGGAACTAGAAGTTTGTTAATGTCAACCATAAAAGACATAGAATTAAACTCATCAAAATCAACAGTAAGTGATGGTCCAAATCTTAAATTAGTTGGAATAAAATCTTTTGTTGTATTATCAGTATATGAAATTTTTGCTCCAATATTTGAAATATTCACACCCCATGCAAGATTACCTTCAAGGTCTGCAAGCGAAATATCTTTATTCCAATAAACTGCTACATCGGCAGCAACTGATGTTCCGGGATGAGTTTGAAGTCCTTGAACATATTGTCCCATCGTAAGATTTGAATAAATAAATCTGGCAGCAACAGCACCCGAAAGATTTGTTGAAAGTTTTCTTGAGTAAGTTGCATCAACAGCAAACTCATTTGGGCGATATGTTCCCATATCACCTCCTTGATTATCTGTAAAGTTGATGTCTCCTAAAGAGAAGTATCTTAAGGATGCACCAATAACTTGTTCATCATCAACACGATAATATCCTGAAAGATAAGCAAGATTAATATCATTAACTAATTTTTTTAACCATGGACTATATGAAACTGAAAACCCCATGTTGCCATCAATAAAAGCATATTTTGCAGGATTCCAATGCATTGAATTTGCATCAGGAGTTGATGAAACGCCCGCATCACCCATTGATCCGCTTCTTGCATCAGGTGCAATCATTAAAAAAGGAACCGAAGTTGTAATTGTGTTTATTGGATCTTGTCCGAGCCATGTATTAGGATTTTGTGCGTTAGTGTTTAACATAACGATCACAAGAATTAATAGAGAAACTAATTTGATTTTCATAAGTTTAGTAAAATAAATTTTAATTTAATGAGCAAATATAACGATTGTTTATAATATATATTGTTAAAATAATTAATCAATACTAAATCCTTAAAGTTTTCTTATCATCTGATTATTACCATTTTTCCTGTTCCATTTGTAATGATACCATTTTTATTAGTAACCAGTAGCTTATAAATATAAACTCCACTTATTGCTATATTTCCGTTCTCATCGTTACCATCCCAATTAATAGGAACAATAGAATAAAAAGGAGAAATGTGATTTCGAATAGAAGTAAAATTACCGGACATTGATTTAATAATTTTCCCATGTGCATTAAAGATTAACACTTGCACATCAAGGCTTACATCTTCAAAATTATGTTCGAACTGAAAAGATGTTCCCTTATTAAAAGGATTAGGGAAATTGGTAATATTACTGATACTGTTAGGAGAGTTACCAGTTACATAAAAATCAATTGAAGCTTCGGATGAATTATTAAAGACATCCCATGCTTTGATTTTCAAGTTATGATATCCAAAACTTAAACTTTCAAGTTTAAAGCTTATTTCTCCTGAGCGAAAATCGTCCAGTGTGGGTTCATAATATTTATTTAAAACTATCGATTGCGAATAATTATCGTCGATAACTACAACAATATCATGTCCAATTCCGTTTCCTGTAAAACTAATACCCTGTTCATCAAACAAATCAACGAGCAATAAAGAATTGTTTTCTACTATCTCACCGGAATTAAATCCCTTATCATTTAAAAAGATTTCAATCTCGGGACCAAAATTGTTGTTTGAGGAGTAATTTATTCCTCCTATAGTAACATCCTGATATCCATTTGCATCGTTATAATTTATAGTATCATAAGCATAATAGCTTATTTTGCCATTACCATATTCAAAATTAATATCTTTAGGGAGATAAAAGCTAAAACTAAATTCTCCATTTACCACTCTTGCTTTGGTTTCTATTAATACATTTTCCTGAGTATTAAATAATTTCGGATGACTATCCGAGTCATTTCCGAGAGTAATATTTTCTACAACCTTATCAAATATTTTGGTGGAAAGAATACCATTAAATGATGATATTTGATTTCCGTTATCATCATTTATATAACCGCTAATGGTAACTTTATCTTTTGCACTAATAGTATCATTTTCTGATTTAGCATTTTCTCTTATTATGTTTGATGTAGAAATATTATAATCAGGAAAAGCAATTTGTAATGCTGGATCTCCGAGAAGAACAAAATTTCTGATATTTGTATTTGAAGGTGTTTTTGCAATTCTGACTAAATCACCAAGTCTGTGGTGTTTGCCATTTTCTTTTTTAAAGAAATTAAGGTAAAATTTCTTGTTAAGCTCAAAATTTGTTTGAGCATACGATAAGCGAGTAGTAGTAAACATTGCAATAGCACCACCATTAGGATTAAGAAATAAACATTCACCTCCTGATAATAATTCAGGATTATCAAAACGACTAAACTCACAAGTTGCTGTAACAAAAATTGGAAGTTTGTCGAAATTATCCAAGCTATTAATTGTTGGAATATCAATTATATATTCTTCCGACCATCCAAGTTCACCACCATGTCCTGTATAATTTATTACAAGAGCTCCTTCATCAATTAAATTATTGATTGCTTTATTCACTTCAGGATATCTTTTACCGCTGGGAATTGATATTTGCTCATAAGCATCAAGATAAATTTTATTCAAATTATAATTTAAATATGATGTATCAATAATTTCAGTCAATTTTTCTGCTTGCTTTATATGCATATTATTGTCCTGGTCATCTGCAATAAAACATAATTTATTCCGCCAATCTCCATACACAGCATCTCTTTTTCCACAATAACTAAAAATTTTCTCACATGCATGAAAAGCTTGGTCCATTGTGCTTACCGATAATCTACCAACACCAATATCCAATGTGCCAACAGCATTGTTGCCTTCGCCAGAATCCATTAAACCGTAAAAATCGTCGGTAACATATGAAGCTGTAATTTTTAATGATTCTGAAGATTGAAAAGTTGGTATATAATTTTCAAAAGATCCTGAGCGATTTTTTGGATCGAAATTTCCATCACCAAATAATAGAAGATATCTTGGCAAATTTGATGAATCAGCCCTGTCGTATAACATTTTTACAAAGTCACGAATACCTGATGGATCCGGTGTTCCGCATGAAAATTCATTAAAAATCTCATTGGTAGAAACTACTGCATAAGATAAGTTATCATAAGATTCGTGGAAAACTGCCAATTGTTCTGCAAAACTCAAAAAATTTGGATGAGAAACAATTATCAAGTCAACAGGGTTAAGAGAATGAAGGTTTTGATTTTCAACTTTTTCAACAAATTCCACATCTAAAAACGAAGTACCGTCAAAAGCGATGAATTGATGAAGTGAGCTTGTTTCAGAAATAAAAATAAGTGTATCATTTTGGATAAGCACGGAATCAATTTTTTTTATTTCAAATTTATCTGAAAAATCCCAGATTTCGATAGGGGAGGTAACATTGGCAATTTTAAATTCTGTAACTTTTTCATTTCCTATAGTATGAGGATTGCTGAAATCCAATTGTCCTTCTTCGAAAACCAAGTCACACATCAAATTTACTTCAAGATAATCGAGCCAAAGAGTTGAATTAAAAGCTACCGGAGTAAATTGCACATTTATTTCTAAATCAGATGTTGGATAAAAATCAAAAGATTTAACACCAGGTAAAGCAAATATTGAAGAACCCAACGATGGACTTAAGCGTGTATATCCAATACTATTTTCATTACAAAAAATTTCTAAAGAACTTGTATCTTTCGAACTAATTGCATATCCAATTTCAATTCTTGCTTCTTCATTTATTTTAATATTTGTAAAATCAAAACTAAAACTCTGAATATCATCAGTTGAAAAATCTTCGCCATACCATTCTTTTCCTGAGTTTATCAAACTGATATTTTCCAATTTATGAACTGCGTAATCATTATAAGAATCAACATATTGGTTAGCTATTAGCGAAGAAGTGTTGATTTCTTCGATGCGCTTTCCACTTTCGGCATCAGTAGTTAAATAATAATACGTATACTCAGAATATAAATTGGTTTTATGATCAAATTTTACTTTAAACGGATTATATTTCCATTGAGTAGCTGCTTCACCATAAAATAAGATATAGTCCTCTGAATCGAAACTTCCGTCGTTTTCACCTGAAATAAAAATTGAATTCTCTGTCAAATCATCTAATCTTTCAACAGAATTTCTCTCAGAAAGCATTTTATTTCCATTTCCAAAAATGCTGATATTCCTGGGGTCAACAAAAGTTATATCAATCCCCATATTTTGTAAATCCTCAAACGAAATTTTATGAATGCCATTTTGATTTACTCTAATTTTATACCAATTGCCACTTGCAAGAACAGATTCGTAAGTATGCTCTGCAAGTTTATTTTGAGTATTTTCTTCACCTTTTTTAATACTTATTATTAATTTGAAAGAAAGAAGTTTTTCAATATTTCCGGTTTCAGGATTATTCCTGAAAGGAAGGAAAGTGACTTTTGAGAATGGTTTTCTGCGATCGATAGTTTTTAAAATAGTTATTTTAATATCTTCAGAAATAATGTTTTTATTATAAATAGCTTTGTTTTCTATTTCTGTTAAATCGTCAAAAACCGTATTTATTATTTTAACTTCAACAATATTGTTATAATTATTTAGTGGAAATCTTTCGATAAAAAGGGGTAAATTTTCTGAATGAAGCTCATAAATTGCATTATCAAAAGACATAATGTATTCCAAATTACCAAATACATTTTTGATTTTCTGTGTTTTTTCCCACTTTAATGTAATTTCCTTTTCGGAAGTATTACCAAATGTTAAAATCGGAAATAATAAAACAAATATGATACTAAAAATCCTCATTATTTTTTTTTACAAAGATATAAAACAAATACTTCTACTTTTTTTTTGAAAATTTAAAACTGTACATAATTTTGGTAAATACAATTATTTAATCAAAATAATTTCTGCAAAACTAAGCAAACTATAAGATAATAAGCTTAGCTCTTTTAGCTGAATTTATTCCTTTTGAATTTCTTACAACTAAACGATAGATATACATACCTTGCTTAACTTTCATTCCGTTATTATCCAGTCCGCTCCATTTTATTGGTTCAGATTTATATCCATTAATAAATACTGAAGTATTTATTGTTTTGATAAGTTGTCCTGATAGCGAAAATATTTGAATCTGAACTTCAAGTTCACTATCAGGTTGATTATGCTCAAAAACAAAATAAGTGTAATTAATAAATGGATTAGGATAATTATATAAATTATCAACTGATATTTCTGAAGAATTTTTTACAAAAAACTCTGTATAAGCTTCCGAAGAATTATTGTAAACATCCCATACTTTTAAGTACAAAGAATGTTTCCCTTCGCTTAAATTACTAAATGGAAAAGTGATTGTTCCGCTGGTATAATCTCCCAAATTTGATTCATAATAATCATTCAACAAAAATGTTTCATCTGTATTGTCATCAAGTATTGCAACTATATCATGTCCAATCCCGTTGCCAATTGTATTTATTCCATGTTCGTCGCTTACAACTGCAAATAAAGAAGGATTTTCATCGGTAATTCCTCCAATAATAAAATCAGTATTATTAATAAATAATTCTATTTGAGGGCCGGTAATATCCTCATCTGCATTTTGATTGTAACCGCCGACAATAAAATCTTCGAAATAACCGGTAGCGTCCGAGTTTTCATTTTTGGCATAATAACTAATTCTTCCTGAACCAAAGTTATAAGCGATATCTTTAGGAACGATAAAAGTATATGAAAAATCGCCATTTATTATTTCGGCTTTTCCTTTGTATAAAACTTTATTTCTAAGATAAAAGATTGCAGGTGAGCTTTCAGAGTCATGCCCGTATGTCGAAAATGTTGAAGATTTATCAAAAACAGTAGGAAAAATAAGTCCGTTATAATTTGTAAGTTTATTACCTTCATTATCATAAACAGATCCACTAATATTTATTTCAGACAATGCTTTTAAAGTATCGGTATTAATAATTATTTCGTGGCCATTAATTTTTTCAGTTGCTACACTGTCATTAGGATATGCAAATTTTAGAGCAGGATCTCCAAGCAAAACAAATTTTCTTGCGTTAACATTTGAACCGGATTGATTTTTTGCATACATCATAATATCACCCATTCGCGGATACTCATCATTTATTTTATTAAAAGCAGTTCGATAAATCCATTTATTTAAATTAAGATTTGTTGTTGCATAAGTTGCTCTCGTAGTTGTAAATAATGATATAGCTCCGCCATTAGGATTTAAAAAAACCCATTCGCCTGCAGCAGTTCTGTTAGGATCGTCAAATCTACTGAACTCACATGTTGCTGTGATAAAAACAGCGAGGTTATCAAAATTACTCCAGTTATTAATATCCGAATTTTCTAAAACTCTTTCGTGAGCCCATCCGAGTTCTCCACCATGGCCGGTATAATTAATAACTAAAGTTCCTTTTTCAATTCTTTCGTTTATGGCTTTCGTGGCATCAGGATAACGTTGACCTCCCGGAGTAGAAATCTGGGGATATGAATCCAAATAAATTTTATCAATATTATAATCAAAGAAACTTGTTTCAACCAAATTTGCAAGTTCTTCTGCTTGCTCAAAGTGCATGTTTAAATTTTCATCGTCAGCTACAAAAGTTATATAGTTTCGCCAGCTTCCTTTTACATCATCAGTATTGCTTGCATAGTGAAATATTTTTTCGATAGCACTTTTTGACTGCTTGCTTGTAAAAACAGGTATTCTGCCAATTCCAATATCAAGATTTCCTGAAGCGTTAATTCCTTCATCGGGATCGAGCAAGCCAAAATAATCATCAGTAACATAAGAACTTGTCGGGCTTAAAGACTCAACAGATTCCCAAGAAGGTACAAAATTTGTGTTTCCCGAAATTCTGTTTTTATAATCGTATGAAGCATCACCGAATAATAATAAATATTTTGGCTCATCACCGGGTTCGGCTTTTTCATAAAGCATTCGCATAAAATTGCGGATTGCAGAAATATCTTGTGCGCCTGAAGAAAATTCATTGTAAATTATTTCGGGAGTAGTAAGAAAAACCGAAAGTCCATCAGTAGCTAAATGAAAATTGGCTAATTGCTGAGCTTCATTGTAAAACTCAGGATGTGAAATAATAACAAGATCTATTTTTTCTAAACCGTGTAAATTTTGATTCCCAACTTTATCAACAAATTCAACAGTATTAAAAGATAATCCGTCAAAAGCAATAAACTCGAGAAGCGAATCTGTCGGCAATTTATACTCCAGATTACTTCCACTTATTACAGCATTAATTTTTGTGATATTTGACGGATCTGAAACATTCCAAATGTTCTGAATGTTTCCGGCATTTGAAATTATAAACTTTGAAATATTTCCATCACCAATACAACTAACATTACGAAATGCCATTTGTCCCTGATTGAATTTTAGATTTCTTTTAACATTTAACTCAAAAAAGTTTAGCCAACCTATTGATCCCGCAGTAGTTTTTGTGTAAGATATTTTTAAATTAACAGAAGGCGAACTAGATTTAAAAGTAGTATGAGCACTTGCATTTTTAGCATATTCTCCACTGTTTCCCTGAGGAATACTACCAACTGAAATGGATTGGATTAATTCATTATCAGAATAAATTTTAAAATAACTTTGGCTTTCAGATCGGGCAGCAACCGAAGTTCTCAGTGTAATATTTTCTGATGTGATAATATCAGGGAAATCATATAAAAATTCATGGTCTGTTATAAGATCAAAAAGTTCGCCATACCATTCTTTTCCTGTACTGATAAGATTAACAGATTCTTCCTCATGAAAAATATAATCAGTAAAACTTGAAACTGTATTATTATGATTAAGGGTAGAAGGTTGCTGAATTTGGATTCTCTTCCCATTTCCAATATCTGCATTTATATAATAATATATATAGTCTGAGTAAATATTTGTTTTATGAGCAAAATCTCCTTGAAAAGGAATATAATTCCAAATATGTGGAGATTCACCATAGAACAAAATAAAATCATTTTGGTCAAAGCTACCGTCATTTTCACCACTAACAAAAATCGCATTTTCTATTAAGTCATCATCAATTTCTGCGTAATTTGCTTCAGGCAAAATACCTCCACCGTTACCATAAATTCTAATATTTCGAGGGTCGATTGATGTAGCATTAATTCCCATATTTATAAGTTCCGAATAAGTAATTTTATAAATGCCACTTTTCGAAACTCTTATTTTATACCAATCTCCTGAATATAGCACAGAGTTTTCCCTAAAATTTTGTGTTATTATTTCCTTTTCGGGAATTTCAATTTTTTCAATTTTAAGATCAAAAGAAATTAGTTTTTCAAAATTACCGGAAGAAATATTTTTCCGTAAAGGGATAATAAAAATTTCGCAAAAACTCTTCTTTCGAACCGTAGCAATATTAGTTCTTATTATTACCGAATCACACACATTTTTTATAGACTCAATATCAGTAATTTCATTTTTTTTAATAGGTAAATATTTTGCATTTTGAATAGTAATATTTACCTTGAGATTTTGTGAGAGTAAATCAATTCTTTCATAAAATACTGGTAAATCCTTAAAATCATCAGTAAATAATGCATCAGCAAAATTTAACTTTTTTTGATATGTGTTATCATTTACATTAGCCGGAATTGATTTTTTCCAGATAATTTCTTTTGAGAATATTTGACTCTTACTTTGATAAGTACAAAAGAAAAATAAACCCGAAAACAACAAGAATAAAAATTGTTTTTTCATGCAAAATAATTTAGTGTCACAATAACGCATTTATTAGAAAATAAGTATTTGTTTTTTTTGAAAGTAGATTTTTTTTCAATAATAGATTTTTTTTACAATTAATATCAAAACGATAATAGTTAATTATTATTGAGTGCAGATTAAAAAACACATAAAAGATCAGATGTATTACCCCATTATTATTGATAATTACTAAAAAATGACTTTTTTATACTGAGCTCATAACTGTAAATCAAAATTTATATAGAAAAACAATTTCAATTAAAAAAATGTTTGTATAATTGTAATCTCAAATGTAAATTGGATATGAGTAAAACAAAATTTATAGCATTAATGCTGATAATGTCAGTTTTTATAGTTAAAGCTGGATTTTCACAGGATGCCGAATTTTCACAATTTTATGCAAATCCTCTTTATTTAAACCCATCTTTAACCGGATCGACCGATTGCGGTCGTTTTAATTTGAATTATCGAAATCAATGGCCTTCCCTCAATAAGGCATTTATTACGTATAATGCTTCTTACGATCAAAATATTCCCTCATTATCCAGTGGTTTGGGTGTTTCTGTTATTGGTGATAATAATGGTAATAATGTAATTTCCACAAATATTATTAGTGGATTTTACTCTTATAAATTACAGCTAAGTAAGTCGATATTAGTTAGTGCCGGATTTCAGGCTTCATTTTATCAAAAAAAATTAGATTGGAATAATTTAATTTTTGGTGATCAGATAGATCCAGGTTCTGGAGATATTAATCCTGTAAGTAACGAAACTCCACCGGGTAGTCTTAATAAATCATTTGTTGATTTTTCAACAGGAATTACGCTTGGTTATCTTGATAAGTTTTTTGCTGGTGTTGGCGTTCATCATTTAACACAACCCGAAAACGGATTTTATGATAATTCCAATAGTGTGCTTTCTATGAAAATAACCGTTCATGGAGGGGCTATTATCAATTTAACTGATGGAACAATTGGTGGAGCAAATTCAGAAGATATCGTTCTTAGACCAAATATACTTTATCAGCAACAAGGGAAATTTCATCAAATGAATTTAGGTGCTTATTTGAGTAAATATCCTTTTGTTGGCGGATTATGGTTTCGTCATAATTTCGAAAATGCTG
>CAYOKJ010000012.1:10574-35926 GCA_964404485.1 uncultured Bacteroidales bacterium | reverse complement strand
TTTAATTCTTACCGGATATAAATGACAGGAAATAGGTTTTTGAAAATCTATTTTCTTTTCCAGGAAAGCTTTTTCAATAGCACAAAATGCTATTCCATCTTTAAGAATTGTAAAAGCACATTCACAATCATTAACCAAAGGAGTAACAAAGTCACCATCTGCACCATAATCAAAAACACCAGTTTTCTCTACGACTTTTCTTCCTTGCTCTGTCATATAAGGTTTTATAAGGTCGATATAATCTTCAATTATCGAAATTTCTTCTTCTTCAAGTGGTGCTCCTTCATCACCTTCAACACAACATTCTCCTTTACATTTCTTCAAATCGCAAACAAATTTTTTCTCAATCAGTTCATCCGAAATAATTGTATTATCTATAGTTATCATGCGGCAAAAGTAGTAAAATAACAGAAATTTTTAGGTTGATAAATGCTGGATAATAGAAATTTTGACTCTAAATTGTTTGTAATGGGTTTTATTAAATACCAATAAACACTCAACATACAATATTCAATGACTGAAAGGAATCCGTCTGGATTTTCATTTTCTTCTTTTTTACTTGAATGTTGCTTATTGAGTGTTTTTTCTAAAGAGTATCAATGTAATGTCGAAAAAAATACCTTGCCACAGATTAAAATTAATTATTTTGTCCTTTCATTAAGTGGTAAAGTAACAACAAAGCTTGCCCCTTTCCCTAATTCGCTCTTAACAATAATTTTCCCATTATTTAATTCCGTTAGTTCTTTACATAGTATTAATCCCAGTCCTGTACCTTTTTCATTTTCCGTTCCTTTTGTTGATATTTCAGAATCAACTTTGAACAACTTCTCTATATTTTCTTTTGTAATTCCTATACCATTATCCGAAATACTTATAGAAATATCAGATTTGTTTCTTTTTGAAGTAACAGAAATTCTACCTCCTCTATGAGTAAATTTTATGGCATTAAAAAATAAATTACGAAAAACTAAACTAATGGTATCTTTATCAAAAAAAGCAGTATCACTCTTATCAACATCTATATTAATCATTATTTCTTTTTTCTCTGCAATAATTGAAATCAGATCAATAGTATTTTTTATTAGATCGAAAATATTATCTTTCTTTGGTGTAGCTTTTATTTTTCCTTTTTGAGAGAGTGACCAATGAAGCAAGTTTGTTAATAATTCAAATGTTTCCTTTGCATCCTTCTGGATTGTTATTACAATATCTTTGATTTTCTCGAGATTAAATGAATCAAAATCATTAACAACAAGGTCAGATAACCCAAGAATAGTATTAAAAGGACTTATTAGATCGTGAGCTATAATAGAGAATATCTTATCTTTTGTTGCATTTAATTCTCTTAAATATTTTTCACTTTCTTTAAGTTTTTCTTCTGCATTTTTGCGTTTAGTGATATCCTGAATAACACCATCATAATATTTTATTTCACCGTTTTCGTCTTTGATAGTAACAGTAGAAACAGAGCCAATAAAATTTGAGCCATCCTTCTTTTTTAAAAGAAGTTCTTCTGCTTTTACATATCCTTTTTTAATTGTTTGTTGGGTGAATTTTATTCTATCTTCAGGATTTTGATATAAATCGGAAACATTTTTATTTAAAATTTCTTTTTTATTAATATATCCAAACATTTTTAGAAAAGCAGGGTTTACTTCTATAAATTTTCCTTTCGACCCTTCGGTATTTCGATAAATACCAACGTTTATATTTTTTGTTAAAGTTTCGTATTTTTTTTCACTTTTACATAATTCTAAAGTTCTTTCTTCAACCAATTCCTGAAGATGCTCTTGGTATTTTTTTATTTCTTTATCTTTCTTTTTTAATTCCGTAATATCTCTAACTGTTGCCAGTATTATTTTTTTTCCATCCAATTCTATTCTAGATAAAAGTACATTTGCCGGAAAATCCTTACCATTAAATCTTCTATGTGTCCATTCAAAAAAATTTGAACCGGTTTTTATTGCCTTATTTATCATCTTTGCAGCCTTTACAGAAGAAAGCTGTCCATCCGCTTGATATTCTGGGGACAATTCACCGGGGTTTTTAGAAGTAAATTCTTTTTTACTTTTTGCCCCAAACATTTCAATTGCAGCAGTATTTCCAGCACTAAATAACCATTCTGGAGGCTCCAATAGCATAATTGCATCTCTTGAGGTTTCAAATAAAATTTTGTATTTTTCCATTTTATTTTTTTATCAGAAAAAATATTTTAGCTAAGGTAATTTTTTTTTGTTCAATCCTAATTTGTATAACATAAAAAAGTAATTTTGCGACCAAATATTAAAACACAATTACTTTTTTCAAATTTAACAATAACAGGAGGATACAATGGCATTTAATGTTAGAAACCGTAATTTTTTAAAACTATTAGATTTCACACCAAAAGAAATTAAATTTCTTTTAGATCTTTCAGCCGATCTTAAAAAAGCAAAATATGCAGGAACTGAAGTTCAGAAGCTTAAAAATAAAAATATAGCTCTTATTTTTGAGAAAGCTTCAACACGTACTCGTTGTGCATTTGAAGTAGCTGCCTACGATCAGGGAGCAAACGTAACATATCTCGGACCAACAGGATCACAAATTGGCAAAAAAGAAACTATGAAAGATACTGCCCGTGTACTTGGAAGAATGTACGACGGAATTGAATATCGTGGTTTCGGACAATCAATTGTTGAAGAACTTGGAAAATATGCAGGAGTACCTGTTTGGAACGGTCTTACTACCGAATTTCACCCAACTCAAATTCTCGCCGATTTCCTTACAATGATGGAACATTCTGATAAACCTCTGCATAAAGCTTCATTCTGCTATCTCGGCGATGCCCGCAATAATATGGGTAATTCATTAATGGTTGGTGCAGCAAAAATGGGAATGGATTTCAGAGCAGCAGCTCCAAAATCTTGTCATCCTGATGAAGAACTTGTTAAACAATGCCAAGAAATAGCTAAAGAAACAGGTGCAAAAATTACAATTACCGAAAACGTTGACGAAGCTGTTAAAGGTGTTGATTTTCTTTATACTGATGTTTGGGTGTCAATGGGTGAAGCTGATGAAGTTTGGGAAGAAAGAATCAAATCAATGATGCCTTACCAGGTAAATAAAGAAATAATGGAAAAAACAGGAAATCCAAAAGTGAAATTTTTACACTGCCTACCATCATTCCACAACAGAGACACAATTGTTGGTGAAGAAATTTATCAGAAATTTGGTGTTGATGCTATGGAAGCAAGCGATGAAGTTTTCGAATCAGAAGCATCATTAGTTTTTGATGAAGCTGAAAACAGACTACACACAATTAAAGCTGTAATGGTAGCAACTTTGGGAAGTTAATTCATTTGAATCAAATATTAATTTTATTCAGAAATGCCAAATTTATAAAATTTGGCATTTTTTTTATAAATATGATTTTCTATCTTTGCTAAAACATAAACAAGCAATCATGACTCAAAAAAAATACATCTGCCCAAAATGCGGCAATAATTATTACGAAACCGATCAAATACGAACTACAGGCGGTGCATTTTCAAAAATCTTTGATGTTCAAAATAAAAAGTTTACAGTAATTATACCATAGCAATACATAACCTAAACAAAAGGTTCACATAATCGTTTTAATTGGCTAACCATAAACAATGGAATTGAAAGTATTTGGTCATGAAATGAAAATTCCCGTAAAGAAAACCTAATTCCAAAATTACTATTAGGGTGCTCATTTAAAAACAATCTCATACTTTTAAGTGAGCCTGTTTTACCAGCTTTAACTTCAACAGGAACCGGGATATTTTCTACCATAGCCATATAATCTATTTCGGCATTACTGCTTTTTGCATCTCTTGCCCAAAAAAACAGCTTATTATTTTCATATTGATTTTCCAAAGCAATTAACTCTTGTCCAACATACTGCTCCGCAATACTTCCACTATTTATCTGCATCAAATTGTTATTAAACAAAATTGAATGTTCCAGTCGTAATGCTCTTTGCATAAGTCCAATATCCAAATGTAGAATTTTGAATTTTTTATCATTTTTTTCCGCTTCAAAAGGCACACCGTCAGCAGCAGTATGTACAATCTTCGAAATACACATGGTGTCGCAAAGCAAATTAAGAGCTTCTTTTAAATATCGAGACGGAATTAAATTATTAATCTGTGAATATTTATATCTTTTTCCAACCATTGCTGGTGCAGTTAAAAAAACCTCTCTTAAATATTTATGATTAGAAGTTTTTGAATATTTAGCAAAATCTTCCTCATAAGTTTTTAATAAAGCTGTTTGTAAGTGCATAATTTCATTCATCTCTACACTATTTACATAGGATTCAACTATTTTTGGCATCCCTCCCAATATAAAATAAAGTCTTAGAAGTTCTGTGAGTCTATTCTCAAATATGCTTTCAATTTTGTCATTAAGATTTATTGTGTTAATATATCCCCTTAGTTTTGATTGATTTATAGCATCAAGAAATTCACAAAATGACAAAGGGTACATATAAATGCTTTGTATTCGTCCTACCGGCATTTTAAATTTTTCAGACTTTAAAGCAAATTCAATTAGAGATCCGGCTCCAATAACATGCAAGTCCGGCATTTTCTCATAAAAATATCGCAATGAAGAAATTACCAATGGGTAATCTTGTATTTCATCAAAAAACAGTAATGTTTTTCCCGGTCTAATGCTTTCATTCGATAGTATAGAAATTTTTTCAATTATTAATTTGGGATTTAAATTATCAAAACATTTGCCGAATTCAGGTTTCTCTTCAAAATTTATTGCTACACAATTTTCAAAATTATCCTTCCCGAATTGCATTATAGAAAATGTTTTCCCAACCTGCCTTGCTCCTCTGATTAGAAGTGGTTGTCTAACTTTACTATGTTTCCATTTATTTAAAAAAATACTTATATCTCTTTTCATTTCAGCTTGTTTTGAAGTTTATAATGCAAAGATAATTTATTATTAACTAAAACACAAGGTTGTTTTGTACTTTATTTGTATAAAACACAAGGTTGTTTTATGTAAATATTTAATATGATACAAACTTGTTTTGTTTTTAAAAAAATTTATTATTTAAAAAACCACAGGTTTTAATTAATACAGCAACTTTTGAAAAAATTTATTTTTCTATCTTTGTTAAAACATAAACAAACAATCATGACTCAAAAAAAATATATCTGCCCAAAATGCGGCAATAATTATTACGAAACCGATCAAATACGAACTACAGGCGGTGCATTTTCAAAAATCTTTGATGTTCAAAATAAAAAGTTTACAGTAATTACATGCACAAAATGCAAATATTCTGAACTTTATAAAGGAGACACAAGCACTCTTGGCAATGTTTTAGACTTCTTTACAGGATAATGCACAAATAATAATTATTTAATAATCTAAAATAATTTATCATGAAAAATAAAACTCTTATTCTCGTTTTATTAATTTTCTCAACAATTACACTTTTCGACTCATGTAAAAAAGATGGTGATGACGATCCTTCAATAAATATTTTTACAATTGAGGATGATATAGCACTCGGACTGAGTGTAGAACAAGAAATTGCAGCAAATCCTATTGACTTTCCTATACTTGATTATGCTGAATATCCTGAAGCCTATTATCATATTTACAGGATCAGGGACTCGTTATTAAACACCGGAAAAGTCGCTTATTCAGATGTTTTTGACTGGCAAATAAAAATTATACACAACGATAGTGTATTAAATGCTTTTGCTGTTCCGGGAGGTTATATGTATTTTTATACAGGGATCATTAAATTTTTGGATAATGAATCACAATTTGCCGGAGTTCTCGGGCATGAAATGGCTCATGTTGCACGCCGTCATTCAACGGATCAGTTAACAAAAGCATTTGGATTACAAATTCTTTTTTCAATACTTCTCGGAGATAATCCAACTATTATAGCCCAAATTGCTGCCGACTTGGCAAGCGGCTTATCAACTTTGGCTTTCAGTAGAGCTAATGAATACGAAGCTGATGAGTTTTCGGTAAAATATTTATACGAAACAGCTTATGATTCAAGGGGTATAGATGCCTTTTTCCAAAAAATGGAAGGCGCAGCCCACCCTCCTACATTTCTAAGTACTCACCCATCTCCCGAAGACAGAAGTGAAAAAATTACTGAAGTGTGGATTAGTTTAGGAGGAAAAGTTGGTTTAGAATTTGAAGAAAGTTATCAGGAATTTAAAAATAGTTTGCCGTAACTATTTTAGTTTTATTTATTTCCGTAAAGAATAAAATGCCACAGATTCACAGATAAAATTTTTAAAAATAATTATTTGTAAATCTGTGATTATTTTTTAATACCCACTTTTATCTATATGACACCTTATTTTTCTATTTTTGCAAAATGGCAAATAACGAAGATTTATTAAAGAAGATAATTGCTCATTCAAAAGAATATGGGTTTATATTTCAGTCAAGTGAAATTTATGATGGTTTAGCTGCTGCTTATGACTACGGTCAGAATGGTGTTGAGCTAAAAAACAATATTAAAGATTATTGGTGGAAATCAATGGTTCAGTACCATGAAAATATTGTTGGTCTGGACTCAGCAATATTTATGCACCCTACAGTTTGGAAGGCTTCGGGACACGTTGATGCATTTAACGATCCTATGATAGATAATAAAGATTCAAAAAAACGTTATCGCGCCGACGTATTAGTTGAAGACCATCTTGCAAAAATTGAAGAAAAAATCAACAAAGAAGTTACTAAAGCTAAAAAACGTTTTGGTGATGAATTTGACGAAAAAGAATTTCGTGCAACAAACAAAAGAGTACTTGATCGTCAGGCAAAAATTGATGAAATAAAAACTCGTTTTGTTGATGCATTAGAAAAAGATGATTTAGCAGCATTAAAACAACTTATTGAAGACTTGGAAATTAAATGTCCACTTTCCGGATCGAAAAACTGGACAGATGTTCGTCAGTTCAATCTTATGTTCTCAACTCAGATAGGTTCGCTAACTGAGGATTCAAATAAAATCTATCTTCGTCCGGAAACTGCTCAGGGAATATTTGTTAACTATCTGAATATTCAAAAAACAGGTAGAATGAAACTCCCTTTTGGAATTGCTCAGATAGGAAAAGCTTTCAGAAATGAGATAGTTGCCCGACAGTTTATTTTCCGTATGCGTGAGTTCGAACAAATGGAAATGCAGTTTTTTGTTAAACCCGGCGAAGACATGAAATGGTTTAAATACTGGAAAGAAGAACGTATGAAATGGCATCTTTCTCTTGGTATTCCTGAATCACATTATCGTTTCCACAAGCATGATAAACTGGCTCATTATGCTAATGCTGCTTTTGATATTGATTTTGATTTCCCTATGGGTTTCAAAGAGCTCGAAGGAATTCACTCAAGAACCGATTTCGATCTTAATGCTCATCAGGAAATGTCCGGGAAAAAAATCCAGTATTTCGACAATGAAGAAAACAAAAGTTATGTTCCTTACGTGATAGAAACTTCAATTGGTCTTGACAGAACATTCCTTGCTATTATTTCTTATGCTTACAACGAAGAAAAACTTGAAGATGGTTCGGAACGTGTAGTTATGAAATTACCTCCATTCCTTGCTCCTATTAAAGCTGCTATTCTTCCTTTGACAAAAAAAGACGGACTTCCTGAAAAAGCAAGAAAAATAATGGATAAGCTGAAATATGACTATAATTGTCATTACGAAGAAAAAGATACAATCGGAAGACGTTATCGTCGTCAGGATGCAATTGGAACTCCTTATTGTATTACAGTCGATCATCAAACTTTAGAAGATAGTACTGTAACAATTCGCGAGAGAGATTCAATGAAACAGGAAAGAATTCCTATAGAAAAAATCTCAGGGATTATTGCTGAAAGAATTAAAATTGGAGCACATTAAGATTGTAGTATTTCGATAAGTACTCATCAAATAGAATATTTGCTGTGAACATCCGCTAAACGCCTCCAAGGCGCTAAGCGGGTTTACAAATATTTATGAATGAGCTATTGAATGAATTTTAAAAATCAAAAAAAGTGATATTGTTGATTTGCTTTATTGATTAAAATAGAATATTTGCTGTGATCATCCGCTAAGCGCCTTCAAGGCGCTAAGCGGGTTTTTTGATATTAGTAATTTTAACTCGATAAAAGAATCTCACAAACTGTACAAAGCAACTCCTTCCTGCCGAATACTTTCGGGGAATGGGGGAAGGTCCATACGGACTCATTTTAGTCGCTGGGATGGGTTTGATCTAATTCACTACTACTTTCGTACTTCCAACAACGCTTTGCCCGCTTCAAAAATCTAATATTATTGATTTGCTTTATTGATTAAAATAGAATAGTTGCTGTGAACATCCGCTAAGCGCCTCCAAGGCGCTAAGCGGGTTTTTTGATATCTGCAATCAAGAGAAAAATTAAATATTTTGCACAAAGCAACTCCTTCCCCTCAGTGGGGGAAGGTGGGATGGGGGTTATTTCACACTCACCCTTACTCCTTCCGAATGGCTTGCAAACTCCGGAGCATACATACACTCTATACTTGTAATTCCATTTGAGAAATCGCCGGTTTGCGAAACCACAAGCGGATATTCAAATACATAAGTTCCTTTGGGCAGATAATCTATAAAGAAATTTGTAGCCGCATCGCCGGTACTTTCATAATATCCCAAACCATTGTTGTATTTATATCCTGATAAAACGTTTAGCGGCTCAAAAGTGGCGGCTCTCATGTCTTTCATGTGAATGTACTCCATATCGCGGTCAACGCGTAAAACAATTCTCACTTTTATTTTATCGCCTCTCACAAGTGCAATTTTATCAGTTATTTCTTCAATAATCGGACCCGAAGGAGTGTTTCTTTCAACAAAGAGTTTTTTCTCTAAACTTAGAGGGGTTTTATGTGGAGTAATTTTGTCGAGGTCTTCGAAATATTGCCAGTAAAGCGCTCCCCATGCTATACCTTTATCTTTTTTTGTAATTACGATATTGCCCATTTCCGGAGTAATTTCCTCTTTGCTCCAGCTTGTTTTAAAATATCCTGTTCCGGCTTCGGTTTTTATTTCAGGATTATTTGTCGCATCAATCTTTTTATCTCCAATTGTAATTTCAACAATTTCGTCATTTTCAAGCAAATTATTTCCTCTTAATAATAAAGCATAACAAGCTTCGGCAGTTGCTTTTGTAGTTTTCCAGTCTTGTGTTTGCTTTTGTTTTAAAAGCCAGATTTTCATTTCTTCAACAGCTTTTTCATCTTTTGCTATTTCGTCAAAAGCTTCTATTAACAAGGCTTGTGTTTCGATTGGTGCTTGTTGCCAGAAATATCCTCTTTCTGCTCGCCAATACATTCCCATTTCATCAGAAAATAAAGCTCTTTCTTTTAATGATTTTATTATTGATGATGGAGTGGATTTATATCCAAAACGATTTAATGCCAAAGCAATCATGCCTTGCATATAGTTGTTTTTGTTTTGCCAGTATTTATCTGCCTGCAATTTAAAATAGTTTACTGCCTTTTGATTTTTTTCTTTAACAGGAATAAATTTAAGGAAATAAGTTCTGGCATATAAATATTGTATTTGCAGATTTCCAATATGATTTTCATTAATAGTTTTTGGATGTTTTTTTAATATTCTTTCATAATCTTTTGTGATTTCATTGTCGAGATATTCAATAGCATTTTTTATCATTTTCCATGATTTTTTATCTTTCATTGAACTTGTAATGCCCAAATGGCTCAGATGCCCAAAACCTGTAACAATGTGTTGAGTTATATATCTGCTTTCTTTCATGCCTTTGAACCATGGCCAGCCTCCATTCCACAATTGATTATCCTGCAATTTTATCATTGCTGACTGAAGTTCGTTTGTCATGTGATTAAAATCAAAAAGCAATCCTAATCTTTTCTTTCTTTCACTTTCGTTTTTAGCCTGCAAAACCCAGGGTGTTTCCTGTAATAAAACTGATTTCAAGTCCTGATTTTTTTCAAGATTCGATAACAATGCATCCGGAGATAGATTTTTCCAGCTATCGAAAACCTGTTTAATTTTAGGACTTGAATTTGCAATTTCCGATGCAATGCTGTTGGCATAAAATCTTGTAAAAATCTGCTCGGAACATTCGTGCGGATATTCCATCATGTAAGGAAGCGCTTGAATTGCATACCAGGCAGGATTGGATGTAAACTCAAGACTGATATTGTAATTTTTTAAAGTGCTACTTTTTGAATTTATAAGTTTTTTGAACTTAAATTTTGTAGTTCCAATTCCTTTAACAGGCATGGGCAGCGATTCGGTGACCAGCATACGATTTGTAAAAATAGGAAGTGTGTTTTCTTCGCCATCGCTAAACTTATCGGTTTTAGCAAATATCCGGTAAGTTATTGCTTGCAATCCTTCGGGAACAGATATTTTCCATTCAATGTTTTGGCTGTTGCCTTTTTTTACTTTGAAAGTAATTTTTGATAACTTGTGTTGTAAAATATCATCAATAGGTTTCATCGTCAAGGCATCAAAAAATTGTACTTCGGCTTTGCCGGAGAATTCTTCATCTGTAAGTCCGACTACTTTTGCACTAAAATTAATTGTATCGCCTTCGCGGAAAAATCTTGGTGGATTTGCTATCACCATTAAATCTTTTTGTGTTAAAATTTCTTTCTCAAAACTTGCTGTTTTTAAATCTTTGCTATGAGCCAAACCCATAAACTTCCATTTTGTCAAAGATTCAGGAGCGGTGAATTTTATGATAATATCTCCATTTTTATTTGTTTGAAGATTGGGATAGAAAAATGCCGTTTCATTGAAATTTCTCCTTATTTCGGGCATAAATTCAGATGCTTTTTTTGAGGGAGGAGGGGGAGCATTTATTTCTTGACTTACAGGAGAAGCTTCCAATTCTTCTTCTAATTCAATATCATCATCAACAATATTTAAAATGTTTTCTGTTTTAGGGGATGATATCAGCATTCCATTGTCCATTTTGGCAAATCTTTGATTATATCCTCCAAAAGAATAATTTCTGAACCAGTTAAGCTGATCATAATACTGTTGAATAACAAGGTTTCTCTTATCATAATCTTTAACAAAATACCTGCTGTTATTTGTTCGAAACGAATTATTAATATTCCAAAAACCTGAATTATTATAATTTATATTGTGAATATTAAAAAGCCATTTGTTATTTTTAAATGCATCCAAAGAAGCGTCATACATGGTGCTTAATAATTCGGCAGCAATTTTTTCTCCGGCATTTCCGCTGATATTAATTTTCCATTCTTCCTTGCTGCCGGGAAGTATTTTATTGCGAAATGTGTTAAATGTAATTTTAAGGTTTTGCGATGGATCGGGAACAGTAACCGTAAATTTATTTTGATAACTTCTGTTATTTTTCACGAAAGTGAAACTTACATCAAAAGCTCCGGTCAGATTTTTTGTTACCGGAATTTCAAGTTTCTTTTGTTCATTTTTAAGCGAAATCCACTTGCGTGATTTTACAGTATCGCGATAAATAATTTCGTATAGTACATTTATTTTTTTGTTGGAAGAACCAAAAAGTACACTTGCATTTTCGCCAGCCAGAGCTTTATTTTTCAGTACTTTCATCCAATTATTTTCCTTGGCGGGAATAGTTTTCGAATCGAGTGAATAAAGTGTGAAATATTGTTCGCTTATAATTTCTTCAGCAAAAATATCTTTTGTTTTTATTGTAATAATGTATGAACCCAAATCCCAGCTTTTAAGATTGGGTATTGTAAAAACTGATTCTTTTTGGGTGTCAAAATCAAGCTGAAAACTTAGTTTTTCTTTTTCCCAGGTTTTGATATTATTTTCATCATCGTAAATATCCATTGGAAAGTTTTTGCTAAATTCCTCCTTGCTCATGATAAACACATCGGGTCTGTCCCATTTGCGGCTTCTGAAAATTTTATTGGCTTGTTTTAGTTTGTAAATCATTAAATTACCTTTTGCCGCTTCAGTTTCGCCATTAAGATTTTTTGCTGATATTTTAAATCCCTGGTTAATATTATTATCAATATCCTCGTCAATATCAACATTTATAAGTAGTGATTTGTTACTTACCGAAATTGTTTTCTGTGACGAATGAGTTTCGCCGCTTATATCGGTAACATCAGCATAAACTACAAAATCAAAAACAGGATTATTTTTTTTATCGATACTTTTATCGGCAATAGCTTTAAAGTCAATAGTAAATTTTCCGTTTTCGTCGGTTTCAAGAAATCCATTTTTTATTTCAGTGCTTGATGTTTTATAATAATTTCTAAACCAATAATAAAATGGGTAGCGAACTTCTCTCACAATTCTGTATTTAACTTTGGCATTATCGATTGCATTTCCGGCATAAGCTAATGCAATCCCGCTAAGTGAAAGCTTTTGATTTAATTTATAAGAACCTTTGATGGGTAGAAATCTTACTTCAAATTTCGGGCGTTTATATTCTTCAACTGAAATATTTACAGTTCCTGAATTATTTTTAATTCGCATATTTCCATTTAAAACACCTTGTGGTGCAGTAAAATTTCCACGAAATGAGCCATATTCGTTTGTTACTAAATCGAGTGATGAAATTTTCTGATAATTTACATCATAAAACTCAACAGTAGTTTTTTTGTTTGGCATGATTTCGAATTTATCTGCTGTTTTTTCAAGCATTATTCCTTTAAAATAAATTGTTTGCCCGGGTCGGTAAATAGCCCTGTCGGTGAAAAAGAATGTTCTTTCTATACTTCTTTCGTCACTATAATTTTTATTTTGATAAAAAGAATTTGAAGGAATAAGAGTATCATTATTATTCGAAAATCGTAAATACAAACCACCAGAGAAAGTATTTTTTCTAAACGGAATTTTCACATATCCGCTTTTGTCGGTTTTGTGTTCCGATAATTTTTCGAGTTCGTAAATTCTTTGTTTGTTATTGTATTTTTTACTAAAAACTTCAACTGTCGAATTTTTTAAAGCCTGACCGCTTTCGCGATTAAGAACAAAGATTTCAGTTTCGCCATTATTGGTTTTTTTATCGATAAAACTAATATTTGAAACCCAAAATGAAGATACTGAAAACTTTGATTGTGATATAGAAAACTTCTGATCCGACGAAACCAGCACAACATAAAAGCCTGTTGGTAATTCGTGTAAGTTGATTTGTGTGCTGTGTTGTTGAAAATCACCATCATCAATTAAATTTAAATGAAACTCTTTAACAGGATGGAGTTTTGAATAATGTTTTATAAGTTTTTTTCTTGAAAGATTCCTGTCAATTTCGGCATTAGTTTTATAATCTACTTTTAAAATTCTAAAATATGCTTTAGAAATATTTTTATACGAAAGCGATGCTAATATTGGTTTCTGAGGAATATTAACGCTTTCGGTTTTTATATTTAATGATGATTTTTGAATTTCGTTGATTAATGTTTTACAATTATTGGCACCTTTTGAATTTGGGAATTTTTCAATGGCTTTTTTGCAGATTACCTCAGCAGTTTTCTTGTCCCATTTATTTTTATTTTTTTCCGGTGGATTGTAATCCGAAGCACTTAATAAATAGTCTTTTGCAAGCTCGTACGATACATCAGCCGAAGCTTCGGAATTTGAATAAAGACTTTGTAAATTAGAAAGCGAAAGTCGGTATAAATTGTTTTTTAAATCGATGCCGGCAGCATTTCTGTAAACAAAATTTAATCGTTTTAGAGTGATGTCGATAAGTGCTGTCGGGTTTTCGTCGTTTAAATGAAACTCGGTAAGTTTTTGGAAAATATCAATTGCGTAATATTTTAATGAAGATTTATCTTTTGTAGAAATATTAATTTTTATAAAATCACTGTTGCTGGCAAAAAATGCTTTATCATCAATCTTGAATTTGTATATCGGACTTGTGATGGAATACTCGTCATTAGTAAAAAAATTGAGTGCCCGGTGAGCAAGAAAATCGTAAAGTGTGGGGCGATAAAGTTTTGAATTTTCTTCTTTTTTCAGAATTAAATCGAATTGATGAAGTTTGGTGCTTTTTAATAAATCAGGATTGCTGAGCGAAAGCAAATAATTTGTAATAATTTCGTTAGTAATTTTCTTTAAATCCCAGGTTTTAATATCATCATTTTTAAAATTAATTGTTTCCGAACGATTATAGAAAATATATCGGTTCGAATTAAAATAATTCTGGTAAACTTCGGCGAGCATGGAATACAAAACAGGCTTCTCAGTTTTGTCAGCTTCTTTAATTTCGAGTTTAATATCTTTTATTGTTTTAACAAGAAAATCTTCCTGATAATCGCTTTTCAGGCTAATTTTATACAACACAGCTTTAATAAACTGTGGGGAATTATTTTCCGATTTTGCCTTTTCATAAATCTCCTCAACAATTTTCAAAGCAGATTTCGGAAGTCTTTTTTCAATTAATGACTCAACTTTTTTCCAGGCATCTTCATAATTATCAATTACAACAGGAAGTGAATTCATCGAATTATTATTCATTAAAGAAAAACTACTGAAAATTGTACTTAATCCAAAAAGAGCAATTAAAAGAATTGTTTTTGATTTCATGTGTTAATGGTTTTATAATAATTCATAAAAATATCAAATTATTTGTAACTAATCACTATTATTTAGGACGTCCCTATCGGGACTTAGATGTTATATGTTCCTCATCACGGTACTTCCGTACCGTGTTACAAATAGAGCGTCCTTACAGGACTGATTAGATACAATTATTTGTTTTAAAGCAAATTTTGTACCTAAAAAACTTTAGGAAAAATTATTGGATTTTTTGAAAGGATTGAGAATGATATAATTTCTTTTAAAATTATTAATAACCGGCAATCTGATTAATTATTTTCTTATCACAATTTTACCTGATTTATTCAGTCCTTTGGCTCTAAGTATATAAATGTAAAAACCGGGCTTTAGCATTTGAACATTTATTACTTCTTTAGGATTTTTTAGCTCCGTTTTTATAAGTATATTGCCATAAACATCAATAATCTCAAGAATACTTTTTTCGTATTGTTTTGGGAGTTCGAAAGTGATAAATGATTGGGCAGGATTTGGATAAACTTTTACAACAGTTGTGTTATATATATTTTCAACAACATTTACGGTAGTGTCTGATATCCCAAACACCCAGTAATTTCGACTAGAACCATATATAAAATTTGAACAATTTACATCACCTGAAGGGCTATAAAACATTTCTCCGGCAACTGCATAATTATAATCACTGAGTTGAATAACCCCATGAACTCGCTCTCTTGAATGCCCCCCTATACATTGTTGCCATAACAGTTCACCAGTGCTATCAACCTTAAAAATCCAGATTGAAGGATTCTCAGAACTATTTGAAGGATTTCCAACAACATCACCATCGAAAGAGCTGGTAATGCAAAAAACCATAAAACCTCCATCAGATGTTTGGAATATTCTTTTCGGAACCTCTCTGCCTGAACCCCCATAGCATTTTTGCCAGATAATTTCACCGGATAAGTCAGTACGGATAAGCCAAATATCAATTCCACCATGCCAACCTGAACCTGTTAAATCACCGTCGCCTGATTCACCATATGCCGCTATTAAATAACCATCATTAAGATTTAATACCCTCACCGCACCATCGTGAAAGCTTCCACCATAACACTTGTGCCATTCAGGATTCCCTGAAGAATCAAGTTTGTAAATAATTGCGTCAGCATAATTTGGTGTAAAGGATGTGCAACCGATATTACCGGTTATACCATCAGGGATACCTGTCAGTCCAACAAGATATCCACCGTCATTTGTTTGTGTTACACCGTTAACAGACTCTGGGTTGGCAGACCCAACAGTAAAATCCCATTCTTTATTGCCCAAACTGTCGAGTTTTACCAACCAACCATCATAATTACCATACCAGTTTGTTATATCGCCACCTTGTGAGAAAATATCAACCAGAGCAATAAAACCACCGTCATTGGTTGAAACCCCATAATGACTGTAATCACTCACACCGTTTGCATTACCCAAGGTTCTTTCCCAAATAAATACTCCTGAACTATCCATTTTGCCAACCCACATACTATATACATTAGGATATGGTTCAGAGACTGTGCCACCTGTTAAATAATAATATGGGCTACCAATTGCTTTTTCCATCCTGTAACCTCTTACATAGTAATAACACTCTTGCCAGATCAAATTACCTGTATTATCAATCTTTAGCAGCCAAGTACCTCCATCGTCAGAGCAAGTTACCTGACCATCGCCTCCTTGTTCCATGCCAACAACCAAATAACCTCCTTCAGTTTGTGCAATATCATAAGCAATGTCATGATCCATGCTACAAAAACATTGCTGCCAATCAACTTGCAACTGACCAAAAAGTGTTGAGGAACATAATAGTAATATTGCTAAAATAAAAATCAGTTTTTTCATATAACCCCCTCTGCCTTTAGCATCTCCCCCAAATGGGGGAGAAAGACACAAAAACATTAGTTAATTATTTACTTATTACTATTTTACCTGATTTACTGAAACCAGCCGTTTTAAGAGTATAAACATAAACCCCGGGCTTAATTCTTCTTGTATCCCAAAGCTTTTGGCCTTGTTTTCCACTAACTTCAATTATTTCAACTATGCTACCTGATGTATTCCTTATTATTATTGAACCTGTGTTTTCATTATCAGGCAATGTGTAGTCAAAAGCAGCCCATTGTTTTGCCGGATTGGGTTTAACCTGAATATCCAAACCATAAATTTTTCCAAGAACATCAGGGTTTATAATTGCATTGCTCTTATATCCTGCCGTTCCTTCTATATCAGGGCAAGCAGCACAATATTCATTATAAACGGCTTCAAGTATGCTTTTTGCTTGCGAACCCGCTACTCCTGTGCTATTGCTGGCTATATAGGAAATGTTTGCTTTTTCTGTACTGTCAAGTTGAAATGTGTTTCTGCCCTGTTGAGAAAGTGTTTGGTGCATAGTCAGCATATTAATATAATACAGGTGTTCAATCGAATCATTGCCCTTTAAATTGTATAATGATGGTAGCATATTTGCAAGTGTAAAAGCATCTGTAAAATTGCCTTCACTGATATATGATGAGATAATTTGCCTATCGGATGTAATCCCCCCAAGATTGTTTAGCCAAGTACGCAATTCAACATAATCGGTTACGGTATCGTTGTGTATGCTACGTATAATATCGTAAGCAGCACGGTAATAACTTTGTTTATAACTGGCCATCTGCTTTTGCAGGGCTGTTTTGTAGGTAGTGCCCCCTGCAAGTTGCTGTAACAAAACTATCATATAATCAGGTAACGGGTCTTCCTTATTTTCAAGGTAACTTATCAAAGTGTCCTTTTTCAATTCATCGGGGTTTGCAGCGAGAATATCAAATAAAGCAGATTCTGTAAACACATCTGTTTTATCAGCGGCTTCTTTTAATACCTCAAATGACAAATGTGGTGAATCACCAAGCAATTGAGTACGCAAAGCCCACATGTCATCTGGTTGGGCAGTTTCAATGTCGAGTTTTTCACTTTCGGTATCACCGCCATCAATGTAGTTGTCATAAAGTGTTTTAGTGCTATTGTAATCAATAAGGTTATCATAATACACCTGCTCTGCATTTACTTTTTGCTGAGTAGTAAGTGTTAAATCCAGCTTAGGATTACCTCCATAATGTGATGGGCATGTGTTTCCCGCATTGGTAAACATAACTTCAACATTATAAATCAACTCAGGGGTTGCATTGCTGTTATTGGGGTTTGTGTAATAATCAACCTGATATTCACCTCCATTATAAAAATGCCATCTTGCACCATTTGTGGTAAAAGTGTTTGCTGCAGTATAGTTTTCATCTCCCTGATTTAATTGAATACCGGAATGATAATTAGGAAGTTCATCATCAGCAACAAAAAAATCAGCAAAGTTACTGCTGTTGTTATTGCAATAATATGCAAGGCCTTCCCAAATATAATACCCCCAGTTCTTACCATCTGAAAAATTTGCATAGCTCAACCCAGCAAATTCATTTTTGTATATTTCGTTCACATCTTCCGAACTGTTGATTACAATTCCAAAATAATTAGAGAGAGGATTTCCTGCATATTTGCTGAACCCATTTTCCTCAAATGCAAAACCTGTAACATAATCTGTATAAATACCTGTTCCACAACCATTGTAATTACCAACCTCAAAATCGGAGAATAGAACACTTGCGTTATTCATATTTAGTGTTCTTACTCCATAGGCGTTGTCAAAAAAGTCCGCCCTGTTAACACTAAATGACACAGCACTTCCACCATCATTAATAGCATTTACTGCACTAAAGAACCCTGTAAAAGTACACCTGTCGTAATCAGCTTCAGGACAGGGGTTTTGCTGTGAGGTGCAAATTGCGCTTACCCTAAACTTGGCATCATAACCTGCAATGGCATGGTTCCAATCAGATGCTCCGCTAACATTATCAGCAAGGCTAAAATCACAAGCTTGGAAATCAATACCTTTAACATGAGCTAAATCAACGTGTTTATAGAATGTTTCAAAACCCAAATAGTTTTCGGTAATTTCAAATATGCAGTTTTTGAAGTTACTAAAATAATCCCATTCTATCTCGGGATAATATGGATGGAAGTTGCGATAATGCAGTGCGTGGATAGATTTGGCATTGTTGCGGAATATAGCACCATCAGCAAACACTATACCACCGGTTGTGCTCCAATGATCAGGGTTCCACAAATCAACAGCTACAATAGCATTTTCAATTGTTGCACCATTCTTGAGTTCTAAATATCCTTGTTGATAATTACCATTAGCATCGGGGAATTGGTGGGCTGTTTTGTCGCCCCATACTTGGATGCCTTGCCACATTTGATTATCCAGACTGGTTAATGTTCCATCGTCAATTATTAATTTACCACCAGGTTCAACAATAACTTCACTGCGTTTAGATAGTTTAATCTTTGAAGTTATAATTAATGTTGCATTATTCTTTATTTCAACACCACATGCAATAACTCTGTCATCATTCCAGATTTCGTTGGTACTTATAACAATAGGAGCACAATTATAGGCCATTTCTACTGCCTTGAATGCATTAACTCTTCCTGCTCCCAGCATCTCTGGATAATTATTTGCATCAGTAACCGGATCAGCTGTTGATTTAATAAAATGTTGAATTTCTCCTGGTGTGAAATCTGGATCAATAGATTTTAATAATGCACATACTCCTGCAACAATTGGCGAGGAAAACGAAGTGCCACCATATGAGCCATAATATGGCCACTGATTTGCTCCGCATTCAGTTTCTGCTGCACCCATAATATCGTATCCAGGTGCACAAATGTCAACTTCTGCAAAATAACTATGAGTTGCTTCATTTGTTCCATAGAAAAACTGGTGATTGTCATTGATGTCAGTGCTTGTTACAATAATTATTCGATCGTCATACTCAGGATTAAAAGGATAAAATGCATGGTAATTATCAGGAGGTGTTCCACAATGATGCCCTCCCAGTCCGTTTCCTGCAGGCATAACAATTACTGTCCCATTATCAAGTATTTCTTTTACAATCAATTCTTCTCCTGTTGATGGCATGGGAGAACAACCTAAAGAACCACCTGCACAGGAGACAAGCACATCGGCATCCATTACATTAGAAGCATGTAGAGCTTTTGCAAGTGTAGTTTGACGGTCTGACCACATATAAGCAACAATTTTCGTGTTAAATCCTACGGAAGCTAATTGACCTTGTGGTGATCCTCCTTGTTCAGTTGTTTCTGCTGATACAAAACTTGCAACAGTTGTGCCATGCCAATGTGTTGTATTACATGAATACTGATAATTGGAATATGGGTCATAATGGGGTGATATTTCATTTGCCAAGTCAGGATGTGTTACATCGAAGTTTGCATCAATTATTGCAGTTGAAATATTTGGGTCTCCTAGTGTTATATCCCAAGCATCATCTGCCTGAATTCTTTTTAGATGCCATAACCAATCATCAGCATGAGCTACCCACATGTAATCAATTGGATCATAAACATAAACAGAATCCATGACTTCAAATTTTGAAAATCTGTCAAACTTGCCAGAAAAAGAAGAATTTAGATCGTTGATTACGTTATCTATGTCGCCACTGCTATTGCATCGTATTTCATGTATCTTCAGCAATTCGGGTGTTTTTGCAAATGGCAAAGCTTGTTCATAGTAAACAACCTGATCTTGAGTAAAAAGTGTATTTAATTCACTTTTTGAGGAGAAATCAGTTCCTTGTGATGCAGCAAATTCAGCATCATTTACCCAAACCCAACATATTGTATCATGGTATATCTGAGCATTTGCCTGTTGGAGAAACAGTGCCAAAAGAAAAAGCAAATAACTAATACGAAAAGCGTTACGACTTCTTTTAAAGTATTTCATAATGTTTAGAATTTAGTTAGTAATTACTATTGTTTGATAATAAATATATGACTTGTTAATTATTGTAACTATATAAATACTTTGATTTAGTTTACTTAAAAAAATAATATGTTTATTGCCTATTAAGGTTTTTTGTTTTATTATTTGTCCTGTAATATCTCTAAGTATCAACTCTGATTTAGGATGGAATTCTTTCGGTAGTTCAATATGTAATTCAGTTGTTGCTGGATTAGGATACATATTAATGGTTTTTGTTTTTGACTTATCAGGTAAGCCAATGGTATTAGGTTCACAACCTATAAAATTGATGTTATTGTTTACATAAACCAATGTATCTGCATTGTATTTGCAAGCAACATAAAAATGATCATAACCAGGGTCTAAAGCATATATCAAACTAACATTAGGGCCAACACCTTCAATAAATTCTACAGTTTCGTCCCATATAGTTTGTAAATCAAATCTTATTATTTTTTTACCATCATGAAAGAATACACTATCAACACTGCTCCATGTAGTTGAGATTTGAAAAGTATCACCAACTATTAAGCTCATATTCATTATTAGTTTTTCATCATTACTATACGGATTAACATACCATATTTTACCACTATTTATATCCTCTCGCACTTTCCCAATATAAACAGTATCAGGATAAAGTCCAAATAAAAATAATTTGGAGTAAGTCGAATCGGGATGTTTTTTTGTGTAAAGTTGCTCCATAACAATTCCAAATAGTTCCTGATGGGCTACATCCCATGAAGTGGAATCAGCCGCAATGATTGGTTGGTAGGGTTGAGTAGAAGCAGGAATAGATAATGTAAGAAACAGAACCAGTATTGCGAATTTTGTTGACCAAAAGATTATTTTACTTTTCATTTTGTTTACATTGTTTTGTAATTATTTATACATGAATAATTTTATTGTTTGAAAGTAAATGTTGCAATAAAACTATTGAAAAAATTATTATTTTTCATTTTTTCTATATCTATTTTAATTACTTGAAAAACAAAAGGATTTTTTTTAAAAAAAACAAATATACGAATTTTTACATACTTTTACAATAGATTTGTAGTTTGTTTCTGGTTTTAAGCTAATTAGTTTGCAAACAAAGATGATTTTAATGTGAACTATGGAGTTTAAAAATAAAGCTGGTCGGTATTCATTTTCAAATATTTTTTTACTGCAAAAAATGTAGAAAAACTGGAGATAATAATTCCCAATAAAATCACTGTACCAAAAAGGATCAGAAAAATATTAATGTCTTGAAGATTGATAAGTTCGGGTAATTCTTTTCGCGAAAAATATATTATTCCCATAAGGAAAGCAATTGCAATAAAAGCGCCATAAACTCCTTGCATTATTCCATTCAACAAAAATGGCCGGCGAATAAATCGTTGTGTAGCTCCTATCAATTGCATACTTCTAATCAAAAAACGTTTTGAATAAACAGATAATCTAATGGTATTATTTATCAATGCGATTGAAATAACCAAAAGCAATAAACTAAATCCAAGAAGTATTAAACTTATCTTTCGAAGATTTTTATTTATCAGGTTAACAAGAGATTTTTGATATAAAACCTCCTTAACATTTTTATTTTTTAGCAGTTTACTTTCGATGTTTTGGAGGCTGTCGAGATTTGCGTATTGAGCTTTAAGCCTTAAATCGATAGAAGGAAGAAGCGGATTATATCCCAAGAAACTTATAAAATCTTCTCCCAAATCATTTGTTAAATCTTCGGCTGCTTTTTCTTTTGTAATATATTCAGTTGTTTTAACGTAATCGGTAGCATCCAAAGTTTTTTGTAACTGAATAATTTCGGCTTCTTTAATACCTTCTTTCATAATAATCGAAAATCCTATATTTTCCTTAACGTGATCTGAAAGTTTTTTTGCGTGCAAAATAATTAATCCCAATACACCTAACATTAACAAAACCAAAGTAATGCTCACAATTGTAGTAAGGTATGAAGATTTCAGACGACGTTTATTATATTTTTCTTCTTGTTTTGACATAAGAGGGCTAAATTACTAAAAAAGTATTTTATCGGTTTATTAATAATTCATTTCTTTATTTTTAATTAGCATGTTTTTAAAAACCTATTTTAATATCGAATATCGAATACTGAACACCGATTTGAGATTTATACTTCGACATTCGTTAATTGATATTCGTTATTCTTTTTTTCTCAAATTTCCTCTATTTCCATTATTTCCCCTATTCCCTTATTTCCTTATTCCCATCAATTATCCCTTACTTTTTAAAGTAAACAAAGTAATCTCTCCAAAATTATTAAACCTTACAGGAATACCTGAAACTCCACAACCCGGACTCGTATAACCTGTCATTTTTTTCACTTTCCAAAGACCTTTAATAAATTTCTTATCATCAAACTGATGTGTAATTATCGGTTTACCACCGGGCAAGCAAATCTGTCCTCCGTGAGTATGCCCACATAAATAAAGATTGTAATTATTATCTGCAGCAACATCATATAATTCCGGTGTATGGACTAATGCTATTTTGAAATAATTTATCGGCTCGTCAAGAGAAATTATTGCTTGATCAGTAAAATAATAAAATGGGTCATCTGTTCCGGTAATTGCAATTTTATCTTTTCCTTTTTCAATGAAAATTGTTTCATTGATCAATAGTTTTATTCCTAATCTGTCTTCGTATTCAGCCATTAAGTATGTATCGTGATTACCCAAAACTGCATAAATCCCATCTTTAGCTTTGATAGAATCAACTATTTTTTTTATTGGTCGTATAATGCTTTTAAAACTCCCGCTGATGCTTCGTCGATAATCGCCGGTAAGAACACAAACATCATAATTCAAAGATTCAATTTTCTTGGAAATAATATTATCAAGGCCCGGGAGACTATCAATATGAAGGTCGGTTAAATGAAGTATTTTATAATTGTTGAAAGAAGAAGGAAGATTCTCAAATTCAAGCACAATTTCTTTTATTTTGATATTTTTTGCATTCTCTTGCCCTTTTATATATAAGCCTGATATTTTTAAAAATAATACAAAAATATTCAAAAGTCTTTCAAATAAAGACCAATTGCTTTTGCTACGTTTTCCGCTACGTTTGTTTTTGTACTTATTGGTTTCCAGTACCGATCTGGTTGTAGCCCATATTATTCTTTTTTCAAGCATAAACGTTTTTTTATGTAAAAATACAAATAAACATGAAATTCTAAGTAAAACATATGGATTCTTAAGTTTGTTGCTGACTAACAGATTTTTATAATTATTTTTTTTCGATAATATCTGAATATTTTATGTGTTAATAAAAAATGGTATTTGATTCGATTAACATAAATTTGCATTATCTGTGAATCTATGGTTTTTTATTTTTTACATACATAAAATCATTCAGAGCCAATTTATTTCATGATTTCTATGTTCTTTTTTTTTAATTTCGCAGATTAAATTAAAATATTTACATCTGGCAATAGCAAAACAACATGGAATACAATTTTGGAGAGATAGAAAAGAAATGGCAAAAGTACTGGAGATTAAACAAAACCTATAAAACGGAAATCGATCACAACAAACCAAAATATTATGTTCTTGATATGTTTCCTTATCCATCCGGTGCAGGCTTACATGTTGGACATCCTTTAGGATATATTGCATCAGATATTTATTCAAGATACAAACGATTAAAAGGTTTTAACGTTTTGCATCCTATGGGATACGATGCTTACGGTTTGCCTGCTGAACAATATGCAATTCAAACTGGAACACATCCTGAAATTACCACTAATAAAAACATTGAAAAATACAGAGAACAACTTGATAATATTGGATTTTCATATGATTGGGATAGAGAAGTTAGAACTTGTGATCCACATTATTACAAATGGACACAGTGGGTTTTTATTCAATTATTCAACTCATGGTATGATAAAAATAAAGATAAAGCTCAGCCAATAGATTCTTTGGTAAAAGAATTTGAAACCACAGGAAACAAAAATATTAATGCATCCAGTGATGAAACTGAATTATTTTCGGCTGAAGAATGGAAATCGAAAACAGAAAAACAACAGCAAGAAATGCTAATGAATTATCGTCTTGCTCATATTTCAAATTCCATGGTGAACTGGTGTCCTGATCTTGGAACCGTGCTTGCAAATGATGAAATAAAAGATGGTTTGTCGGAAAGAGGCGGTCATCCCGTTGAAAGAAAGTTAATGAAGCAATGGTCGTTAAGAATTACTGCTTATGCTCAACGATTACTCGATGGATTGGAAACAGTTGATTGGACAGATTCTATAAAAGAAGTACAGAGAAATTGGATTGGAAGAAGTGAAGGAGCTATGGTGAACTTTCACCCCACCCCAACCCTCCCCATGGGGGAGGGAGTTAAAAGCTCTAATCAAACTTTTGATGAAAATGATTTTCCTCCATTCTATAATACAGATTCTCAGATGTGGAATGTTTTGAAAGAAAAAGCTAAAGAAGCAAGAAAAAATCCAACGGAAGCTGAGTCTGTTATTTGGGAAAGATTAAGAGATAAACAAATTGCTTACAAAATCAGAAGACAGCATGTTATTAATAGATTTATTGCTGATTTTGTTTGTTTGGAAAAAATGACAATTATTGAAATTGATGGAAAAATTCACGACACCCAAATTGAAGAAGACAAAGAAAGAACAGAAATTCTAAACAAACTGGGATTTTCAGTTATTCGTTTTTCTAATGAAGAAGTAATAACAAGTATTGATAAAGTTATTAATAAAATAATAACGTATTTAGATAACAAAGTCCTCCCTAGTGGAAATTACCCCACCCCGACCCTCCCCATGGGGGAGGGAGATAGAATCTCTAATTATTTTATTGAAGAAAAAGATACTCCTCCATTCTATAATACAGATTCCCAGATGTGGAATGTTTTGAAAGAAAAAGCTAAAGAAGCAAGAAAAAATCCAACGG
>CAYOKJ010000012.1:0-10474 GCA_964404485.1 uncultured Bacteroidales bacterium | reverse complement strand
CAGATGTGGAATGTTTTGAAAGAAAAAGCTAAAGAAGCAAGAAAAAATCCAACGGAAGCTGAGTCTGTTATTTGGGAAAGATTAAGAGATAAACAAATTGCTTACAAAATCAGAAGACAGCATGTTATTAATAGATTTATTGCTGATTTTGTTTGTTTGGAAAAAATGACAATTATTGAAATTGATGGAAAAATTCACGACACCCAAATTGAAGAAGACAAAGAAAGAACAGAAATTCTAAACAAACTGGGATTTTCAGTTATTCGTTTTTCTAATGAAGAAGTAATAACAAGTATTGATAAAGTTATTAATAAAATAATAACGTATTTAGATAACAAAGTCCTCCCTAGTGGGGAGGATTTAGGTGGGGTTGAGGATTTAGGTGGGGTTATTTCCGTTTTCACTACTCGTCCTGATACCTTGTTTGGAGCCACATTTATGGTAATTGCTCCTGAGCACGAACTTGTTAGTAATATTACCAGCCCGGAAAGAAAAGAAGAAGTTGAAGAATATATCACCCGTTCAAAAAACCGTTCGGAAATAGAGCGTATTGCCGAAGTAAAAAATATCACCGGCGTATTTACCGGAGCTTATGGAATTAATCCCCTTAACGGGAAAAAAATTCCAATTTGGATTGCTGATTATGTACTCGCCGGTTACGGAACAGGTGCAATTATGGCTGTTCCCGCACACGACAGTCGCGATTATGCTTTTGCAAAACATTTTGATATTCCAATTATTCAGGTTGTTTCGGGGGGCGATATTTCTGAAGAATCTTATGATGCCAAGAGCGGCAAAATGATGAATTCTGATTTCATTAATGGAATGGAAGTGAAAGACGCTATCAAAGCTGTAATTAAAAAACTTGAAGAAAAAAAGGCAGGTTACGGCACTATTAATTACCGGCTTCGTGATGCAATTTTCAGCAGACAACGTTATTGGGGTGAGCCTTTTCCTGTTTATTATAAAAACGGAATGCCTTATGTTTTAGATGAGAAAGAACTTCCTCTAAGACTTCCCGAAGTTGATAAATATCTGCCAACAACTACCGGAGAACCACCTTTGGCACGTGCCAAAAACTGGGAAACAAAAGACGGTTATCCTCTCGAAACAAACACCATGCCCGGATTTGCCGGATCAAGCGGATATTATCTCCGTTATATGGATCCTAAAAATGATAATGAATATTTCTCGAAAGATGCAAATCAATACTGGCAAAATGTTGACCTCTACATTGGCGGCGACGAGCACGCAACCGGACATTTGATTTATTCACGCTTCTGGAATAAGTTTTTATTTGACATTGGAATGGTTTGTAAAGATGAACCGTACAAAAAGCTCATTAATCAAGGAAAAATACAGGGAAAAAGTAGTTTTGTATATAGAGTAAATTTAGAAAAATATGCTGAATATTTGCTTTGGGAATTCATTAAAAAGAACAAATTAGAAAAGGAATTTATACGAAATTATAAAGATGGACATAGAAAATTTGATTTCTATAATAAAAAAGAAAATTTAATTTTTGAAATCAAAAGTCAAAAGAAACTCGAAAGACTTGAGTCATTTTATAAAAAGTACATAAAAACAACAAACAGAAAATTAATCCTGATTCCTATCGCTGACATAATTGAAAATATAAATGCAGTTGTTGAAGAAACTTTCGAAGCACTTGAAAACAAAAATAAAGGGGTTATTTTTAATCGCCACGAAATACGTGATCTTAAACCATTATTTGTTTCAAAAGGAATAAAAGACAGAAAATTATTTTCAACTCCACTACATGTTGACATTAATTTTGTTGACAATAACATTTTGAATATTAATGAATTTAAAAAGTGGCGACCGGAATATAATAATGCAGAATTTATTCTCGAAGATGGGAAATATCTTTGTGGTTGGGAAATCGAAAAAATGTCAAAATCCAAACACAATGTTCAAAATCCTGATCTTTTAATTGAAGAATACGGTGCAGATACTCTCAGATTATACGAGATGTTCCTTGGTCCTCTCGAAACTCACAAGCCATGGGACACAAAAGGTATCGAAGGCGTTTTTAGATTTATTAAAAAACTCTGGCGATTATATCATGATGAATTAAATAATTTTAATGTTTCTAATGCCAAAGCTACAAAAGAAGAATTAAAAATTTTACACAAAACCATTAAAAAAATCAAAGACGATATTGAAAGATTTTCATTTAATACCGCCGTAAGTAATTTTATGATTTGTGTAAACGAACTCACAGATTTAAAATGCAGCAAAAGAGAAATTCTGGAACCGCTTGCAATTTTAATTTCGTCTTATGCACCTCACATTGCCGAAGAATTATGGTCATTACTCGGTAATAAAACAAGTATAACACAGGCTGAGTATCCAAAATTCAACAAAGATTTTATTACAGAAAATACTTTTACTTATCCTGTTTCGTTTAATGGTAAAATGCGTTTTAAACTTGAATTGCCGGTTGATATGCCAAAAGAAAAAATTGAAAAAACAGTTCTTGAAGCAGAAGAAGCTCAAAAATGGATTGGGGGTAAAACACCGAAAAAAATAATTGTTGTTAATAAACGAATTATTAATATTGTAATTTAATAAAAAGATGATTTAGTGTTTGTAAATAAATAAAAAACCCCAAATTAACAGATAAATTTTTTTATACAGGAATCACATTTTAGTGAACAAAAAAAATTAATTTTATTCTCTGTGAATCTTTGGCAAATTTTATTGTTCGCAATATTTCATAAAGAACTAAAAATGAAATTTCATTATATATCATAAATGAAAAAAAGTATCATTTTCATATTACTTTTTTCAGTTGTTTTCACTTTTGCTTCTTCAGCAGAGGGCTTACAAAAAGTTAGAAATTCAGCTTTTAAACGAGGCGAAGTTCTAAAATACAGAATCTTTTATGATTCGTGGCTCACCTCATATTTAACTGCCGGAATTGGTACTCTCTCGGTTTTACAAGATAATAAAAAATTTCATAATAGAGATACTTATCACCTGGAAGTTCTCGGAAAATCGGTTGGTATTTTTAATTGGTTTTTTAAAGTTGATGACAGATATGAATCATATATTGATGAAGACGCTCTTATTCCATGGTTTTTTATGCGTAGAACAAAGCAAGGCAGCTACACACGAGATGACAATATTAATTTTAATCAATTTGATCATCTGGCTAAAAGCAATACTATAAAAAGAAAAGTCCCTCCTAACATACAGGATGTTGTGTCTTCATTTTACATGATGAGAAATATTGATTATAATAATGCAAAGATTGATCAGGAGTTTAGGGTTGAATTTATGTTGGATGATTCTTTATATATTTCTCGAATTATTTATATTGGAAAAGATGTAGTAAAAACAAAAGCCGGAAAGTTTAATTGCATGAAATTTAAACCAAAGGTTGTTAGAGGAGAAATGTTTGATGAGGAATATCCCATGACTTTATGGATTAGTGACGATAAAAATCACATCCCTGTTTTGCTACGTTCAGAAGTTATTATTGGCTCGGTTAAAGTTGAATTGATTGAATGTACAGGACTTGCAAATCCAAAGGATTCAAAAATTGAGTGAATTTTGTTTTAACACTATTAAGTGCTTTGTTTTTTAATTTTGTTAAACCTCGTGTGCTTTCTTAAAATAATAGTATTTTTGAAAACGTTAAATTTTTCATCAAATGAAAACAAAAAATAAAGATAAAAAAGAGGACTCAATAAATTTTGTGTTCTCAAAAGAAAATTATAAACTTCTGTTGATTGGAATTGCTTTTATTGTCATTGGATTTTTATTAATGATAGGCGGTGGTTCAAACGATCCTGACGTTTTCAGTTACAAACTTTTCAGTTTTCAAAGACTAACTCTGGCTCCTATCCTTATCCTTATCGGATATGTTATTGAGATTTTTGCTATCATGAAGCGACCAAAAAAATAAAGAACATTTTACCACAGATTCACAAATTAAAATTAATTATTATCGTAAGTAAACTGTGGCTATTAAAGTGAAAATAGAGGCTGAGAAGTTGCAAAAACAATATTGATATGAACTGGTTTGAAGCATTATTATTAGGATTGATACAAGGTCTTACCGAATTTTTACCTGTTAGCAGTAGTGGTCATCTCGAACTTGGAAAAGTTATTCTTGGTGTTAATGCCGAAAAAAGTTTGATATTTACTGTTGTTGTTCACGGTGCAACGGTTTTAAGTACCATAATTATTTTTTACAAAGATATTAGTGAATTATTAAAAGGATTATTTTTATTTAAGTGGAATGATAACAATAAATATATCGTAAAGCTTATTATTTCGATGATACCTGTTATGATTCTTGGATTCTTTTTTAAAGAAGAAATTGAAAGTTTTTTTACAGGAAATTTATTGTTTGTCGGTTCAATGTTAATTGTAACTTCTCTTTTACTTGCTTCCACTTATTTGCCAAAATCAAATCTTCGTAAAATAACTTTTGTTGATTCTTTTATAATTGGAATTGCACAAGCTCTTGCTGTTCTGCCGGGAATTTCGCGTTCTGGAGCAACAATTTCCACAGGTTTACTTTTGGGAAATAAAAAAATAGTAATGGCAAAATTCTCTTTTTTAATGGTTTTAGTTCCCATTCTCGGAGCAAATCTGCTAGATGTTTTCAGCGGCGAAATGTCATCACAAACTGCTGTTGGAGTGGTTCCTTTAATTGTTGGTTTTTTTGCAGCTTTTATTTCCGGGTTGTTTGCCTGCAAATGGATGATTGGAATAGTAAAAAAAGGCAGTTTGATCTACTTTTCAATTTATTGTTTTATAATTGGAATCTTAGCTATTATATTTGCCTGAAAATTTATGCAACAAATTTCATCACCAAAAGAGTACAATTTTATAAAAGGGGAAACTCTTTTTATAAACAAGCCTTATTCCTGGACTTCTTTTAACGTAGTCAGCAGTATCAGGTATTTTTTAAAACATCATTATAATATAAAAAGAATAAAAGTTGGCCATGCCGGCACTTTGGATCCGCTTGCAACAGGATTATTAATAATCTGTACAGGAAAAAGCACAAAAAAAATTGAAGAATATCAATGTCTTGAAAAAGAATATACAGGCACTTTTATTATTGGAATTACTACCCCTTCTTACGACTCGGAAACAGAACCAGACAAAACTTTTCCTGTTAATCATATCACTGCAGAGCTTTTATACAAAACTGCAAAATCATTCTTAGGCGAACAAGAACAATATCCGCCAAAATTTTCCGCAATAAAAATAGATGGTAAAAGAGCTTATGAATATGCTCGAGAAAATAAAGAAGTAAAAATCAAAGCAAGAACCATTAATATTTCAGAATTTAAGATTACACAAATTGAATTACCTCAAATAAAATTTAAAATTATTTGCAGCAAAGGAACCTATATTCGAGCTATTGCCCGTGATTTTGGTAGAGCCTTAAACTCAGGAGCATATATGTCATCTCTTGTTCGAACTCGTATCGGAAATTACAAACTTGAAGATGCTTTTGAGCTCGAAAAAATTAAAGAAATCCTGAAATCTAAAAAATAACACTTGACAAATCTGTTGATAATTCTTATATTAGACGATAATACTTGACAAATTGTAAGAATATACTTACTTTTGCGGGCAATTTTAAAACACAGTACAATATTAATATATTATATGAAATTATCACAATTCAGATTTTTTTTGCCGCCGGAACTTGTTGCAAACCACCCTCATTTAAACAGGGATGATTCAAAATTGATTGTTTTGAACAGAGAGAAACAAACAATCGAGCATAAGATATTTACAGATATTTTAGAATATTTTTCTGATGGAGATATATTTGTTCTTAATAATACTAAAGTTTTTCCCGCCATATTAAATGGAGAAAAAGAAAAAACCGGAGCAAAAATAGAAGTTTTCCTTTTAAGGGAATTAAACAAGGAAACACATTTGTGGGATGTTATGGTTGACCCTGCCAGAAAAATCAGAATTGGTAATAAATTGTATTTTGGAGATGGCCATCCATTAGTTGCTGAAGTAATTGATAATACAACTTCGAGAGGAAGAACTATCAGATTTTTATTTGAAGGCCCTTACGAAGAATTTAAAAAGACTATTCAGGCACTTGGAAGCACACCACTACCAAAATTACATGGTCGCCCTATCGAACCCGAAGATGCTGAAAGATATCAAACAATTTACGCAAAACACGAAGGAGCTGTTGCAGCACCTACTGCTGGTCTTCATTTCAGCCGACAGCTAATGAAACGTCTCGAAATTAGTGGGATTGATTTTGCCAATGTTACACTTCATGCCGGACTGGGAAACTTCAGAAACATTGAAGTTGAAGACCTTACCAAACACAAGATGGATTCTGAAGAAATGATAGTCAATCAGCATAATGCAGATATAATTAACAATGCAAAAGAAAAGGGTAAAAAAATCTGTGCTATAGGAACTACTTCGATGAAAGCTATTGAAACTACTGTTTCTATATCAAAACAAATAAAACCTTTTAAAGGATGGACAAATAAATTTATCTTCCCTCCATATGAATTTGGTGTTGCCGATTCTATGATTACAAATCTTCATCTGTCTCAATCATCAATGATGATGATGGCTTCGGCTTTTGCAGGACACGATTTTTTGATGAAAGCATATAAAGAAGCTATTGATAAAAAATATAAGTTTTTTACTTATGGCGATGCAATGCTGATAATCTAAAGCAAGAAAAAAACAACTGAAATTTCGGGTTTTGGTTTACTAATGGTAAACTCGAAATCCGAAATTTTGTTTTAAAATTTTAAAATAATTAAAACCACGCAATTCTTGAAAAAAAATATCTTAATTACAGCAGGGGGAATTGGTAAAAGAATAAACGCCGGAATACCGAAGCAATTTCTTTTATTGAATAATATTCCAGTTCTGATGCACACCATGAATGTTTTTTTTCATTATTCCAACAAAATAAATATTGTTCTTGTATTGCCTGAAAGCAGTTTTGCAAACTGGGAAAAATTGTGTAAAAAACATAATTTTCAAGTTTCTCATCAATTGGTTCCGGGAGGCAAAACCAGATTTCATTCTGTAAAAAACGGATTATCTGTGATTAATAGAGAATGTTTAATTGCTATTCATGATGGTGTTAGACCATTTGTTAAAAATGAAGTAATCAAAAATTGTTTTGAAACTGCTGAAAAATTAGGAAATGCTATTCCCGTTATCCCAATAAATGAATCTATCAGAGAAATAATAAACTCACAAAATCTGCCGGCTGACAGAGATAATTTCAGGATAGTTCAAACTCCTCAAATATTTCACTCATCACAAATAAAAAAAGCATACGAACAAGATTTTCGTGAGGGTTTTACCGATGATGCAAGCGTTGTTGAATCAACAGGAATAAAAATAAATCTTGTTGAAGGAAATCACGAAAACATTAAAATTACCCGGCCGAAAGATGTTATAATTGCTGAAGCATTTTTGAATGATAGCGATTTGCTAAAGCGTAATTTGTGATAATTCAATTAATACCAAATGAACATCCAAATTACCGATATATTTCGTTTCTTTTTTCCTTTCTCTACGTTAAATATTATTTCCGTAGCTATTGCTATGCAAAGAATATTTGCCTTGACAAAGAAAAAAATATTTCAAAATACTTATCAGCAATTTAGAAATTCAATTGGTATAACACCACATTACATTCATTCTTTTTTTCACCCATTCACTTCTTCACCCTCCCCTGATTCTTATTAACAAAGCTTTTCCAACCCGAATATTTATCACTATCATCACCAATATTCTTCTGAAAATAATGACAAACTGCTGCTGCCAAACCATCTGTTTCATCAAGATATTCCGGAGCTTTATTTATTTTCATAAGGCTTGTAAGCATAGCTGCTACCTGTTCTTTCGAAGCATTTCCATTTCCCGTAATCGATTGCTTAATCTTTTTTGGTGAGTACTCAAATATTGGAACATCCAGATATAATGCAGCAGCCATCGCAACTCCCTGTGCTCGTCCAAGCTTTAGCATCGACTGAACATTTTTCCCAAAAAACGGAGCTTCAATTGCCAACTCATCAGGTTTGTATTCTTTGATTAATGCTAAAACTCTCTCAAATATTTTCTTTAGCTTAAGGGCATGGCTGGGATATTTCCCTAATTTTATAACACCCATAGTAATAAGTTCAATATTATTACCTTTGTTATGGATTATTCCGTAACCCATAATATTTGTACCTGGGTCAATGCCTATTATAATTTTATCGGGTTTCAAAAAAAACAGATTTTGTAATTTACAATGAAAACAAAAATACGTAAAACATATAACTATATTATTCGTCTTGTAATTATTATTGCAACTTATTATTTTGTTTACAAAGAAATCTTTTGTAAAAAAGATCTCGCCGAAGTGTTTAGCCTTTTCAAAGAAATATTTAGTTCTGAGGGTTTTATTTTACAATTGCTTATTGTTTTTTTACTGATGTTTATAAATCTTGGATTGGAATCATGGAAATGGAAATTCCTTATAAAAAAAATAGAACACATTCCGTTTTTCACATCATTTCAAGGAGTATTGACGGGAATTTCGGTTAGTGCATTTACGCCAAATCGTGTGGGGGATTATTTTGGCAGAGTGTTTATTTTAAAAAAAGCTAATCACTGGGAAGGTATTCTTATTACCATTATTGGAAGCATGAGCCAACTGATAACAACAATTTTGCTCGGCTCAATAGCTGTTTTAATTTTTATTCCCGAATTCTTTATTTTGCCAAAATATTTTTATGGATATTTTTATTACGGATTGTTTGCAGTTATTATCATTGTTGATATTTTGATTCTTTTATTTTATTTTAATGTTTCTATATTAACAACATTACTGCAAAAATTTACTCGTAAAAAATGGAATAAATTCAGAGAGCATTTGAATGTTTTTTCTGTATATTCAAAAAAAGAATTATTAGTTATTTTGCTTATTAGCATCTTTAGATATTTTATCTTTTCCTTTCAATTTTATTTACTTTTTCGATTGTTCTCCGTTCCAATTCCAATTTTTTATTCTTTTGTTTTGGTATCGGTTATATATTTTATAATGGCTATTATTCCTACAATTACATTAGCCGAACTTGGAATTAGGGGAAGTGTTTCAATTTATATTATTGGTTTGTTTTTCGAAAAATATAGTTTATTAACAAATCAAATTAACATTGGAATTTTCTCCGCTTCATCAACATTATGGCTAATAAATATAATTTTACCTGCAATTATTGGGACAATTTTTGTTTACAGACTTAAGTTTTTTAGAAAAATTTAATCACGGTATGGAATTATTCATCACAGCAATTTATTTTATCCTTGGAGGCTTTTGCCTGATGTATGTAATTATTATCAGTAGGTTTACTTTTGGCTGGTTTAGCACAAATGAATATTTACCCTTGCGGGAAAAGCATAAAACAAAAGTAAGTGTAATTATCCCGGCAAGGAACGAAGAAAATAACATAATTGATTGCCTTAACGATTTAATAAATCAAAACTATCCAAAAGATTTATTTGAAATTATAATTATTGATGATGATTCTACAGATAAAACAAAATATTTAGTTAACGATTTCATTAACAGCCATCCCGAAAAGGAAATACTTTTATTAAGTTCGGAAAATACAAGCATTCCGTTTAAAGGGAAAAAACAAGCAATAAAAGCAGCTGTTTCTATTTCGAGAGGAGAGCTTATCATCACCTCCGACGCTGATTGTAGAATGGGGAAAAAGTGGATTTTAACAATTGCATCATTTTTTGAATCTCAAAAAGTAAAAATGATTATTGGTCCTGTTTGCTTTCATAATGATGATTCTGTGTTTAAGAAATTACAAAATCTTGAGTTTTTAAGTTTAATTGCATCCGGAGCCGGAGCAACAAAAATATCTCATCCTTTAATGTGCAATGGAGCCAATCTGGCTTTCTCAAAATCAGCATATAATAAAGTAATGGAAAAGGGAGAAATCGATAACTTTACATCGGGAGATGATATTTTTCTAATGCTAAAAATTAAAGATAACTATGGTAGTTCTACAATAAAATTTCTAAAAAATAATAATGCTATTGTTTACACTGAAGCAAAAAATACTATTAAAGAATTTTTTTACCAAAGAATAAGATGGGTTTCAAAAAGCAGGGGTTATACAAGTCTGTCGTTAATATTTACTTCTTTAATAATATATATTTTCAATTATCTTTTGCTTGTTGGAGCTATTTTGTGTTTTTTCTTGCCACAGTTTATTCCTTTTATATTAATTTTATTTCTTATTAAATGCATAATTGATTTACCCATTTTATATGGAATTACAAAATTTGTTAAACGAAAACGACTTTTATTATTTTTTCTTCCATTACAACTAATCTATATTTTATATATTTCAGTAATTGGTTTCGTCGGTAATTTTTTGAAATTTGAATGGAAAGGGAGAGGCAACTAAAATCTTTTAAT
>CAYOKJ010000011.1:25686-37170 GCA_964404485.1 uncultured Bacteroidales bacterium | reverse complement strand
GTATATTATTCCAAATTGGAAGGATAAACGCTATTAATTGTGTTTATTTACTAGTTGTATGCAATAATAAATAAAGCATGAGTGTTACTATTGATGGAATAAAAGGATATGAATATCAGTACAAAGTAACTGTGTTAATATCCTTATTATATAGCGCTGAGAAAACAAAATTGTTTGTTGAAAAGAAGGGAAGTGAAGATGCTTTATTAATAATAAAGAATAACGAATTAGAACAAACTATTGAGATACAGGTTAAGAGAGAAAATAACCTTATTGATATTCCCAAGTTAGTAAATTGGCTTAGTCATTTTCCAGAAAGAAAATCAGACAGTAATCTTTTGCAACGATTATTCGATAATAAAAATAGCTTTGCATTATTCGTATCCCACTCCAGGTGCTCAGACAATATTGTAAAATTTAAAACAGACTTATCAAAAATTGAAAAACACACCTCTATTTCTTATTCTAATGAATGGCGTAAAGAATTCTCAGAATCTTTAAAAAATCAGAAATTCACACAAAAAACTCTAAAAAAATCCCGTGAACAATATTGTCAAAATCAGTCTGAAAATTTCTATTCAAGAAAGAATATTGCTCAAACCCTTGACCGATGTTTAATACTAGAGGAGTTTACTGATGCGAAAGTTGACAATTATATTACTTTATTATTAAACTCAAAATTTGGTATTGCTCAATCAAGAACCACTGCTATATATTTAGAACTCTTAGAGATAGTAAGAAATGGAAGAGATATAGGGACTGACATTTACGGTAAGATTAGAAAACACATTGAAAATAATAAAATTGGAATCCCCATCATTGACTCTTTATATAAAACACGAAATGAAGAAAAGCAATTAATTAAGAAACTCGAAAAAGAAGGTGTCCTTCTTTTAAGTGGTGCATCTCAATGTGGTAAAACAGAGTTAGCAAAAAAGATATCTACTCATTTTGTAAATAAAGGTTATGATTATAAAATCTACGATGATATTTCAGAGTTAAAGCGTTACTTTTCTTCAAATGTAAAGAACAATAAAATTGCAATTTTAGAAGACCCATTTGGACATATTACATTGAAAGAAAATCATTCAGAAATTTTTCGCAAACTCAAAGAATTGCTTGCTAATATTGAAAAACATCATTCCTTAATTGTTTCATCAAGGATTGAAATTTTATATGATATTTTTGATTCTACAAATATTGATGACTGTAAAATCAAGAATCATAATTGGAGTGACTTAACAATAAAAGATAATGTAGTAGTAAAATCATTTTGGGAATTTTTAGCTAAGACCAGTTCATTTCCAAACAATATAATAGAATTAGTAAGTCAAGGAATTTTGGATTCGAGAAGCGAAGACTTATTGCAAATTGGACAATTAAACTACTTAATAAATGAAGAGATTGACAACCTTTCGCAAAAAAAATTCGTTGACCTAGAACATGCTGCTAGAAGAGATTCTAAAGAAATAGCAGTACAACTAAAACAATCAAATGAATATGCAGCAAATATACTTTCGTTAATATCAATATGTTCAACTCCAATCCAACATATTGATTTTACTGATTTAGCTTATATTCTATCCAATATTGACAACTTTTTATCTGTTACTGAAAAAAAGTTCTTTACTAGTTCATTTGGTAATGATAAAGCCCCAGCTTTTCCAGAATATCCTGTAGATTTAGAACTATCGAAAGAAATATTAAATACCCTTGATTACCTAGAGGAAAGACAATTTATATCAATATTGGAGAAATCAATATTATTAACACATCCCAATTATTATGAAGCAGGTAGATATCTATTTTTTGATAAAGGAACAATAAAACAAAAAAGAAAGCTAGAACAATATAAAAAGTGTATTGCATGCTTGAATCCAACAACAGCGTATCAAGCTTCAAAAAATTATTTATTCATATTCGACAAAATAAAAAAGGAACTTAAAGACGAAATTTTCAATATTGCATTTTTGGGATTGAATTCAATATTTCCATCTATCGAAGATAGTTCACTGATATTTTTAATGAATTTCATTCAGGAATTTGATGACAGGCGTTCACAAGAAATAATAAATAAAATTCAGGGTGGAGGAACAAGCAGTTCAGATATCTATTGGCACGATAATGAAATTCCGTTTATATCAAATACAGGTGGAATATTGAATTTTTGGGTGGAATACGATAGTCAAACAATCTCTAAGGTTGAAAATCAATTATCGATAGGTTTACTTCCAACTAGCCATGATTCATGGTTATTTATTGAAAGCCTAAAGAATGGTCAAATAATTTCATTTGATTCCCTTAAAATATTACTTCAAAATAATGAAGCATTCATTCGAAGCAAATTGATTTACCAGATTTTTAGTCGCCTAAAAATTGAAAATAAAGACCTGATAAATGAAATTTTTCAGGATGAACATCCCAGTGTTATCTACAATGCTATTAGGGCATCAATTCTCAATTGGTTTAATTTCCCCCAAGAACTTAAAGATTTAGTATTTGATTTAATTAAAACTTCTTTGGAAAAATACCAAATTTCAATTAGGGCTTATAATTTTATTTCCACATTTTCAATCGATTATGGAGAAGAAAGCATCATTGATTGGAAAGATTATGGAGAAAATCAGAAAAAGGAACTTTGGAATTTATGGGGGAAAATTTATCCAATTGTCATTCAGAAAGTTCCGCTTGATGTTTATACAAACTCCGCACGATTTGGAGCTACCATGGATGATGCAATAAAATACTTAGATATTGATATAGGCGTTAATGTGCTTAAAGAATGGTTAAATAGAATTGATTATCAAATAAAAAACAATAGGGTATTAGATGAATTTGAGATGGCAATTGCAGATAATCTGATGCAACTAACTGGAAATCATTCTAGCATCCGCAAAGAAATTTATTCTCAATTAATTAACTACAACAATATAAGTTTCTTATTATCTAATATTAAATGGATAATTAATTACTGGGATGATTTAAGTCAATATGAACAAAAAACGATTATTGATTTAGTTCATAGTGAAAGAATAGATGTTCGTTGGGTAAAAGCTGTTTTACTTAATTCCTACAATCCTCCCGAAGAGATTTGTTTCCATATTTTAGGTGAAAAGGAGATTTTTAAACAAAAACCTGAATACATTTTGTCAAAATTTTCAAATCAATTATTACGTGGTAGTTTAAATGTATACTGCGGTTTTCCACAGCCTCTTTGGTGGCTCGCAGTTAATCATAATAACAAAGAGTTTTGGGACAAGATAATTAGGCATATTTTGCTAGATGAGAACCATGCTGGATTTGATATTTGTTTAGAAGAGTTTATAAGATATGGAGTAAACGGTTTTTCAGGTGAATGGAAAAACTGGGAAGAGCTTTGGGCAAATATCTGTTTAAGAACTAAAAATAAGAAATTACTTTTTGAATGTTTGCTATATAATACTGCAGATTGTACTTGTAATCTAACAACTACTAAAAAACTTTGGTCTCAATTAATTGATAGTTATGCCCATATCGGAAAACAAGAAGAAGTTGAAGCATTAATTATTGAAAATTTTGAGTTGTTACAACAAACTGGTCATAAAGAGGACATCTTTAAAATATTTGATAAAGATTTTTTATTTGATAAAATCGTTAAGAAATTAATTCCAGATGGATTTTTAATTACGATACTAGATTCTGTAAGCTCTTTTAAATACTTAAAAGAAACCGAGATTGTCAAGTTGATTAACTCCATTATCGAATTCACTAAATTAAAAGATATTAGATTTTTTGGAACTTTTATTTTTATCGAAAAAATATTAGAGGAAGAAAGAGTTCCTAAAGAAGTTGTTGATGCATTAAAACAATTGCCAAATGTTATAGATATTGTTGGCAAAGAAGAATTAGAAAAGAAAAAAAGATTCAATTATAAACTGGAAAATTGGATTGGAATCAATTAAAGCCCATAACAAAAGCTTTATGTAATCCGGGGAGCGGGTATTTCAACCGTAGTTCTTCGTTGCAGCACCGCCAATTCGTCTTTGACTATTGGCGTAAAAAAAGAAAACATGAATAAACGAATTGGCTCCGTGCGTAATTGAAAGTTTTGTACTTTTAATCCCGCACTCCATATACACTAAACCGTTAGCTTGCATAAAAAATAGAACATGAACGCAGCTGAAGAATGCTTAAAATGTTTGCAGAATCAGGATTGGAATAATCTTAGTAATATTCTATCTGATAACAAAAATGCTAGGGATTTAGCTGAATCACCTACTTTCTCAATTTTTGAAAGTTTCTTAATTGACGAACTAAAGAGATATGAGTACGATTCAGATGGAGACTTACTTATTGTAGCTGCTAGAATTTTTCAAATTCATCAACATAAGGATTCTGCATTTATTCTCTCTCAAAGAGCATTATTGGAAGTTGCAAAATATCTATTTGACAAAAATCCTCAAGAAAGTTATGCAAAAGTACTTGCAGATGACCCAAAAGCTCAGATTTTTCTGGAAGATCACAAAAAAGATGTTCAATCTAAGATTGACACAAATAGACTAAGCGCAAATCTTAACATAAAAGTAGGTGAACATGGAAAACTTGTTTTTGATAAAGAAATTTTTAATTCTCCACAAGAGAAAGAACTTTTCCTTGCAGCAAGAAAAATTCTTCCAAAGTTCATTTTACTTCCAAATATAGCACTGAGCACAATTATAGATTCAAAGGTTCTAGAATTGTTGGATCATGCAACTTCTACATTCTTTTTAAAATCAACCCTAGACCTTTGTGTCGTTAATCCTAACTCATATCACCCTGCACTATTTATTGAACTTGATAGCAGTTGGCATGATAAACCAGGAAATAAGAAAAATGACAAGAAGAAGGACGAAATTTTCAAAGTGGCAGGTTTGACACTTCGTAGACTTAGAAAAAAGGAGAACAAAGACATGACTGAGATCTTTGAACTATTTATAAAAAAAATTACGCAAGCTAACAAGATATTAACTTAATATTAAGATGATATGAAAAAAGTAGCAGTTTTATTTTCGGTAGTGATGTTGGGTATTCTCATCATCATAAGTAGTTGTAAAAAAGATGATGACCCTGATCCTGCTGAAAGGAGTAAATGCGCCTGGATTACTGGTGCAGAGGACAGTACAGGATATGGCATGATTCTCTATTCGGCTGATGCTGGGGAAACTTGGGTAAGGCAAGGACAAGGTTCGACTGCCCTGCAAGGCATTGATGTGGGGGATATTTGGGCGGTGGATGAAAATAATGTATGGGCAACCGGAACCAATAATGTGATCCTAAGAACCACAAATGGTGGCCAGACGTGGTCACGGGTACAAGCACCAGTAAATAACGCAAACTCGGAACTCATGTCTATATCTATCGTGGATAATATCAATATATGGATCAGTGGCGGTAACGGAACAATCTATAACTCGGCCGATGATGGAAGTACATGGACCATGTTTGATACAACCTTTTTTCACAGTGGGGGAATGCAAGGAATCTGGGCAATTAGCCCTAATAAAGTATATGTAGTTGGAGGAGTTAAAGCTAGAGGTGAAAGAGGTTATATTGCTTTTACTCTGGATGGTGGTACTACTTGGGATTCAATCGTTCCTACAAACAACTACAACAAAAGCGAATGGATCGGTGTAACCGCTTCCGGGAATACCATTGTTGTTTATGGTGGACAGTCACACTACGTGGTCAGCACCGATGGCGGAACAACATGGAAGAATGATTCAGTTCCTGGTGTCGGAGGAGGTGGTCGACCAGCCGATATCAATCATCTAATCATGCTCAATTCGCAAACATGGTGGGGAGCGTTTGATGAGGGTCAAATTTGCCTTACCACAGATGGAGGATCAACCTGGACTGTACAGCAAACAGGCATGGGAGGTTTCTATCTGATTGGAATTGATGCCTGGGACAGCCAGCTGGCATTGGTAGTAGGAACACCATTATCATGGCCACTGCAAGGGCCCCTCCTAAAAACTACCAATGGAGGAACTCTGTGGGAAATAAAGCATATGTACAACTCCACTTTAGAAAAAGTCTCCTTTATTAAGCAATAGTATCTTTTCACGCATTTATCAACTACTTGCTGAGATTTGCCTGATTATCATTGTAATGAAATGAAATTTTTTAAAAAAGAAATTAATACCCAACAGCAGCTAATAAAAAATATAGTGCATTTGGCAGATAGTACTAAAAATGAAAGTAGTAGTAATAAATATACATAGTAATAATTTGAAAGATTGGTGTTTCAAAATGCCCAACTTATCATATTGCCATCCGTTGGTACATTAAAAACAACAACATTTGAATAAACTAATACAGTTTTGTTTTTAGATATAATACTGATACAAAATGTTGTAAAGAAAATTCATGAATTTTCTTTACTAAGACTTATATCTCAACCATTTCCACAATTCTTTATAATTCACTTTTTTGCCATACATTAAAATTCCTGTGCGATATATTTTTCCTGCCATCCAGGTTGTTCCTATAAATCCGAGAACCAGCAAAACCATTGAAAGAATAAGATCGAAAGCCGGAACACCAAAAGGAATTCTTACCATCATAATTATTGGTGATGTAAGCGGGATAATTGATAACCAAAATGCCAGAGAGCCGTCAGGATTTTGAATTATTGTCTGAGCCATAACTATCGCAAATATCAACGGGATTGTGATAGGAAGCATAAATTGTTGTGTGTCGGCTTCGCTGTCAACGGCCGAGCCAATTGCTGCAAACAAGGCTGCGTAAATTAAATATCCGAAAAGGAAGAAAAAAACGAAAGAAAGAATAATTGTTGTAAAGTCAATCGAAAAAATTGCTTCAAAAACTTGGTTGATTTTATTATCATCAAAATTAATATTTTTGTTTGCATCAATTTGTTGCATTGGATTTGATGATGATAATATCTCAGAATTATTTGTCGGGAGTTTGCCGGCAAAAGAAACCTGGAAAACGCTGACAATCGAAAAAGTTAGAATAACCCAAAGCAAAAGCTGAGTAAGGCCGACAAATGCAATGCCAATAATTTTTCCCATCATCAACTGAAAAGGTTTCACCGACGAAACAATAACTTCGATAATTCGACTGGTCTTTTCTTCAATCACTCCACGCATTACCTGCGATCCGAAAAGGAAAATAAAAAAGTAAATCAGGATACCCGAAAAAATCCCGATTATCATACTTATTTCGGTATAAGTTTTTTGTTCTTCGCCGCTTTCGCTTATTTTAATTGTCGAAATATCAATTTTTGTTTTAATTGATTTTAAGATATTTTCATCAATACCTGAACTAACAAGTTTTCGACTCTCAACTTCGTTTTTAATAGTGTTTTTTATATATGTTTTTACCTCAATATTGGGTTGCTTTTCGGAATAAATTACAACAGAAGTTGGTATAGTTTCTTTAGGTTTTGGAATATATAATAAGGCATAATCGTCACTTTTAAAAAAGTCTTCTTTTGCTTTTTCCAAACTCGAAAAAGTATGATGAAAAGTCATGTTTTCGGAGTTTTGGAATTTATCGAGAAACCAACCGGTTTCATCAAGAACGGAAATCGATTTCGTATCACTAAACGATTGTTCGGCAAGATAAACGGGAACAATCATCAGGGCAGCCATTAGTATTGGCCCCAAAATAGTCATTACAATAAATGATCGTTTTTTTACTCTTGTCAGATATTCGCGTTTTATTATGAGGAGGACTTTATTCATGTTCTATTTTTTTTTGGAAAACATATCTATTCAAAATTCAATATTCAATATTCAATATTCAACACTCAACACTCAACATTCTGCACTCAGCATTCAATTTTAATTATTTATATTTTTTTACTTGTTTATTGCTTATTGATTGTTGTTTATTGAGTGTTTATTTTTGGGAAAACATATCTATTTAAAATTCAATATTCAATACTCAACACTCAACATTCAACATTCAATTTTAATTATTTACTTTTTTTTACTTGTTTATTGCTTATTGATTATTGTTTATTGAGTGTTTTTTTTTGAAAACATATCTATTTAACATTCAACACTCAACATTCAATTTTAATTATTTATATTTTCATTAACTTTTGTAATAAAAATATCATTCATCGAAGGTATAATTTCGTTAATTGAATTGATCTTTAAATGTGGTATAAGATCTTTTAGCAAATCATTTGAGCTTGAATTTTCAGCTATTTTTATTTTCACTTTCGTGAAACCATTTTCTGAAACCTGATCTTTCAACTCAAAATTATTATTCAATAATGAAGAAATATGTCCTGAGAATCCCGAATAACTTACTTCAAAAGTATTTGATTTATAATGATTTTTTATATCAAAAACTTTCCCGTCAAGGATTTTTTTTGAGTTATTGAGAAGAGCGATATGATCGCAAAGTTCTTCTACCGAAGCCATATTGTGAGTAGAAAATATAATTGTAGCTCCATTATTTCTGAGTTTAAGAATTTCATCCTTTAGGAGATTAACATTTATAGGGTCGAAACCGCTAAAAGGTTCATCAAAAATTAGCAATTTGGGTTCGTGCAAAACAGTGACGATAAACTGTATTTTTTGCTGCATTCCCTTTGAGAGTTCCTCTACTTTTCTGTCCCACCACGGGAGGATGTCAAATTTCTCGAACCAGTATTTTATTTTTTTTGTTGCTTCTTGTTTTCCAAGTCCTTTTAATTGTGCAAGGTATAAAGTTTGCTCTCCTACTTTCATTTTTTTGTATAATCCTCTTTCTTCCGGTAGATATCCAATATCACGGATATGTTTTGAAGAGAGCTTTTTCCCGGAAAAAAATATTTGACCGGAATCCGGTGCGGTAATCTGATTTATTATCCTTATGAGTGTAGTTTTACCCGCCCCGTTCGGACCAAGTAATCCGAAAATACTTTTCTCGGGAACTGAAATACTCACATCACTAAGAGCTTTGTGATTAGCGAATTGTTTGTTAATATTAATTGCTTCAAATAGATTCATAATTCAATAATAATTTTTTATACACATCTTGAAAAGATATTCACAAAAATAACAAAAAGGTAAATATCAAATAGAAGTAAAATGTTAAGGAAATATAAATATTTCGTCCAGGGGAGACTGAATTACATGTAATAAAAAAAAAATAATGGTAATACAAACCTGAGTTCGATTATAAACTAATTGATATTGTGCAACTTATGTCAATATGTGTTTTTTCCTTTGTGATTCTTCGTGTCTTTGAGCCTTTGCGGCAAAAAAAGTAGCCACTAAGTCCCAAAAACTCTAAGACACACTAAGAACAATCATTGTATTTCCTTGATTTACAGCATAAGAAAAAATATTAATAATCGAACTCAGGTTATTAGCTAAAAATCAATTATTAAGGAAGTTGCAGCTAAATAAATCTGTCGAATATCTACTATGAAGTTCCCTTTCCCTTATGGGGAAAGGGTTAGGGATTGGGGTGCTTAACTAAAATATTCTCTCATTCTGTCGAAGAAACTTTTATCATTACTCGTGGGATTTGGAATAAAATTTTCAGATTTACTTAAGCGTTCGAGAATTAGTTTTTCTTCTTTCGAAATATTTTTTGGAGTCCATACATTAATGCTTACAAGCAGATCACCTCTACCATACGAATTAATATCCGGTAAGCCTTTTCCTTTTAATCTTAGAACTTTTCCTCCCTGTGTACCTGCTGAAATTTTTATCCGTGCTTTACCTTCTATAGTTGGAATTTCTAAAGTTGATCCAAGTGCAGCATCAGTAAAACTCACAAAAATACTATGTAATAAATTAGATCCGTCACGAACAAGATCATGATGATTTTCTTCTTCAATGAGTACAATTAAGTCCCCGGGAACTCCACCACGCGCACCGGCATTTCCTTTACCGCTAACAGAAAGCTGCATTCCTTCGGCTACTCCTGCAGGAATTTTTAATGTGATTACTTCTTCGTCTTTAATGATACCATTTCCGGCACATTTTTGACATTTTTCTGCAATCATTTGACCTTCGCCACCACAACTCGGGCAAGTTGAGGAGGTTTGCATCTGACCAAGAAAAGTATTTGAGATTCGGGTTACCTGGCCTGTGCCATGGCATGTTGGGCAAGTGCTGTATGAGGAACCTGCTTTGGCACCTGAACCATGACAACTTGTACATTCAACATATTTTCTTACTTTAATTTTTTTCTCTGTGCCTTTTGCTATTTCCTTAAGCGTGAGTTTTACTTTTACTCTGAGGTTAGATCCTCTGTTTACTCTTCTTCTGCTGCCTCTTTGAGAGCCTCCAAAACCACCAAATCCGCTACCAAATGCTCCACCAAAAATGTCACCAAATTGACTGAAAATATCATCCATAGACATGCCACCACCATAACCACCACCATTAGAAGCACCTTTCATTCCGGCGTGGCCAAACTGATCGTATCTGCTTTTTTTATTAGGATTGCTAAGTACTTCGTATGCTTCTGCTGCTTCTTTAAATTTATCTTCTGCTGAAGAGTCATCCTGATTTTTATCAGGGTGGTATTTTAATGCTTTCTTACGATAGGCTTTTTTTATGTCCGCTTCACTTGCATTTTTTGATACTTCCAGTACTTCGTAGTAATCTCTTTTTGACATGTCAAAGTATTTAGTGTTTGTATTTAAAGTCAAACAATTTTTTTCTTCTATTTTTATTTCCCAATAATTACTTTTGAATACCTGATAACTTTACCTTCAAGTAAATATCCTTTTTCAATTTCATCAACAACTTTTCCTTTCATACTCTTTTTTGGAGCAGGAATTTGAGTAATTGCTTCGTGAAAATCTGTATCAAAATTTTTACCTATTGCTTTAATTGCTTCCATGCCTCTATTTTTTAAGGTAGTCAAGAGTTTTTTGTAAATTAGATTAACTCCATCAATTAAAGTTTTGTTATCGTCGTTTTCATCCATTGAATTCATTGCTCTTTCAAAGTCATCAACAACAGGAAGCAACGAAATAATAACCTCTTTAGAAGCTATTTTTCTTAAATCGTTTTTTTCTTTAAGCGATCTTTTTCTAAAATTATCGAATTCAGAATATAAACGAATGAATTTGTTGTTTAGCTCAACATTTTTTTCTTTTAATTCCTCAACTTCTTTCTTTAATTTTTCTTCTTTTGTTTCTTTTTTCTTAGCAGGTTTTTTTGCTTTTGTTTTTTTTGAAGAAGTCTTCTTTTCTGTTTTTTCAGGAGTTTCGCTTTTTTCTTCTTCCTTTTTCGATGTGGTTTCTTCAGCTTTTATTTCTTTTTCTAAGCTTTCATCTGTTTTTTTTATTTCTTCTGCCATTTTTGTTCCTATTAAAATAAATGCTTTATTAATGATTATTTTTTGATTTCTTTTGAAAAAAGAAATTTTGAATTTGTTTTTCTTAACAAATTCAAAATCTTCTTTGGAAACAAAAAGAGGTAAACAAATAATTTGCCAATTGAGATATTAAGACAAATTGTCAGAGTATATTAATTGAGAATT
>CAYOKJ010000011.1:0-25586 GCA_964404485.1 uncultured Bacteroidales bacterium | reverse complement strand
TAATTTTTATTTTCTATAAATTTCGGCACCAATATTTCTTAGTCTTTCGTCAATATTTTGATATCCACGGTCTATTTGTTCTATATTGTGAATACGGCTTTTTCCTTCTGCAGAAAGAGCTGCGATAAGTAATGCAACACCTGCACGAATATCAGGAGAAACCATTTCGATTCCCTTTAGAGGATATTTACGATTTACTCCTATAACAGTCGCTCTGTGAGGATCACAAAGAATTATTTGAGCACCCATGTCAATTAATTTATCAACAAAAAACAGGCGGCTTTCAAACATCTTCTGATGAATTAGAACACTGCCTTTTGCCTGAGTAGCAACAACCAAAACTATGCTAATTAAATCGGGTGTAAAGCCCGGCCATGGTGCGTCAGCAACAGTCATAATTGAACCATCCATAAATGTTTCAACTTCGTATTCTTCTTGTTCGGGAATAAAAAGGTCATTTCCAATTTTCTCAATTTTTATTCCCATCTTTTTAAATACATCAGGAATTACTCCCAATCCATTATAATCAATATTTTTTATTGTAATCTCCGATTGAGTCATAGCAGCCATTCCAATAAAACTACCTACTTCAATCATATCTGCCATTAATCTGTGATTACATCCGCTGAGTTCATTAACTCCATCAATAGTTAATAAATTCGAACCAATGCCATTAATTTTTGCTCCCATATTTGTGAGCATTTTACACAGTTGAACCAGATATGGTTCGCAAGCAGCATTAAAAATTGTAGTCCTGCCTTTTGCCATTGTTGCAGCCATTAAAATATTGGCTGTTCCGGTAACTGAGGCTTCATCCAAAAGCATATATGCACCTTTTAAATTGGATGCATCAACTTTATAAAAAGTGTTGTTTTTGTCGGAATTAAATATTGCGCCAAGTTTTTGTAATCCTATGAAGTGTGTGTCTAAACGGCGTCTTCCAATTTTATCGCCACCGGGGTGAGGGATATAACCTTTACCAAATCTTGCAAGAAGTGGACCTAAAATCATTATTGATCCTCTGAGTGAAGCTCCTTTTTCCTTAAACTCTGTAGATTTTAAATATTCAAGGTCAATATCGTCAGCCTGAAAATCGTATTCATGTTCTCTGACTTTATTAACTTTAACACCTATACCTATCAAAATATCAATTAACTTATTGACGTCTCTAATGTTAGGGATATTAGAAATATTTATTTTTTGAGAAGTGAGAAGTGTGGCACAAAGAACTTGAAGAGCTTCGTTTTTAGCACCTTGAGGTGTAATTTCACCCTTCAATTTTTTCCTACCAGTGATTTCAAAAATACCCATGGTTTTGTTTTTTCTTCAAAGGTAAGAAAATGAATTAATATTTTATATTGTTCTTCTTCTGGGTTTGTAATTAGTATTAGAAGTATGATTTTTTGAATATGTTGCAGTCGTTCTTCTTTTTCTTGTTTTTGCAAGAATATCGCTGGTTGAACTTAATTCGTATTGATCGGATTTAATTTGGTCTTTTGACAAAAGAAAAATATGGTCTTTTATCAATTCATCATTAACCGAATTTCTATTCCAAAGTAAGTAAGATTTTTTTAGATGATTAGCCAGATAATTGATTAGCGCAACTTTTTCAGCACCGTCTTCAAATTCAGTAGCTTTCTCAAGCATTCTTACAATATTATTTCCGTAATGTTTAAATCGTATACTGTTTTCAGAATATTTAAGTCTTTCGGGTTTTTCTTTAAGTAATTTAGTTTCAGGCATTGGGTAAGGAGAATCAACATCAAGTTTAAACTCTGAAATTAAAAATAGATGATCCCATAATTTGTGTCTGTAATCTCCTGTGTCATATACATTAGGGTTTAATCTTGCCATAATGTCAACAATAAGATGTGCAATTTTTGTGCGTTCATCTTTATCATTTTCTTCCATTGCCCATTTAATCATTTTTTGAACATTTCTTCCATACTCAGGAATGAGTAATTTTTTGCGTGTGGTATTATATTCCATTAGTTTAATTGTTTGTAATATCCTATTAGATAGTTAATTATTTTTTGTAAATATTCAAAATTTACTTTTTTAGTAGTTTTCTCTCCATTATCAAGGGAGGATTATTAATATAGTTTTTCCCGGAATTTGACTGCAAAGATAATAAAACTTTATTTGATGTACAAATTTATTTTTTTTATTGTTTGAGAATTTGGAGTTTATGGTTAAAAATCTCAAATTCTTAAGCGATTATCTTCAACTTTGCAAATTTTAAAAGCAACTGTTTATTTCCAATTCCCTTAAAAAAAACTGTTGCTTTTTTATTTGGTCCGTTTCCTTCGATGTTGATTATTTTTCCTTTACCAAATTTACTGTGTTCAACAACCATTCCAGTTTGTATGCTTTCACTATCATCACTTTCAAATTGACTATCAGAAGTTATTGATAAATTTGATATTTTCTTAAGATTTTTCTTTTGAAATCCTGAAATATTTTTAGGTGATGGTTTTGAAAAATGTCCATTTTCAGAAAATTTATCTCTGCCTTTGACTATTGTTCTTTGCGGTTGTTCGATAAATTTTTCATCAACTTCCTCAAGAAAACGACTCGGTTCACAAATTGTAAGATTTCCCCATTTGTAGCGGTTTTCGGCATACGAAAGTATAAGCTTTTTTTCTGCTCTTGTTACAGCAACATAAAATAATCGTCTTTCCTCTTCAAGGTCAGTTCTAGAATTTATTGATTGTATCGAGGGGAAAAGATTTTCTTCTAAACCAACAATATAAACATAGGGAAATTCAAGTCCTTTTGCTGCATGAATTGTCATTAATGAAACATAATCGGTGTCGTTTTTATCTTTTTCGTCAGCATCTGTTAATAGAGCAACATCCTGCATAAACTCATCCAAAGTATGAATTGATATTTCTTTTTTGCTTTCGCTTGTAGTAATTTCTTTTTCAGAAAACTCTTTTATTGCGTTAAGCAATTCCTCAATATTTTCGTAACGACTTATTCCTTCAGGTGTTTTATCGTCATAAAATTCTTTTAAAATTCCTGATGAAGATGCAATTTGTTTGCCAAGTTCATAGGCGTTTTTCTTTTTTAATTCAGCTGAAAAACTTTTAATCATAATTGCGAAAGCAGAAAGTTTTGCTTTTGTTCCTGCATTGAGGTTTAATTCAGAATTATCACTATTTTCAACTATTTTCCAAAGACTTGTGTTTTTTTTATCAGCAGCAACAATTATTTTCTCCAGAGTGGTTTTTCCTATTCCTCTTGCTGGATAATTTATTACTCTTTTTAATGCTTCTTCGTCTTTATTATTAATTGTCAACCTGAAATATCCAAGCAAATCTTTAACTTCTTTTCTTTTGTAAAAAGATAATCCGCCAAAAATTCTGTAAGGGATATTCATTTTTCGCAATGCTTCTTCAATGGATCGCGACTGAGCATTAGTACGATAAATAATCACAAAAGCATCGTTTTTTTGTTGCTCATTCATTTTGTTTTCAAAAATCGAACGTGCAACCATTGTTCCTTCCTCGCCATCTGTTGATGCTTTCAGCAACTGTATTTTATTTCCTTCATCATTATCAGTCCATATTTCTTTAAAAATCTGATCTTTATTGTTAATAATTATTCCATTAGCTACGTTTATAATAGTTTTTGTAGAACGGTAATTTTGTTCAAGTTTATAAGTTTTTAGATCGGGATAATCATTTTTAAAGTTTAGGATATTTTGAATATTTGCACCTCTAAATGAATAAATACTTTGTGCATCATCACCAACAACACAAATATTTTCATTATTAGCAGCAAGCTTTTTCACTATTAAATATTGCGCGTGATTTGTGTCCTGGTACTCATCAACAAGAATATGCTTAAATTTATTTTGATATTTGTATAGTGTATCGGGAAAATCCCTCAATAATACATTTGTATTAAAAAGCAAATCATCAAAATCCATTGCGTCAGCTTTTTTAAGCCTGTTTTTATAGATAGAATAAATATCACCGGTTTTTGGTTTGCTTGCCATTTTATCGGCATCCATTATCTCAGAATTATTTTTGTAATCAGAGGCTGAAATCAGGTTGGATTTTGCTGAAGAAATTCTGTTCATCACATAATTTGGCTGATAAACTTTATCATCAAGATTTTGTTCTTTGATAATTGTTTTTATCAAACGTTTCGAATCTTCGGCATCATAAATTGTATAATTAGAAGCATAGCCTAACCGATGACCTTCGATCCGTAAAATTTTTGCAAATATTGAATGAAAAGTTCCCATCCAGATATTTCTTGCATCGCTATCACCCACAAGTTTGATGATACGTTCTTTCATTTCACGTGCAGCCTTATTTGTAAAAGTTAATGCAAGAATATTAAAAGGGTCAACACCACTATTATATAAATGTGCTACTCTATATGTCAAAACTCTTGTTTTACCTGATCCCGCTCCGGCAATAACCAAAACAGGTCCATCTATTTGCTCAACTGCTTGACGCTGTTCTTTGTTTAAATCTTTTAGGAAATTATTCATTAATGTTTTGTGTTTCGATTTGCAAAAGTAAGTTTTTTAGCGGGGAAAAGTTTTTGTTGGAAGATTAAATTTTTGTCATCGAATTTTATAAATTAATTTTATTTTTATGGATAAACAAATTATGGTAATCAATGTTTTAATACAAGTTCTATACATTTTTTAGTTTATACGAATAACTATTTTCAAGTTTTTTATTTTCTTCACGAAAAGTATTTAAATATTGTCCGCAGTTACTTCCAATTTCGTTTTCTTCGAATTCGCCGATGCTAAGAATAACTTCGTATCCGGCGTTTCTCAGTTCATCAACAATTGAATAATTTTTATTTTTAGAATCAATAAGCGAAGTAATATTATTTTTCTGTGCTTTGAATGTTGGATTTACGGGAGTTATTTTTATCAAAAATATTGCAGTATCGAAATATTTAAGAAGCGTTTTGGTTTCCAAAATACTATCTTTTCCGAGAGCAAAATTCAAAGTTATTTTTCTTCCTCCTTCATCAAAAAAATCATTTCCATAATTACTGATTTTCTCGAAACTCCATTTTTTAATCGGCACAAGATTGTCTCTTTGTGCATAATCAGTAGAATGAAGCGAAAACTGAAGTTGAAAACTCTGTTTATATAATCGTTTTTTTAGTGAAAGAAGTTTTGCAAAAAAATCATCAGTGCCAACAGGAGCAATAGTTGAAAGTGAGGGGATAAAGTTTTTATAGGTGTAAATTTTCGGGATGGCTTCAAGCGCATCCAAAACAGCATGATTGAATGCGGGCTCACCCATCCTGGCAAATTGAATTTTAAATTTATTTGTGTCAACTATTCTGTCGGGAAATCTACTACAAACCAAATAATCGATTTGAAACATTAATTCATCAAAAGAGAGTTTGCCATTATACTGTCCACCTGCATCACAAAATTTGCAATTTACCGGACAGCCGAATAAAGTGGAAAGAATAAGCACCCACTTATCTTTTATTGTTAATGGAGGTTGTATAGATTCGACAAACTCGACTTGCTTACCCTCTGAATTTTCAGCTATAAATACATGAGCCAAATCGTTTTCTTCTATTCTTTTTATTACTTTCATTAATTTATTATATTCAAGTTTTAGTCTTCAGTCTCCAAAATTTAAAAATAAAGCTTGCTAAGCTAAAAAGGATAGCAATCTATCAAGTATCCGGCATCAAGCATCAAGCATTATTTCCATAGCAGTTTTTATCCCATCTCCAGTCGCAATTGCAAGCTGTCGAGTTATCCCGTTTTTTACATCACCAATAAAAAACAATGTTTTGTTTTTTACAAGACAATCAATTTTGTTTTTGTTGATTTCCGATAAAAAACTTAGCTCCGGTTTTCTTCCGACGGCAAAAATAATATAATTTGAAATGTGTTCACAAATTTTATTTTGCTCATTAAATATTAACGATAATCGACCTTGTTTTTTATTAATAGATTTAAGAATTTTATGTTTGTGGTAATGAATATTTTTTTCGGATGACACCTTATTATATAATAGGGGTAAACATTTTTCCTTGTCGCTTCGGTTAAAAATATCAACTTGATTATTTTTGCAAAGACTGAGGGCGTAGTCAAAGGCTGCATCACCGGCTCCGATAATTGCTATTTTTTTGTTTTTAATATTTAGTAATTCAAAAACTTCATAAAAAACACTTTTTAATGCATTTTTTTTAATATCAACTCCGGGAATTATTTTTGGTTTTGTTCCGGACGCTATGACAAGCAATTTGCTTTTAAATGAATTTTTAATTGTTGTTATAGTAAATTCATCTTTCTTGTGAGAGATTTTTAGTACTTCATCAAATTCAGTTTTTATATTATTTTGTTTGATTTGCTGAACGAATTTTTCTTGCAATTCAACTCCGGAAATGCTATTGGGGAAACCAAGATAATTTTCAATTTTATTTGCATTTCTCATTAAACCTCCAAGATGGTCTTTTTCAATTATCAAGGAACCAATATTATACCTTTTTAATTGAAGAGAGCAAGCAAGTCCGGCTGGTCCACCGCCTATAATAATAATATCATTTTTCATTTAGAAATCTCATTTATAATTTCGTTCGACAAAATTGGTTGACAAAAACCATAAGATAAATTTTTTATTGTGCTAAGATGAAAATCAAAATTGTATGCAGCTGTTGTATCAATTGGCATAAAAATTTCAAATCCTCTCACAAAAGCTGAACGTGCAGTTGTTTCACAACAAAGGTTTGTCATTAGTCCACAAATAATTATTTGTGATTTATTATGCTTTTGCAGAAGTTTTTCCAGATTGGTTTTATAAAAAGCATCGTATTGTGTTTTTTTAACAAGAAGAGGATTTTGGCAGATAATTTTTTCACTAACCTCACTAAGATAATTTTCCTCAGTAATTAAATCCGACCATCTAACATCCATCATAGCCGCATTTTCTTTATTGTTGATGTGCTGAGTTAAAATAACTGGTATGTTAAATTCTTCACAGGTTTTTATTAAAATATTAATGTTATTAATGATTGCTTCGGCAGAAGGAATAAATGCATGAGATTCTGACTTAAGAAAGAAATCCTGCATATCAGTAACTATCAAAGCTGTGTTTTCATTTTTTAATAAAATCTTATTCTTTCTGGAGTATTTCAAAACAGTATTTTTTATTTCCAAAGATTTTTCGAAAATATTATCCTTTGTAAAATATTGTTCTTTCATCTATTAAAGTATTTATCCTATTATTTATTTTTGCAAAGATAAAATAAAAACTATCCTGATGTTTGGGTTTGTGGTTTTGAGATGCCAATTCTACAACACTTTTACTAACAAACTTTTTTAAAATAATTAAAGATTAACTTGGTAATAAAAAATAAATTATTACCTTTGCAGCCCCAAAAAGGGGGAATGTGTTCTAAAGTATTGAAACATTGAAAGGAAGCCTGAAAAAGTGAGATAAATAAAGGATCCGGTTACATCAAGAAAAAAAGTAGTTGTAACATTATCTCCAAATAATTTCATTAGCCTTCCCGTATATTTTTCTGAAAAATCTTTAATTACATTATAATATATTTGTTTTAAGTAGTATTAATTTAATAATTAATGATTACTTTTGCAAACTCAAAAAATTGAGGTAAATAAAAATTAATTAAAAGTCTTAGTATGCCTACAATACAGCAGTTGGTTCGTAAAGGACGTAAAAAATTAACAGACAAAAGCAAATCCCGTGCTTTGGATTCATGTCCACAAAGAAGGGGAGTTTGTGTTAGGGTATATACCACAACGCCTAAAAAACCTAACTCAGCAATGAGAAAAGTAGCAAGGGTGAGATTAACTAATGGTAAAGAGGTTAACGCATACATTCCCGGTGAAGGTCATAACTTACAAGAGCACTCTATTGTGTTAATAAGAGGAGGAAGAGTAAAAGATTTGCCTGGTGTAAGATATCATATTATACGAGGAGCTCTCGATACTTCAGGTGTTGAAGGCAGATTGCAAAGAAGATCAAAATACGGTACAAAAAGACCTAAGAAATAATAAAGATTTAAGATATAACTCAATTATAGTAAAATGAGGAAATCAAAACCAAAAAAGCGAATTATTCTTCCTGACCCAAAATATGATGATATTTTGGTCACAAAGTTTGTAAACAACATGATGCTTGCAGGCAAGAAAAGCATTGCTTTTACTGCTTTTTATAATGCAATGGATATTGTTTCTGAAAAAACAAAGGAAAATCCAATCGAAGTTTGGAAGAAAGCATTAGAAAATGTAACTCCAAAAGTTGAGGTTAAGAGTAGAAGAATTGGTGGCGCAACATTCCAGATTCCATCAGAAATCAGACCAGATAGAAAAATGTCTATTGGTATGAAAGCTCTTATAAAATTTGCTCGTAAACGTCACGAAAAAACAATGGCTGAAAAATTAGCAGGTGAAGTTTTATCTGCTTATAAAGAAGAAGGTTCAGCTTTTAAAAGAAAAGAAGAAACTCATAGAATGGCCGATGCTAATAAAGCATTCTCTCATTTTAGATTCTAATAATAAAAAATAAATAAGTAATACAGGGTATAAACAAATAGATGTTAAATAACTTACAACATACAAGAAACATCGGCATTATGGCTCATATCGACGCAGGTAAAACTACGACGACAGAGCGTATTTTGTTTTATACCGGTATTAATTATAAAATCGGCGAAGTTCACGAAGGTACCGCTACTATGGACTGGATGGAACTGGAGCAGGAAAGAGGAATTACTATTACCTCTGCAGCTACTACTGTTAAATGGAACTACCAAAACCAAGTCTATAAAATTAATATAATTGATACTCCCGGTCATGTTGATTTCACTGTTGAAGTTGAAAGATCTTTGAGAGTGCTTGATGGAGCTATTGCAATTTTTTGTGCTGTTGGTGGTGTTGAACCTCAAACAGAAACAGTTTGGAATCAAGCAAATCGTTACAAAGTACCGCGTATTAGTTATATTAATAAAATGGATAGAACGGGTGCCGATTTCTATAAAGTTCTTGACGAGATAAAAGAAAAACTTAGCGCAAACCCTATTCCGGTTCAAATTCCAATTGGAGCTGAAGATGAGTTTCGCGGAATAGTTGACCTGATTCAAAATAAAGCCTACGGATGGGATAACGAATCGCACGGTTCAAAAATGTTTGAAGTAGAAATTCCAGAAGATGTTATTGAAACTGTTAAGGAATATAGAACAAATTTAATTGAAGGTGTTGCTGAAGAAAGTGAAGACCTACTTGAAAAATTTCTTGAAAATCCTGATTCAATAAATGAAGATGATATTCTTATTGCAGTTCGCAACGCAACTCTTAATAATGTAATTACCCCTGTTTTATGTGGCTCATCATTCAAAAATACAGGAGTTCAGAAATTAGTTGATGCTGTTGCGGCATTTTTACCCTCACCACTTGATGTACCACCAGTTATTGGGATTAACTCATATACAGAAAAAGAAGAAACAAGAAAAGCACAAAATGATGAACCATTTAGTGCACTTGCTTTTAAAATAACTACTGATCCTTTTGTTGGAAGAATAGCTTTCTTCCGTGTTTATTCTGGTGAACTTGAAGCCGGAAAAATTGTTCTAAATGCAAATACCGGAAAAAAAGAAAGAATTTCAAGAATTCTTCAAATGCACGCTAATAAAAGAACTCCATTAACAAAAATATCTGCAGGTGATATTGGTGTAGCCGTTGGATTTAAAAAGATAAGCACTGGAGATACTCTTTGTGATATTAAACATCCAATTATTCTTGAAAACATTGCTTTTCCTGAACCTGTTATTAGTATTGCCGTTGAACCAAAAACACAAGACGAAGTTGAAAAACTTGCTTTAGCCTTACATAAGCTTGCAGAAGAAGATCCAACTTTCACAGTGAGAATTGATGAGGAAACCGGTCAGACAATTATTAGTGGAATGGGGGAACTTCATCTCGAAGTTTTAGTTGATCGAATGAAAAGAGAGTTTGGTATTGAAATTATTCAAGGTACACCACAGGTTGCCTATAAAGAAGCTATAACAGATTCTGTTAGATATCGCGAGATATATAAAAAACAAACAGGTGGCAGAGGTAGATTTGCTGATATAACTTTTGATATTGAACCAGGTGATGGAAAAGAAGAAGGATTAGAATTCGTTAATCTTGTTAAAGGTGGAAATATTCCAAGAGAATATATTCCATCTATTGAAAAAGGATTTAGAGAATCAATGATGAATGGAGTATTAGCTGGATTTCCACTTGTAAGTCTTAAAGTTACTCTTATTGATGGTTCTTTTCATAATGTTGATTCAGATGCAATGGCATTTGAGGTAGCAGCAAAAATAGGCTTTAAAAATGCTTGTAGAAAAGCAAATTCAGTTTTATTGGAGCCAATAATGAAAATTGAAATTAATACCCCTGATGTTTATGTTGGAGATGTAAGTGGCGATCTTAATAAAAGACGTGGACACTTAGAAAATGTTTCTACCAGCCTAAACGGACAAATTATAAAAGGTAAAGTGCCATTGTCCGAAATGTTTGGATATGTTACAAGTTTGAGAACATTGTCGTCGGGCAGAGCAAATTCAAATCTTGAGTTTTCGCATTATGCAGAAGCACCTAAGAATATTATTGATGAAGTGCTTTTTAAGATTAAAGGATACGTAGCAAATTATTAAAATAAATAAAAAAACAAAAACGTGAGTCAGAGGATTAGAATAAAATTAAAATCATTCGATCATAATTTGGTTGACAAATCGGCTGAGAAGATCGTAAAAACTGTAAAATCGACCGGTGCAGTAGTAAATGGACCAATACCATTACCTACGCACAAAAGAATATTCACAGTAAACAAAGCGACTTTTGTTAATAAAAGATCCAGAGAACAATTTCAATTAAGTTCTTATAAAAGACTCTTGGATATTTACAGCACTACAAGCAAAACAATTGATGCATTGATGAAGTTGGAATTACCAAGTGGAGTTGAAGTTGAAATAAAAGTCTGATAAGATATAAGTTAAAGGATTGAATAAAGGCTTAAAATTAAGATAAAAATGTCAGGATTAATAGGAAAAAAAGTAGGAATGACCAGCATATTCGACGAGAATGGCAAGAATATACCTTGCACAGTTCTTGAGGCTGGACCTTGTGTTGTAACTCAAGTCAAGACTAAAGACAAAGACGGGTACGATGCAATTCAAATTGCCTATGAAGACAAAAAAGAAAAACATACTACGAATGCTGCAAAAGGACATTTCGCAAAAGCGGGTGTCACACCAAAAAGAATTGTAAAAGAATTTTCAAGATTTGAAAAAGGACATACAAAAAAAACCGGTGAAGAGCTGAATGTAGATATTTTTGTTGAAGGTGAATTTTTAGACATTGTTGGAATATCTAAAGGTAAAGGATTTCAGGGAGTTGTGAAAAGATATAATTTCAAAGGTGTTAATGATGCAACTCACGGGCAGCATAACAGATTAAGAGCTCCTGGTTCTATAGGTGCTTCTTCATATCCTTCAAGAGTATTTAAAGGAATGAGAATGGCTGGCAGAATGGGTGGTGATCGTGTAAAAATGATTAACCTTAAGGTAATGAAAATTATTCCGAAAAAAAATCTATTAGTAGTTAAAGGTGCAGTTCCTGGTCCAAAAAATTCATACATAATAATTGAACGATGGAGTTAGTAGTACATAAAATAAGCGGAGAAAAGACTAGTAAAAAAGTTAAATTGGATAACTCAATCTTTGGAATTGAACCCAACGACCAAGCTATATATCTTGATACTAGGCTATATATGGCTAACCAACGTCAGGGTACTCATAGTACTAAAGAAAGAAATGCAATTACCGGTAGCCGTAGAAAGATAAAACGTCAAAAAGGTACTGGTACTGCAAGAGCAGGTGATATTAAGTCTCCACTTTTCAGAGGTGGTGGAAGAGCTTTTGGTCCAAGACCACGAAGCTATTCTTTCAAACTGAATAAGAAATTTAGAGAATTAGCACGTAGATCTGCTTTATCATTTAAAGCTAAAAATGAAGGAATTATTATTATTGAGGATTTTAAATTCGAAAATTCGAAAACTAAAAATTATTCTGAAATGATTAGTAATTTAAAACTAAACGGTAAAAGAACACTTTTAGTTTTAGTTGATAAAGATGATAATATTTCTTTATCATCAAGGAATCTGCAAAAAGCAAGTGTAACAAAAGTATCAGGATTGAATACTTACGAAATTTTACATGCTCATAATTTGTTAATTCCAGTTAACTCATTAAAAGAGATAGAAAAGTTATTTGCATAATTTTTAAATAGAAAAAAAATGAGTATCATACTTAAGCCGATAATAACAGAAAAAATGACAGCCATCAGTGAAAAACTGAATCAATATGGTTTTATTGTGGATAAAAACGCGAATAAAATTCAAATTAAACAGGCTGTTAACGAAATATACGGCGTAGAGGTTGAATCTGTAAATACAATGAATTTTTCAGGTAAAACCAAATCTAGAAATACAAAAGCCGGATTTATCATTGGTAAAACCAATTCATTTAAGAAGGCTATTGTAACGTTAGCAGAAGGAGAAACAATAGATTTTTACAGCAATATTTAATATAAAATGGCTTTAAAAAAATATAAACCGACAACACCTAGTCAGCGCTTTAAATTAATAAGCGCATTTGATGACATTACCGCATCTAAACCAGAAAAGAGTCTTTTAACTCCAATCAAAAGATCCGGTGGTAGAAACAACGAAGGGAAAATGACCATGAGATACATTGGTGGTGGTCATAAAAAAAAGTATAGAATAATTGATTTCAAAAGGGATAAAGAAGGAATTCCGGCTACAGTTAAATCTGTTGAGTATGATCCAAACAGATCAGCTCGTATAGCCTTGCTTTTTTATGCTGATGGTGAAAAACGATATATTATCGCTCCAAATGGTATTCAGGTAGGTCAAAATGTAGCTTCCGGAAAAGGAGTTACTCCAGAAATAGGAAATTCACTTTACCTTGGAGAAATACCTTTTGGTACAGTTATTCATAATATCGAGTTACGACCTGGTCAAGGTGGTAAAATGGCAAGAAGTGCCGGATCTTTTGCACAGTTAATGTCGAGAGAAGGTAAATTTGCCATCTTAAAATTACCTTCAGGCGAAACAAGAATGGTATTACAAACATGTAAAGCTACAATTGGTACAGTTTCTAATATAGATCATGGACAAGAAGTTTCTGGAAAAGCTGGTAGAAGCAGATGGCTTGGAAGAAGACCTAGAACCAGAGGAGTTGCAATGAATCCTGTAGATCATCCAATGGGTGGTGGTGAAGGTCGTGCATCAGGTGGTCATCCAAGATCTAGAAAAGGATTACCTGCTAAAGGTTATAAAACCCGAGCTAAGAAAAAATCTACCAATAAGTATATAATTGAAAGAAAGAAAAAGTAGATCACTTAAAAAAAATAAAATAAAATGAGTCGTTCGCTAAAAAAAGGTCCATATATTCATTACAAACTGGAAAAAAAAGTTTTGGAACTTATTAATTTAAAAAAGAAAACAGTTATCAAAACATGGTCAAGAAGTTCTATGATATCTCCAGATTTTGTTGGGCAAACTATTGCGGTTCATAACGGAAATAAATTTGTTCCTGTATATATTACTGAAAATATGGTAGGACACAAATTAGGTGAATTTGCACCTACTAGAATTTTCAGAGGACATGCAGGTAAAAAAGGTAAAAAATAATTCATACAATGGGAGCAAGAAAACATAATAGCGCAGAAAAAAATAAGGAAGCAAAAAAGAATAAGTGTTTTGCAAGACTTAATAATTGTCCTACTTCTCCACGTAAAATGAGATTAGTTGCAGGATTAATTAGAGGCGTTGATGCTGAAAAAGCAATACATATTCTAAAACATTCTCCTCAGGAAGCTGCTGGCAGGCTACATATACTTTTATTATCTGCCATAGCAAACTGGCAAGCTAAAAATGAAGGCTTGAGAATTGAAGAAAATAACTTATATATTAAAGAAGTTATGGTTGATAGTGCAAGACAGTTAAAAAGAATTCGTCCTGCACCTCAAGGTAGAGCTCATAGAATTAGAAAACGTTCAAACCATGTTACAATGGTAATTGACAGCAGAACTGAAATAGAAAATTAATTAAATTACATTAATATAAAATTTAATGGGACAAAAAACAAATCCAATAGGTCTTAGATTAGGAATCATCAAAGGATGGGATTCCCATTGGTACGGTGGATCCAATTTTGCAGATAAGCTTGTTGAAGATGATAAAATCCGTAAATATTTGCATGCCAGATTAGTAAAAGCAGGTATTTCTAAGATACTTATCGAAAGAACTCTTAAGCTTGTAACTGTTACTATTTTTACTGCAAGACCGGGAATTATTATTGGAAAAGGTGGATCTGAAGTTGATAAATTGAAAGAGGAATTAAAAAAACTTACTCAAAAAGGAATTCAGATTAATATTTCCGAAATTAAAAGACCTGAACTTGACGCAGTAATTGTAGCAAACACAATTGCAAGACAGATAGAAGGAAGAATTTCATTTCGTAGAGCAATCAAAACAGCTATTTCCTCAACAATGAGAGTTGGAGCAGAAGGAATTAAAGTTTTGATTTCCGGTAGAGTAGGTGGTGCTGAAATGGCTCGTACAGAGCAGTATAAAGAAGGAAGAACACCATTACACACATTACGTGCTGATATTGATTATGCATTAGTTGAAGCTCATACTACTTATGGTAGAATTGGAATTAAAGTTTGGATTTGTAAAGGAGAAATATTTGGTAAACCAGATTTGGCACCAGTTGTTTCAAGTGAGAAATCAAAACACGGTGGTGGTCAGAGAAAAGGTGGTCAACAACGTAGAAGAAGATAATAAATATTTTGCATTAACATCATATATATAGAGTAATGTTACAGCCAAGAAAGACGAAATTTAGAAAAATGCAAAAGGGCAAGATGAAAGGAAATTCCCAACGCGGGCATCAACTTGCATTTGGTTCTTTTGGCATAAAAACATTAGAAGAACACTGGCTTACAGGTAGACAAATAGAAGCTGCACGTCAGGCGGTTACACGTTATATGAAACGTGAAGGACAAATTTGGATTCGAATTTTTCCTGACAAACCTGTTTCAAAGAAACCTGCCGAAGTTCGTATGGGTAAAGGTAAAGGTTCTCCTGAATATTTTGTAGCCAGAGTATCTCCCGGAAGAATTCTTTTTGAAGCTGACGGAGTCCCTTTGGATATTGCAAAAGAAGCTATGAGACTTGCTGCTCAAAAACTTCCAGTAAAAACAAAATTTATTGTACGTAGAGATTATACTGAATAATCAAAATATTAATGATGGAACAAGTAGTTATAAAAGAGCTCTCAACAATTGAGTTGAAAGAAAGATTAGAAGAGGAAGTAAAACAACTGGTAAAGCTTAAACTTAATCATGCTGTTTCTCCTTTAGAAAATCCGAATGTTATAAAAGAATACAGAAAAACTGTTGCCAGAGTTAAAACTGAGCTTAGAAAAAGAGAGTTGGAAAATAATCTTTCTGAAAAGGAAAACAAAAAGTAAAAAAATGGAAAGAAATTTAAGAAAAGAAAGAACAGGCCTGGTTATCAGTAGCAAAATGGAAAAATCCATTGTTGTTGAAATAGAAAGGAAAGTGAAACATCCTATCTATGGAAAATTTGTAAAAAAAACATCTAGATTTTCTGCCCACGACGAGAAAAATGAATGTAATATTGGGGACATGGTTCGTATCATGGAAACCAGACCTCTAAGTAAAAATAAATGCTGGAGATTAATTGAAATAATTGAAAGAGCTAAATAATTATGGTACAACAAGAATCAAGATTAGCCGTAGCTGATAACAGTGGAGCAAAAGAAGTACTTTGTATTAGAGTATTAGGTGGTACAAAAAAAAGATATGCTTCAATAGGAGATCAGATTATTGTTACTGTTAAAAAAGCTTTGCCTTCTGGAAACATAAAAAAAGGTTCAGTTTCGAAAGCAGTAGTTGTTAGAACAAGAAAAGAAATTAGAAGAAACGATGGTTCATACATTCGTTTCGATGATAATGCAGTTGTAATTTTAAACGAAGGTGGTGATATGGTTGGAACTCGTATCTTTGGACCAGTTGCCAGAGAATTACGTGACCATGATTTTATGAAAATTGTTTCGTTAGCACCTGAAGTTTTATAATAGCATATAATAAACAGAATATCATGCAAAAGAAGTTAAATATAAAAAAAAGCGACACTGTTTTAGTGATTACCGGCGAATCGAAAGGTCAGCAAGGTAGAGTGCTTTTTGTAGATGTCGATAAAAAAAGAGCTATTGTTGAAGGTGTTAATATAATATCTAAACATACAAAGCCAAATGCAGATAACCCAAAAGGTGGAATTCTTAAAAAAGAAGCTTCAATTCATATTTCAAATCTTATGATTCTTGATTCTACAGGTAAATCTACCAGGGTTGGAAGAAAAACTGATGAAAAAAATAATAACTCAGTACGATATTCAAAAAAATCTGGGGAGGTAATTAAGTAATGGATTATACACCAAGTTTACAGAAAAAATACTACGAAGAAGTAGTTCCGGCTTTATCAAAGCAATTTGAATATAAAAATTCAATGGAAGTGCCTAAATTGTTAAAAATTGCAATTAACCAAGGAATGGGTGATGCTATTATTGACAAAAAACTTCTTGACAAAAGTGTTGAGGAAATGGCATTAATTACAGGACAAAAACCTGTTGTTACAAAATCAAAGAAAGATATCTCAAACTTTAAATTACGTAAAGGAATGCCAATTGGCGTGAGAGTTACACTTAGAGGTGAAAAGATGTTCGAATTTCTTGAAAGATTAATTTCTGTCTCGATTCCACGTATTCGTGACTTCCAGGGAATTAGTGATAAAGGTTTTGATGGTCGCGGTAATTATACTTTTGGAATTACTGAACAAATTATTTTTCCAGAACTGGTTCTGGATAAAATACTAAAAATTAATGGTATGAATATCACGTTTGTTACAACAGCAAAAACAGACAAAGAATGTTTAGAGTTGTTAAAAGAGTTTGGATTACCATTTAAAAATCAGAAAAAATAGACAATATGGCTAAAGAATCAATGAAAGCGAGAGAAGTTAAAAGAGCAAAACTCGTTGCAAAATATGCTGATAAAAGAGCTAGATTATTAGCTGAAGGCGATTATGAAGCATTACAAAAATTACCAAAAAATGCTTCACCGGTGAGATTACACAACAGGTGTAGATTAACCGGAAGACCAAAAGGATATATGCGCCAATTTGGTGTATCACGTATTAACTTTAGAGAAATGGCTTTAAATGGATTAATTCCCGGTATAAGAAAAGCTAGTTGGTAGTAGAAATAATTTAAACAGATAAAAAAATGCTTACTGATCCGATTTCAGATTATTTAACAAGAATAAGAAATGGAATAATGGCTAACCACAGAGTGGTTGAGGTACCAGCTTCCAATCTAAAAAAAGAAATTACTAAGATACTTTTTCAAAAAGGTTATATCTTAAATTATAAATTTGAAGATGATTCTAAACAAGGAATTATTAAAATTGCTTTAAAATATCATCCTGTAACCAAATTATCTGCAATTACTAAAATTGACAGAGCTAGTAAACCTGGATTAAGATTATACGTTGGAGGTGACGAACTTCCACGTGTATTAAATGGCCTTGGAATAGCAGTTATGTCAACATCAAATGGTGTTATGACTGATAAGGAAGCCAGAAAACTTAATATTGGCGGAGAAGTAATTTGTTACGTTCATTAATAGAAAAGAATTGTAATATGTCAAGAATAGGAAAATCACCGATAATTATTCCAGAAGGAGTTGAGATTAACATCTCTGACAAGAATATAATTTCGGTAAAAGGAAAATTGGGAGAACTTCAGCAAGTAATTGTTCCTTCAATTACTGCAAAAGTAGAAGACAATAAAATTATTGTTGAAAGAAAAACTGAACAAAAAGATAATCGTGCACTTCACGGACTTATGAGAGCTTTGATCCAGAATATGGTAATTGGAGTATCAGAAGGTTATAAAATTGTTCAAGAACTTGTTGGAGTTGGCTATAAAGCAACTGCAAAAGGTCAAGTGCTTGAGTTATTACTTGGATATTCTCACTCTATCTTTTTGGTTTTACCAGACGAAGTTAAGATTGAAACTGTTACAGAAAGAGGAAAAAATCCAACGATTACTCTTACTTCTAACAATAAACAATTAATTGGTCAAGTTGCTGCAAAAATTCGTTCTTTTAGAAAACCAGAACCTTATAAAGGAAAAGGAATTAAATACCAGGGTGAAGTTCTAAGGAAGAAAGCTGGAAAAGCTGCTGCTGAATAAAATTAATAATTAGCCTGAGAAGGCTTAAAATTCCTAAAAAAATGGCAATAAAAAATAAAAAAACATATAGAAGATTTAGGATTAAACAGAGAATCAGAAAAAATATTTTTGGTACATCTGAAAAACCAAGACTATCTGTTTTTAGAAGCAATAAACAAATTTATGTTCAAGTTATTGACGATGTTAATGGCAAAACATTAGCTTCAGCATCCTCAAATGATAAAGGAATTACAGAACAAAAAGTTAATAAAATAGAACAAGCCAAATTAGTTGGTACGCTTATAGCTGAAAAAGCAAAAGAGCAAGGTGTTGAGACAGTTGTTTTTGACAGAAGTGGTTATTTATATCATGGTAGAATAAAATCTCTTGGTGAAGCCGCCAGAAAAGGAGGACTTAAATTTTAAAAAATTATGTCAAACGTAAACGTTAGAAAAGTTAAATCCAGCGACATCGAATTTAAAGATAGATTAGTTGGAATCCAAAGGGTTACAAAAGTTACTAAAGGTGGTAGAACATTTAGTTTTTCAGCAATTGTTGTTGTAGGTAATGAAAATGGTGTTGTTGGTCATGGACTTGGAAAAGCAAAAGAGGTTACTGCTGCAATTGCCAAAGGTATTGACGATGCGAAAAAGCACCTCATTAAAGTACCCGTACTTAAAGGAACTTTGCCACATGAACAAATTGGAACATACAGTGGTGCAAGAGTCTTTATTAAACCTGCTGCTCCAGGAACTGGTGTAATTGCCGGTGGTGCTATGCGTGCTGTCCTTGAAAGTGTTGGTGTAAGAGATGTTTTGGCTAAGTCAAAAGGATCTTCAAATCCTCATAGTGTTGTTAAAGCAACAATAGATGCATTAACCAAAATGAGAGACCCTCATTCAATTGCAGAATTAAGAGGAATTAGTCTTAATGAAGTATTTAATGGTTAATTCTTTTAAAAGTGGAAAATCCCCAAAATGGATTTCATAATTAAAGGGGATGAATTAAAATTAAGAAAAAGTATTATAGAATGAAAAAGCTTAGAATAACACAGATTAATAGTGGTATCAATAAACCGGAGCGTCAGAAAAGAACACTTCAGGCCTTAGGTTTAAGAAAAATTCATCATACTTTGGAAGTTGAAGCAACTCCACAAGTTGAAGGAATGATTAAAAAAGTAATACATTTACTTAAAGTAGAAGAAGTTTAATTTTTAGAAAATATATATAAGATGGATTTAAGTAATCTTAAACCGGCAAAAGGTTCGATCAGCAAACGCAAGCGTATTGCAAGAGGTGAAGGTTCAGGACACGGTGATACTGCAACCAGAGGACACAAAGGTGCACAATCAAGATCTGGATACAGCCGCAAAATTGGTTTTGAAGGCGGACAAATGCCATTGTTTAGAAGAGTTCCAAAAGGTGGTTTTAGAAACCCTTTTAGAAAAGAATTCAGAGGAATAAACATTGACGTTCTTCAAAAACTGGCTGATGAAAAAAAATTAACCACCATTGATATTGATGCATTAATCGCAAATGGTCTTGCATCAAAAAAAGACTTAATTAAAATTTTAGGTCGAGGTGAATTAACAGCTAAATTGGAAGTAAAAGCACATGCTTTTTCAGCAACAGCACTTAGTGCTATTGAAGCTAAAGGCGGAACGGCAACAAAAATTTAATATTGTATGAGAAAACTTATTCAAACAATACGAAATATAAATAAGATTGAAGATCTGAGAAAAAGAATTCTTTACACTCTGGGTATTCTTCTTATTTATAGATTAGGATCAAAAGTGGTTTTACCGGGTGTTGATCCTCATATGCTTACAGCTCTTCAGAGCCAGGCTACTGATGGTTTACTTGGATTACTAAATATGTTTTCAGGAGGAGCTTTCTCTAATGCATCAATTTTTGCATTGGGAATTATGCCATATATTTCGGCTTCAATTGTTATTCAGTTATTAGGAATGGCAATTCCATATTTTCAAAGATTACAACGTGAAGGCGAAAGTGGAAGAAGAAAAATCAACCAGATTACAAGATATCTTACAGTGGTAATTACCGGATTTCAAGCTCCGGCTTATATCACAAATATGATATCTCAGTTACCTCCGGAAGCTATTTCCCCATTTGATCCGGGAATTACTACACCAACAACATTTTTCTGGGTTTCATCAATAATTATATTGGTATCCGGAACTTTATTTGTTATGTGGCTCGGTGAAAAAATTACAGATAAAGGTATTGGAAACGGTATATCATTGATAATTATGATTGGAATTATTGCCAGATTGCCTTTCGCATTATTTGGTGAGTTTGCATCAAAAATGGAAGATAAAGGAGGTGGATTAGTTTATTTTGTAATTGAAATAGCAATACTAATATTTGTAGTATTATTAACAATCTTGCTTGTTCAGGGCACACGACGAATACCTGTTCAGTACGCAAAAAGAATTGTTGGAAATAAACAATATGGTGGTGTTAGACAATATATTCCTTTAAAAGTAAATGCTGCAGGTGTTATGCCTATCATTTTTGCACAGGCAATTATGTTTCTTCCATTAACTTTAGCTGGTTTTGCAGAGTCAGATATGTTAACAGGATTTGCATCAGCATTTACAAATATTCAAGGATTTTGGTATAATTTCACTTTCTTTATTATGATTGTGTTATTTACTTATTTCTATACTGCAATTACGGTTAATCCAAATCAGATGGCTGAGGATATGAAGAAAAATGGTGGATTTATTCCTGGAGTTAAACCGGGAAGAAAAACATCTGAATTTATTGATAATGTAATGTCAAGAATTACTTTACCAGGTTCTCTGTTTTTAGGATTAGTGGCAATTATGCCTGCTTTAGTTGGTCAGATTGGTGTAACAACGCAATTTGCTCAGTTTTATGGAGGAACTTCATTATTGATTCTTGTGGGTGTTGTTCTTGATACCTTACAACAAATAGAAAGTCATTTGCTAATGCGTCATTACGATGGTTTAACAAAATCTGGCAGAATAAAAGGTCGTTCATCAATGAATATGGGATAGATAATGATACCTATTAAGTCAGAAAACGAAATATTATTATTAAAAGAAAGTTCTTTACTTGTTGGAAAAGCTTTAGCTGAGGTTGCTAAAATTATGAAGTCCGGTGTAAAAACAATAACACTTGATAAACTTGCGGAGGAATACATTAGAGATAATGGTGCAGTTCCTGGTTTCAAAGATTATAATGGATTTCCAAATACATTATGTATCTCAATAAACGAACAGGTTGTTCATGGAATACCTGGCTCAAGAGAGTTGAAAGATGGTGATGTTGTTTCTATTGATTGTGGAACATTAATGAATGATTTTTATGGCGATTATGCATATACATTTGCTGTAGGAGAAGTTGAGGAAAATGTACTTCAATTAATAAAACGGACAAAAGAATCACTTTATAAAGCAATTGAAGTAGCAATTACCGGAAAAAGAATTGGAGATATTGGTTTTGCAGTACAAAATTATGTAGAAGGATATGGTTACTCTGTAGTTCGTGATCTTGTTGGACACGGATTAGGAAAAAATTTACATGAAAAACCTGAAGTACCAAATTATGGAAGAAGAGGAAACGGTATAAAACTTAAAGAAAGAATGACATTGGCAATAGAGCCGATGATTAACCTCGGTGTAAAGGATGTAGTCCAGGGAAGAGACGGCTGGACAATTCGAACAGCTGATAATCTGCCATCTGCTCATTTCGAGCATAATGTTGCGATTCGCCATAACAAAGCGGAGATGTTATCAACTTACGAATTTGTTGAGGAAGCTATAAAGAATAATATTAATATTAATCATTAAAAATGGCAAAACAAACATCAATTGAGCAAGATGGTACTGTAACAGAATCGTTAGGAAATGCAATGTTTCGTGTTGAACTTGAAAATGGTCACGTTATCACAGCACACATTTCTGGTAAAATGAGAATGCATTACATTAAAATTTTACCGGGAGATAGAGTAAAACTTGAAATGTCACCATACGATTTAACAAAAGGAAGAATAACATTTAGATATAAATAATCTTATAAAACAATTGAAATGAAAGTCAGAGCATCCATTAAAAAAAGATCTCCCGAGTGTAAGATAGTTAGAAGGAAAGGGGTTTTGTATGTTATTAACAAAAAGAATCCTAGATTTAAACAACGTCAAGGATAGAGTTTATTAACAATTGAAAAACAATAATTAAAAAGATATGGCCAGAATAGCAGGTGTAGACATACCAAATAATAAACGCGGAGAAATAGGTTTAACCTATATATACGGAATTGGACGAAGCAATGCTCAGACAATTTTAACCGAAGCCGGTTTAGATTGGAGCAAAAAAGTTCAGGAATGGACTGACGATGAGCAGAACAAAATTCGTACTATTATTGAGGAAAAATTTAAAGTTGAAGGCTCTTTACGTTCTGAAACACAAATGAACATTAAACGATTAATGGATATAGGATCATACCGTGGAATTCGTCATCGTTTAGGTTTACCTTTAAGAGGACAAAAAACAAAAAATAATGCAAGAACTCGTAAAGGAAAGAAGAAAACAATTGCAAATAAGAAAAAAGCAGTAAAATAAGATATTTAAATTAGTGGATTCTCCTTACTAATTTAATGATGATTTTTAATTAAATAATAATCATGGCAAAGAAAAGTACAAGAACTAGAAGTTCAAAGAAAAGAATTGTTAAAATAGAGCCCTTAGGAAGAGCCTATATCAGAGCATCTTTTAATAATATCATTGTTACTTTAACCAACCATAACGGACAGGTTATTTCATGGTCGTCTTCCGGAAAAATGGGATTCAGAGGATCAAAGAAAAATACACCTTATGCTGCTCAGATGGCTGCTCAGGATTGTGCAAAAGTTGCATACGATCTTGGTTTACGTAAGGTTAAGGTTTATGTTAAAGGTCCTGGTTCTGGTAGAGAATCAGCAATCAGAACTATCCATTCCTCAGGAATAGAAGTAACAGAAATTAAAGATGTTACACCATTACCACATAATGGTTGTAGGCCTCCAAAAAGAAGGAGAGTTTAATCTTGAATATTTTTAAAAAAAATAATTTAATTCAAAGCAGAAAAAATTTAATAGCATGGCAAGATATAAAGGTCCAAAATCAAAGATAGCAAGAAAATTCAGAGAACCAATCTTTGGCCCTGATAAAGCATTTGAAAGAAAAAATTATCCTCCTGGACAACATGGAAATTCCAGAAGAAGAGGAAAACAATCTGAATACGGTATTCAGCTTCAGGAAAAACAAAAAGCTAAATACACTTATGGTATTTTGGAACGTCAGTTTAGAAATACTTTTAAGAAAGCTAATCAGAAAAAAGGTATTACTGGTGAAATTTTACTTCAACTTATAGAATCCAGATTAGATAATGTTGTGTATAGATTAGGAATTGCACCAACAAGAAGTGCAGCCAGACAACTAGTTTCTCACAGACATATTACAGTTAATGGTGGTATTTTAAATATTCCTTCATACTTATTAAAAGAAGGTGATGTTGTTTCTGTAAGAGAAAAATCAAAATCTTTAGAAGTTGTTACTGAATCTCTTGCTAATAGAAGCGATCAGTTTTCATGGTTCGAATGGGACGAAGAAAAAGCTTCCGGGAAATTTTTAAATTACCCGCAAAGATCTGAAATTCCGGAAAATATCAACGAACAACTTATTGTAGAGTTGTATTCTAAATAGTAATAATAATAATTGGTAATTATTTTTGATCAATAACTAAACAGATACATATATGGCAATTTTAGCATTTCAAAAACCTGATAAAGTTTATATGAACGAATCAGACGAATTCAATGGAACATTTGAATTTCGTCCTCTTGAACCCGGATTCGGAATAACTATTGGTAATGCCTTAAGACGTATTCTTTTATCATCTCTCGAAGGGTATGCAATTACTTCAATTAGAATTGAAGGTGTTGTTCACGAGTTTTCTACAATAGAAGGAATTGTAGAAGATGTTGCCGAAATTATTCTTAATCTTAAACAAATTAGATTTAAGCAACAGATTGAAACTGAAGAAAGTGAAAAAATTAATATTGTTATTAGTGATCAGGAAACATTTACTGCAGGTGATATCAATAAATTTTTATCAGTTTTTCAAGTATTAAATCCAGATTTAGTTATTTGTAATATGGAAACTTTTGTGAAGTTTTCTATGGAAATAACTATTGACAAGGGTAGAGGTTATGTTCCTGCTGAGGAAAATAAATCTCTGAACTCTACTGTTGATACAATTGCTATCGACTCAATTCATACTCCTATCAAAAATGTAAAATATTCTGTTGAAAATTTCAGAGTAGAACAAAAAACGGATTACGAAAAATTAATTTTTAATATTGAAACTGATGGCTCTATTCACCCAAAGGAAGCTCTTAAAGAAGCAGCTACAATATTAATTCATCATTTTATGTTATTTTCTGATGAAAAAATTACTTTGGAAACTGAAGAGAAAACTATTGCTGATGAATTTGATGAAAGTTCATTACATACTCGCCAGTTGTTAAAAACCAAATTAGTTGATCTTGATCTGTCAGTTAGAGCATTGAATTGTTTGAAAGCAGCTGATGTTGAAACCCTTGGTGAATTGGTTACTTATAATAAAAATGATTTATTAAAGTTCAGAAACTTTGGTAAAAAATCACTTACCGAATTAGAGGATCTTGTTAAGACAAAAAACCTTGAATTTGGAATGAATGTAGCAAAATATAAATTAGATAAGGAATAATTGAAATGAGACACGGAAAAAAATTCAACCATTTAAGCAGAACTCATTCTCACAGAAAAGCAATGTTGGCCAATATGGCTTCATCATTAATTCTAAATAAGAGAATTAAGACTACTGTTGCTAAAGCAAAAGCATTAAGGGGTTTTGTTGAACCATTAATAACTAAATCAAAAGATGATTCAACTCACTCACGAAGAATAGTTTTTAGTTATCTTCAGAATAAAGAGGCAATTACTGAGTTGTTTAGAGAAATTTCAGCCAAAGTAATTGACAGACCAGGTGGATATACCAGAATTCTAAAAACAGGTAATCGCCTTGGTGATAATGCTGAAATGTGTGTGATGGAATTGGTTGATTATAATGAAACTATGTTAGCTGAAAAAGCTGATAAAAAACCAAAGAAAAAACGTACTAGAAGGACAGGTGGAATAAAACCAAAGACAGTTGAA
>CAYOKJ010000010.1:14284-37346 GCA_964404485.1 uncultured Bacteroidales bacterium | reverse complement strand
GGTTTGAGCAGATATTATTTCCATATTTGGTGAAGAGGAAAAAACTTCATTAACTAAGATTTAATTGTAATAGAGACAAATTTATAGTTGTCTAAAATTTCATCCTAAATTGGATTTTAACTTCAGATTTTCTATTTCCGTTTATTTCTTCAAGATCATTTCCAATTGTATTTTTATTATTATAAAATGATTGCGCAAACCTAAACCAACAACTAATTATTCTCGATATTTCGTATTTTATAAGAAAATAAAATCTGCTTCCTATGTAATAATAAGAAGGGATTGAAAAAGCATACAAAACATCATTTTCGTATGCGTAAATTCTTGTATCATAATTGTCGGTGTCGAACATTGCATAGCGAATTGAAAAGTCAAATGGTAAGTTTAGCGGTCTGTAATTTATATCCTGATAAATCAGAAATCCTTGCGAAGTAGTGTTTTTTTCTGAGTGATATTGTGTGAATTCAAATCTGTTTTTCAAAGTTATTGAAGGAAAAACAGAATAACTGAGGTGATATCTAAAACTATGTTTTTTGATTGTATGAAGTGAATTTTGAAAATCATATTCATTTGAGAAATTCAGTTGTTTGTTTTTCTTTTTGAAACGGAAATACATTTTTACTTTATCCGATGTTCTGTAATTTATTTGAATTAAATATTCTTGTCCTTTGCTTGGTGCATCATTTCTGTATTTCAGCCAGGGAAAACTAAACATATCAAAATATGCTGTCAAAGATATTTTTGGATTAAGCAATGCATTAATTCCTAAATATAAACCTTTTTCGTTTTCGTTTAAAGTATTTTCACCAAAAGCATTGCTGAAAAAATTTTGATATTCTTTTGAATAGTTTCTGTACAAAATTGCAAGAGACAAACGTGGATCAGGACTGAAATTCAGACCTGAGAGGTATGCTGTTCCTCCGTTTTGGCTGTATGAAATTTCTCCGAAGAGATTTATTTTGTTTATCAAAACATCAAAATCCAAGCCTGCATTTATGTTGTTTTTGCCGGAAAAATTGAACATTTTGCTTGGGTCATTAGAGGGTAATATTTCGCTTCCAAAGCTTGTTTTAAAAGCAGTTGCACCTAATCTAAAATTTCTGGAATTGAAGTTAATATTTGTACCAATAACAATTTCTTTTAAAACTTTCTTATTTATCAATTCGTTGGTTTTTCGGTGCATGCCTGTATTTTGTAAGGAGTTGATAGAAATAATTTTACCTGATAAACTGTCAATTTCTGATATGCTTGCATCAATATTTTTGTTTGAGTAAAAAAATGTAAAATCGAATTTATTTATATTAAATGTTGCTGCTGTTCCTCTAAAAAATTCATTTTCGTTTGCCGAAACTCCGGATTTTATTTTTCTTGGATATTTCTTGATAAAAATGGCATCAGCTTGTTTGTCGAATGAAAGATTCGACCACAAAGTAAGCCCCTGACCGAATTGTAAATGAAAGTCTCCAATACAAAATGATTTAATAATTTTTAAATCTTTAACAAAAAAATATGCCGAATAATGATCAAAACCATTTTTAAGTTTATTGTTCAAAATATCTTGAACTGTGTCGATATTAATTTGGTTCTTGAAAATAACTTCTCCTGGATCTTTTTCAGCAAGGAACCCAATCCCAATCTTATCAAAATAATTGTAATCATAACGTAAATAATATTTTTGCGAATTGCCAAGATATTTCGAGTTAGGATTAATTGTAAGCATTGAGTCGGTGTTTAAATACCCGCTTTGGTTTTCCAATAATTGCTTATATCTTAAAAACAATCTATTTTTTCCATATTTTGTAAGATTTTTAAGTGAAATATTTTGTCGGGATTTTACATTCTCAACGGAAGAAAAAGGAAGGATATTTGAGATAGTTTCTTTATTAAAACCATCAATTGCTGAGAGTTCATATATTGACACTAATATTCCAAAATCCTGAATGTATTTTTTCAAATTGTTAATCTGAGTGTCGTTGATAAGATGAAGCTGCCTGAGTTTAATGATGTTTTCTGAGTTAAGATTAACGGGATTTTCAAATAGCATTTTTAATTCATCAACTATTTGTGTATAGTCAAGCTCGATATCTATATTTGATGCAATTGTTTCAATTAATTCATCAATTTGTAGGACATTTTTAGGTTCTTTGATTTGATTTTGGGAAAAAGTAATGTGAGTAATTATGACAAAAGCTAATAATAGAAATAATTTTAGATTAATAATTTGGGGTTTATGATTTTGGGAAGTTATCTGAATATTTCTCATCTTATTATTTGTTTGAGAATTTTTTTTTTTTTTTATTCGCAAAGCAAATAATTTAGTGAGATGTTTTAATACTTCTTTTGTCATAATTGTTTTTTATAAAAAATCATAAATCTAAAATTAAAGAGGTTTTCGGTGAAAACCCCAGAACTTGATGATATGATGCAGCTATATCAAATCTTAGTTTTTTAATTTTCAATCCAAAACCAAAAGTAAAGGTTGCCGGATCTGACATAAACCCGATCCGTATATAAGCTTTATTAAGAATTTTATATTCCATACCTGCTTTAATATTGGGATTTTGAGCTGTAATCTTTTCAATTTCAAATAAACAAATGATGTCTTTTGAAATAAGATAAGAGATACCTAGCTTAAATACTGCAGGGATACGTTCATTTTTATAGTCATTGATCTTAGCATTTAAAGGATTGAAAACATGAACTCCCACACAAAAGTCATCAGTAAGTTTTGCCTGGAATCCTGCTTCAAAAGTTATTACGCCTTTGTCTTTAAAATCGTCATCAATATGTGTATGTAGATAATCTAATTGAATCCCGACAGAAATTTTCTTTCCAAAAGATCTGGTATAAGCCAAACCAAGTTTATTTTCATTATAAATGCTATAACCGAAATTTGAATAACTAACACCAAAGACACCCGAATTTGTTGGTATAACAAATCCTAAGGCTTTTAAACTCAGAGCTTGTAACATAAAGCGGTTTTCGTAATAAATGCCTGCGGAAATATTTTTATAATTTGCTAATCCGGCCTGATTATTATAAAGCGACCAAAATCCTGACGTAACAGTAGTAATATTGCCCATTCCGGCAGCTCTTGCTCCGATAATATTGTTTCCGTTAGAAGCGAAATTTTTTCCGCCAAAGAAAAGTAAAAATGTAAATAGAAATGTATAAAATTTCATTTTTGACAATGTATTTAGTACTTAATACCAAAAAATGAAATTTGTTCAGGGGAAATTAAAAATAATAGATTTATAGGGAGTTATTTAAAAAAATCAGTCGTTTTTGGTTTTTATGAATTTCAAATGTTCCAACACCAATCTCAACTCTCCATAAGTAACCTCATCGCCAAGAGCTGATTTTGCTTCTGTTAAAGTTGTAAAATTTTCTTTTTTAAAATAATCTGAAATTAGTTTTATTTTTTCATTATTTACAAAATTTTCAACAGGTATTACCCCATTACCCACAAAATGAGCAAGATGACCTTCAATTGTTGTAATAGTAAGTTGTCTTACTTTGGCGATATCTTTAGTTGTCTTTCCAGTTTCCCATAGTTCAAAACTAATTTGTTTAGTGTTTTTCTTTGGAACTTTAATATCTAATTCTGGCTTTTTGCTTGTGTCATATTCGATATTATTTTCATCGCAATAAGACATTATAATCTCAATAAGTTCAGTACCAAATAGCAGCAATTTCTTTTTTCCTAAACCTTTAATTTTTTTAAGTGCTTGGTTTGTAACCGGCAAACTGTCGCTTAATTCTCTAATTGTTTTTAGCGGTAAAATCATATAAGCTTTCCAATCCAGTTCCTTCATTTTTTCATCTCTCCATCCTTTAATTTGTTTGTATAATTCAGGATTAGTAATGTTGGTGCTTACAGTTTCTGTGGGTTTTTTTCGTGATGGTTTAAATGCACTTTCTTCAAGAGATGCCATTGCTTTTGCTTTCAGATAGTTTTGTACATTAAAATTTTTATGGCAAGCTTTTAAACAGAAATATTTAAAAATTGCCTCTGTAAGTAATTTGTTAAGAACATCTTTCACTGATTTTTGCACAGCTTTGTTATCAGTTTCAATATTGATATTTGTTATTTTGTCAAAGAAAATTTCTTTGATTTTTTCAGAAAAATAGTTGGCAGCTTTTCGAATTCTATCTTGTGTTTCTGCATCTTCTTCAATATCAATATTTTTTGAAAATAAATAAAGAAGCTGGTTTCTGAATTTTACTGAGACATCAATTATATATTCTTTAACTATTTTATTTAACTCAACAAAAATATCTTTAGGATTATTTTCTAAGCTACTCGAATTTTCATTAAATACTTTTATTGAAAAAAATATTAATTTATGTAAGTTTCCAAAATCAAAAAGATCCTTTAGTAATTGTTGCTGAAATGCTTTTTTTGAGGATTCAAGCTCAGCAGCATTCGGTTGATTTTCTTCATAATTTTTTGTAAAGCTTTCAACAGTTTTGTCATGTTTTACACTTTGAGATTCGATGGGAGTGCTTAAAATAATTCCTTCAAGCGATTTGCAACGACTAAGTGCAACATAAACCTGACCATGTGCAAAGGCAGATTGAGCATCAATAATTGCTTTTTCAAAAGTTAATCCCTGGCTTTTATGTATTGTGATTGCCCAAGCCAGTTTCAGAGGATACTGAGTAAAAGTACCTTCTACATTTTCTTTTATTTCTTTTGTTTCCTCGTCAATAATGTACTTAATTTTCTCCCATTCAAGAGGTAATACATTAATTGGTTCATCATCACCGTCACAAATTACAGTAATTACATCATCATCAATATTTGTAATAATTCCAATTTTTCCATTATAAAATTCTTTCGCTGGATTTGGATCATTTTTCACAAACATTACTTGTGAGTTTATTTTTAGATGTAATTCGTAATTCGTTGGAAATGTATATTCGGGAAAGTTGCCTATAACTTCTGCTTCGAATGTATGGATATTTCCGGGCAAGCGATTCAACTTAGTATCATTTATTTGTTTTGCTTTATTATTGTGGGTTGTAAGAATGATATAACCTTCATTATCGGGATTGAAATTAGGTTTGTATCTTGCATTTAGATTTTTAATTACGTCATCATCAATTTTGTTGTCACGAATTTTATTTAAAAGATTAATGAAAAATTCATCTTTTTGTCGATAAACAAATTTCAATTCAATTGTAACATAATTTGTTTTTGAAAGAGCAATGCTGCTGAAGAAAAATGGCGTATTATAATACTGTAGTAGAAGGCGCTCTTCATCATTTTTTACTACAGGAGCAAGCTGTTGCAAATCTCCAATCAATAAAAGTTGAACACCGCCAAAAGGTAGATTTTTGCTTCTGAATCTACGTAAGGTATTATCAATACCATCAAGCAAATCGGCTCTTACCATACTAATTTCATCAATTATCAGTAAGTCCATGCTCCTGATAATATTTATTTTTTGTTTGCTAAAACGTTTAATTTTGTTTTGTTTTTCATTATCCGTAGATCCGAATGTTTTATAATCAGGAAGTTGTGGTCCAAAAGAAAGTTGAAAAAAGGAATGAATTGTAACACCCGCAGCGTTTAGTGCCGCCACACCTGTTGGCGCCACAACAACTATTCGTTTTGAAGAACTATTTTTGAGATTATGTAAAAAGGTAGTTTTTCCTGTTCCTGCTTTTCCTGTGAGGAATATATTCTTTCCGGTATATTGAACGAAATCGTAGGCAAGTTGTAGTTGTGGATTGTTTTGAATATTCATATTGATGGAAATTGGCTTATAATATTCGGGCTTTAAAAATTCAAGACAAATTTACAAATTAGACTTTAAAGATACAAGGTTTCAATAAAATGAATTTTGTAATTCATTAATGACATTTGCAGTTTGCTTGTTTATTTTCAAGCATTTGTAAAATAATTGTCATATCTCTAAAAAACATTATAGCGTTATTAAAAATATATATAAAATTCTCTGCAATAAAGTAATTTCTTTTGAAAGAATTTTTCTTTACATAAATTATGCAAAAGATGAAACTTCTCCTGAAAGTGGTATTAATATAATGCTTGTTTACTTTGTCATAATGCTTTATGCATCAATGTTTGCATATTTCGCATTTTGTTCGATAAATTCTCTTCGTGGAGGAACTTCGTCGCCCATAAGCATTGAAAACACTCTGTCGGCCTCGGTACCACTTTCAATAGTAACCTGACGCAAAGTACGGAATTCAGGTGCCATTGTAGTTAACCATAATTGTTCTGCATTCATTTCTCCCAAACCTTTATACCTTTGAATTGATAATCCCTTGTCATTTCCGTTTGGGTTAAATTCTTTTGTAACTTCAGTTCTTTCTTCTTCTGTCCAGCAATAACGTGATTCTTTTCCTTTTTTCAAAAGATAGAGTGGTGGAGTTGCGATGTAAACATATCCTTTTTCGATAAGTTCTTTCATATACCTGAAAAAGAAAGTCAATATCAATGTAGCAATATGACTTCCATCAACATCCGCATCCGTCATAATAATTATTTTATGATAACGAAGTTTAGTAATATTAAGAGCTTTACTGTCTTCTTCGGTACCAATGCTGACACCCAAAGCAGTAAAGATGTTTTTTATTTCCTCGTTTTCAAAAATCTTGTGAGGCATAGCTTTTTCAACGTTTAAAATTTTACCTCTCAAAGGTAAAATTGCTTGAAATTTACGATTTCTGCCTTGTTTAGCAGTTCCACCTGCAGAGTCGCCCTCCACAAAATATATCTCAGCTAATGAAGGATCTCGTTCCGAACAATCAGATAATTTTCCCGGTAATCCTGAACCGGTTAGAACATTTTTCCTTTGAACTAATTCTCTGGCTTTTCTTGCTGCATGTCTTGCAGTAGCTGCCAGTATAACTTTGTTTACAATTATTTTTGCTTCTTTTGGATGCTCTTCAAGATAATAAGAAAGGTGTTCGCTTATCATTTGATCAACAGCTCCCATAACTTCCGAGTTACCGAGTTTTGTTTTTGTTTGTCCTTCAAATTGTGGTTCCTGAACTTTAACAGAAATAATTGCGGTTAAGCCTTCTCTAAAGTCATCACCATTAATATCAAATTTTAACTTTGAAAGCATGCCTGATTTGTCGGCATAACTTTTTAATGTTCTTGTTAATCCTCTTCTGAAACCGGATAAATGTGTTCCTCCTTCGTGAGTATTAATATTATTAACATAAGAATGAAGGTTTTCTGCAAATGATGTATTGTACTGCATAGAAACTTCAACAGGAATGTTGTTTTTTTCTCCTTCAATACTAATTGGTTCAGGCATTAATGGATCGCGTGTTGCATCCAGATAATTAATAAAATCTTCAAGCCCTTTTTCTGAATAAAAAGTATCGGAAATATATTCGCCTGACTCATCTTTTTCGCGAAGGTCAATTATTTTTATAACAATACCTTTATTTAAGTATCCAAGTTCACGAAGTCTCGAAGTCAAAATACTATATTCATATTTTGTTACAATAAAAATGTCATCATCTGGCAAGAAAGTTATTTCGGTTCCGGTACGATCCGATTCTCCAATAGGTTTAACATCTTCCTGTGGTTTTCCGTAATGGTATTCCTGAAAATATTCTTTTCCGTCGCGATAAACTCTTGCTGTAAGTTTTTTGGAAAGAGCATTAACACAAGAAACGCCAACACCGTGTAATCCACCGGAAACTTTATAAGATCCTTTATCGAATTTACCACCGGCATGTAAAACAGTCATTACAACTTCTAAAGCCGATTTTTTTTCTTTTTTATGCATTTCTACAGGAATTCCTCTTCCGTTATCGAAAACTGTAATAGAGTTATTTTCGTTAATGGTAACTTCTATTTTGTCGCAATATCCTGCTAAAGCTTCATCAATTGAATTGTCAACAACTTCGTTTACTAAATGATGTAATCCTCTTGTACTTATGTCGCCAATGAACATTGCAGGTCGTTTCCTGACTGCTTCTAATCCTTCTAGAACTTGTATGTTTTCGGCATTGTAATTTTTTGCTCCTTCACTTTTTCCCTTGTCGGTCATATTCAATTAGTTAAGTGTATTTTTTTATGCTTTACAAAAGTAATTATTTTTTTTGTAAAAAAGTGCATAAAATGCTAGTAAAATCAATGTTTTTATTAACATTTTAAAGTTGAATATTAGATTCATAAGTTGTTGAAATTCAGACAAAAGAAAAATATTTAAAAAGCTATTTTCTTTTTGATGTTGTTTGGATTGCTTTTATTGATGAATTATTGAAATTATTTACTTAAAATGAGTAAGTTAAACCGCCCAGAAAATTAAATTTCTGTAAAGGATAATTGTCCCATTTTTTGTATTGAGAATTCATAACATTATTGAGATTTACAAATGCAGATAATTTTTGTGAAAATTTGTATTCAACACCAAAACTCAAATCTACCCAACCATCAATTTCTTTGGGAGTAATTTCTCCAACCTCTGGTCTGTTTGAGTACATTTTTGAATAAGCACCAAAAGAACCCTTAAGAATTAATTTTTCAAGAACTGTAACATTGAACCCGATTGATGCTTCTAATTGTGGTCTGTACCATGGTTGAAGCTCATTTTCCAATTCAAAATTGTAATAATCACCTTTAAGGATTATTCTTAAATTATCTTTGCTTTGATAAGAAATTTCACCTTGAACATGAATAATATCAGCAGTATCATAAACAAGTGAAAATTTATCAAGTAAAACTCCATTTGTGTCATTAACAAAAAATGGCATATTTTCGATTTTGGAGCTTGAAATCATAAAAGAATAATTGACAATATTTTCGATGTTTCCCATGATTCCTCCATAAACTTCAAATTTGTTTTTTGAATACTCAAGTGGCATAATTGACGAAATAAATGGATTTTGTTCGTAAAGAATTTTAAAACTGTTTTTGTTGTGATTACCTTTTGTTCCAATATATGCAATCAAGCTTTTTGGCACAACTTCTACTTCAGCTTTAATAATTGGGAATAAACTTATATTTTTTGTTGTATCAAAAGGAACTGTAGTGTTTATTCCAAAATACACTCTGTATTTTCCAAATGTGGCCTTGATATATGGTTGTATTCTTGCAATCTGATCCATGTTTTCAGTAAGAGAATCTTTATTTATAAATGCATCAATTTCTGCAAGTACACCAAATCTTTGGATGTCTTTTGAATTAAATAATTCAAAATTAATATTAATGTTTGTTTTAAAAAATGCATTTTGTTCTGAAGTGCTGTAATAATCTGTCAGGTAGTAATAATTAAAGTCAAAGCTATGATTTAGTTTTCCTTTTTTATTATAATTACTGTTTAGCCCAAGTTTAGCTTTGAACAATTGAAATCGTTGTTTAAATTTATCGTCTTTCCAGTCAAGGGAATCAAATACATTTTGCTCGAGATTATAATAATGAACCACATCATGTTTGTAAGATAATTCTCCTGATAAAGTGTGTTTTTTATATAGCTTTTTAACTGATAAGCCTGCCAGGCTATTACTAAATGTACTTAGTGGATGGTTTTTAATTTCACCCATTGAAGACAAGTGTTTCAGATGTACTCCAAGTGCAAATTTTTTGGATTGCAATGTGTTGGCAAAAAATTCCAGATAAGGTGTTTTGTAATTCCCAAAACCTATTTTAACATAATTACCAAGTAGTTTTTGCTTTGGTTTGCGGATTGTCCTTTCATGATCAATATCCTTTGGCACGATGGTAGTCTTGGCTTTTGTCGAAGTAATACTGTATGATAATTTTGGTATCTGTTTTTCAAGGTCATTAATAACAGGATTTGTATTTATCCTATATGAATCCTGAATGCTTGGCTTGTACGAGCCAATAATTGTTATCTCTTCGGTATATTGTGGCTTTTGTGAATAAACAATATTTTGAGTTCCGATAAATGCAAACAGAACAATAAATATTTTGACTATGCTGATGTTTATATTCTTTTTTGTTGTCATTTTCAATTTAATATTTTAATTATTTTATTTTCTAAAATCAATTATCATAAATCCTAAAATCAACTAATACTTTGGATTTTTATTTTCTGCTTCTGACTTCTCCATTTCCAAAATTGTATTCAGTTTTTCCTGAGCTATTTTTATTAAGTCTTGTCCGTCGTAGTTTTCAATAATGCTGTTTAAAGTTTGTTTGGCTTGAAAAACATTATCTAAACCAATATATACGTCGGATAGTAAAATAAAACTTTTTGCTACCCAATAACCGTATGATGAGAATTGTTCTGTAAGTTCAAATATCAGTTTTTCAGATTCTTTAAAATTATTTTTTTCGTATTCGATAAAAGCAACATAATATTTGGCCTCGACGGCAATTTTGTTTTTTGTTAGTTTGCTGCAGATTACAAATTCGCGTTTTGCGTTATACATATCACTAAGCTCGAAATAAGATTTTCCAAGAAAATAATGTGCTTCGTGCATTTGCTCTTGAGTGATTTTTTCGTTCTTCAATAATTTGTTTGAAGCAATTATGGCAGCTTTATAATTATTTATCAGATAATTGCATTTCATCTGACCATCAAGAGCAATATTAATATTTGTATTATTTTCAGCGTATTCTTCTAGTTGAGAATAGTTTTCTAAAGCTGCGTCAAACATTTCGAATTTGAAATTAATTTTTGATAACTTCAGTAATGATTTTTCAGTAAAATGTGATTTAGGTTGATTAATAACGTACTCGTAATTTTGCAATGCCTGCGTTAGTGAATCTCTTTTGTATTCACAATCGGCTTTGTAGTAATGAGCATTAAGCAAAAATGTCCCGAAATTAAATTTATCAATATAAGCTTTAAATGAGTTTATAGCTTTTTCGCAATTATTCGACATATATTGATTTTCGGCTGTGACATAAGTTATTGAGTCTTGCTCGCTCGAAGTAACATTTGTAAATGACAATCCTTCTGAATATTTAAAATATTCATCAACATTACCCAAATCAACATAAACATTTTGTAAACTGGCAAGAGCATTGATTGATTCTTGTGTTCCGGGGTAATTATCAATAACTTTTTTCAGGGCTTTTATAGCTTTAATGTTTTGATCATTATTATAATAAATCAAACCTGTTTTTAGAAGAGAATTTTTTACATAATTACTTTTTGGATGTTTTTTAATCAGTTTATCAAAATAAACAAGAGCGCCTCTGTTGTCGTTTTGCAGAATGCTGCTTGTAGCCATCTCGTAAAGGGCATCATCAACCCAACGCGAACGCGGATAGTGTTTTGTTAAATGATTGAGAGTTGAAATTTTGTCGTTAAATCTTGCCAATGCTCCCTGGGCAAGTCCTTTTTGATAAAGAGCATAATCAACATCAGCCAGATTCAATCTTAAAGCTTTATCAAAATTAATAACTGCATTATTAAAATCAGATTTAATGAAATAACAATCACCGAGTCGGAGATAAGAATCATTAACAAGTTTAGTGTTTTCATTAGATTTGTGTGAGATAAACTTTTTAAAATAATTTATTGCTTCACTGTAATCTTCCTTTTTAAAGTATGTATAGGCAAGATTATAATATGCTGAATTATATGTTTGTAATCTTGATGCATTTTTCATATTCAAAAATGCCTTGAAATATTTTATGGCACCCCAATAATTAGAAGTTTTGTAAAAAGCATCTCCCATCCAGTAATTTGCACTGGCTTTAATATTTTGGTTATAATTAGAAACGCTGGCTTTTTTAAATAATTCTATTGCTTCTTCTAATTTGTTATTGTTAAAAAGCTCAACACCACGGTAAAAGGTGATTTTTTGATATGCACTTTTTAAATTTTCGTTTTTATTTTCAATTTTTTCAATAGAAACTAATGCTTCTTTATAATTACTTGTTGATAAAAATAATTGCACAAGATATGTGTATGCTTCAGGTAATCTTTCCGAATTTGGATATTTTTTTATGTATTCTTCGAGTAGTCTTATAGCTTCGTTGTATGGGTCGTTTGATACTTCTATACTTAATTTTGCGTAATTGAAAAGGGCATCTTCCTGTATGTTTTTATTGAAATCGAGTTTGTATGCAGAAAGAAATGCGCTGCTTGCAAATTTTTTCTGGTCTGTTTTGATATAACAATCGGCCAAATGGTAATAAGCATTTTGAGTTAGTTCATCATCTTTGGATATTACTTTCTGAAAATATCGAATTGCATTATTAAAATTTCCATTTCTGAAATAAGAAAAAGCAATTTGGTAGTTATCATCTCTTGACAAAGATCTTTTCGCCCTGTTTTCAAAATATTCGTAATAATCTATAGAGCTTACAAAATCATTGAGTTGGAAATATGCATTACCAATTATTCTTGCAAGTTCGACTTTATTGTTTTTTTGGGCTTTTTTAAATAATGCCGGAGCATCTTTTGTTATTTTTTCAAAATTTCCTTTATGATGATATATGTGAATGATATAAAAAGGAATGACTTTTTTGTACATTTTATCATTTTCAAGCTCCTGAAATCCTTTTAGTGCTGTATCATAATCCCCTTCTAAATAGGCAATATGCGAATAATAATATTTTGCTTGTGTTTGATATTCCGATTTATTATTTTTTATCGAAGCAAAAGCACTTTTTGCGTTTGGCAAATCTTTTTTATTAAGATAGCAAAATCCGGATTTAAAATAATATTCAGTTCTTTCTTTTCGTGATAGATTCCGAATATTTGTCTTTTTTAATGACCGTAATGCATCTCGATAATCTCTTTCTCTGAATTGCAATCTACCAAGTTGAAAATATGCTCTGGGTATTTGTGCGTTAGCTGGATAATCGACAATAAATTTATTCAATTTATATAAAGCATCATCATTTCTTAATTCAAGTGCGCAAATAGCAGCATAATATTCAGAAGTTGCTTTTATCTCTGAAATATCATTTTTTACTGAGTTTATTACATGTGTAAATGCATTTTGAGCTGCTCCGTATTTTTGCTTATTGAATAATTCCATACCGAGTTTATATTCTTTTTCCTGATACTCTTGTATGCCACTTTGCTGAGCAGATAAAATCCCGGAATATCCTGTAAATACTACAAAAACAAACGAAATTATAAAATATTTGATCTTCATTAGATTTATGTTTTTTATTGATTTTATTTTTATTTACTATTTATTTTTTATTAAAATTAATTCTATTTTTCTTCTAAACTAAAAAAAAGGAGTTTCAAAAAACTGAAATTAACAGATCAATAAAATAGATTTCTCCCTACAGTTGAAAATAATAAAAACTAAAAATAGTAATTTGTTTGTCACAATAATTCTTGTTAATATCAACTTATCAACACACAAACTTTAATAAATATAAACGGAACAAATTTCGAGATATTTTAAAAAGACCTGAAATATGCGATGAAAAAATGCTGGTTGCTGGATGTTAGTACATGAACTGCCAAGCACCATCATGGTGCTAAGCGAATAATAAAAAGCTCAAAACTTCGCTTTATTTTAAATTTATAGTTATTTTAAATTTAAAATTATGCGTACAAATACCTTTTTATTTTTTTAGTTGCAGTTCGTTCGAAAGGTGTTGTTTGTTCAATAACAAGTTGAATTCTTGAAAATTTATTTACATGTGCATTAATATGCAAGTGAAGTTCGTTTAAAAGTTCTTTCTTTTTTTCTTCAAAATATTGTCTGGCATCTTCTTTCAAAACATTGAAACGGTTTTCAATATCTTCATAATTCAGGTGAACCAGAGCTACAATTTTACCTTTTTTCTCAATAACTAAAGACTCAACAACATCTTTAAAATTATTTATTATTGATTCAATATCTTCGGGATAAATATTTTCGCCACTAGGACCAACAATCATACTTTTCGATCTTCCCTTAATAAATAAATATCCTTTTTTATCAAAGGTAGCAAGGTCGCCGGTTTTAAACCAACCATCTTCTGTAAAAACTTCTTTAGTAAGTTTTGCTTCACGATAGTATCCCATCATAATATTGTTTCCTTTTGCAAGAATTTCTCCTTCGCCGGTTTTCGAATCAACATTATCGAGTTTTAATTTAACACCATGCATAGTAAGACCTGTAGAACGATACTTGAAAGTTTGTGGGTTAAAACCTGCAAGCATAGGAGCAGTTTCTGTTAATCCATAACCAACAGCATATGGAAATTTCCCTTCTATTAAAAATCTTTCTACAACTGCATCGAGTTTAGCACCTCCAACACCAAAAAATTTTACATTCCCACCAAATGTTTTCTTTAGTTTTTTTCCGGCAAGGTAATGGAATAATTTCCTTGTTGGAGAAAATGAATAAAGCGTTCTCATAACAGGACTTCCTGTAAATTTCGGTCTTACACTTTTCTGGTATATTTTTTCTATAACCATTGGAACACTGAGTATTATACTCGGTTTTACTTTTGCCAAAGCCGGTAATAAAACACTTGCTGTTGGTGGTTTTCGTAAATAAAATATCGAAGCTCCATTTAATATTGGGAGCAAAAAGCCAAGTGTATTTTCATAAGTATGCGATAGCGGTAAGATAGAAAGAAATTTATCAGTTTCTACAATATCCTGAATAGACTGAACATCCACTACATTAGAAGCTAGATTTTTATGAGATAGCATTACACCCTTTGATTTTCCTGTTGTACCGGATGTATAAATTATTGTTGCTAGATCATTTTCTCTGATTTTATGTGTATATTTAAAATCAGCTTTAGCAGGGATTGATGATTCAATTTGTTCAAGTTGGTCTTTTTGTGTGTTTTCAGGAATTATTCCAAAATTATCAAGTAAAATACTTGTTTTTATTTTATTATTGATTTCTGTGATTTTTGGATATAAATCTTTTGAAATAAAAATTATTTTTGCACCGGAGTGTTCAAGAATATTTTCTATTTCTTTTTTGCTGAAATCCGGTAGAATAGGAACAACAGTAGTTCCTAACATAGAAATACCAAAATATGCAATACCCCAGTTAGGCATATTTGCGCTTAATATTGCAACTTTATCTTCAGCTTTAATTCCAAGATTATTAAGAAAACCGGAAACTCTATTAACATTATTATAGAATTGAGAATATGTTATAGCTTTTTCCTCAACAAATGACATAACATTATTGTTAGGAAATTTTTTATAACTCTGATCAAGCAATGCTTTCAAAGTTAATTCTTTTAATTCTTGCATGTTGTCTTAGGTTTAATAAAAAACAAAAGTAAAGTATTTTTTATTATAAATTGATTTTGAGTATTTTTTTGTAAAAATAGTTATGCACTGCAACAGATATTTAATAATTTTGTAAATCTGTTCCTCATTATTATAAGTGAGATGCACATGGATATTTCAACGATTTAATACCAATCGAAAAATAAATTTTTCAATAATCTATTTAATTATTGATTAATATTTTATCTATTTTGCAACACTTAGAATGTTATCATTGTAGAATAACATATTTATCAAAACCCACTTGATGAAAACCCTTTTCTTAAAATTATCAATTTTAATTATAATTGAAATTGCAGATATAAAAAACCCGCTTAGCGCCTTGGAGGCGCTTAGCGGATGATTCAAAAAATTGTATGTAAATCCAACAAAAAGGATATTTAATATTTCAATGTAAGAGTGAGAAGCGGGCAAAGTGTTGTTGGGAGTGAAAAAGTGGTGGTGAATTAAATCAATTATCAAAATAAACAAAAAAATACGATCCTGTAAGCGGGATTCTGTATCCACCAAATGATGGTTTCTATCATTTATCTTGGTTTACCGTTGCCGGCAAACTCTAAGCAGTCAACCCCCCGAGATTGGACGAGCAGTCCTATTTTTCGAATAAACGAAAATCCCCGGTATATTTGACTTTTCAACCCATAAGGTTTACCCATTGCAACAGTCACTTGCTGCAATCGTGAGCTCTTACCTCACGTTTTCACCCTTATCCGCCTGAGGCGGACGGTTATTTTCTGCGGCACTTGCTGTTCCCGCCAATGGCGAGACCTTCCCGTTAAGAAGTATGGTGCTCTGTGTTGTCCCGACTTTCCTCCACAAAAAAAATTGCAGCGATAGAACGGATCGTATTTTTTACAAAGATAATAAAAATGGAGTGATGGAGTGAGGGACTTTCTATGTTATCCATAAGACCAGAGTATCTGTAAAAATATTTTAGGAAACTAAAAATATAATTTATTGAAAGTTTTGAATAAAAATTAATTTTTTGTAACTTTGAATACAAAATTTATTTCATGCTAAATGAAAAGGAGAGAAAATGGATACTAAATTTTTATGCCCATACTGCAAAAGTCTATTAAATTTAGACGGAAATATTATTTTAACTGCAGAAACCCAAAAGGGTAAAAAAGGCTTAGTATTGTTACATCAGAAAGTTGGAAACTATTCTGCTCTCCATGATCCATCTTTTAATCTTAAAAAACATGAAAAAGTAGATTTTTTCTGCCCTGTGTGTCATGAATCCTTACAATATGACAAAAACAAAAATTTAGTAAAAATAATAATGAAAGAAGAAAATAATGAATCAATTATTTTGTTTTCAAATATTTATGGTGAAAAATGCACTTATGTAATCCAAGATAAGGATATGAAATCTTATGGCGAAAGTGTTAAAAAATATACTAATCCAGATTGGTTTTTAGATACCTAATTATTGTTTTTTTTTCAACAAAAGTGTTTTATTGGTTTTTCTGAAAAACCTGTTAATACTTCAGATTTCTTCTCTAAATATATAGTCCAAAAAATTAATACTGTATACAATATTTTGTTTTGTATATTTGACGAAAATAAATTTTTCTCAAGATGATGTATATATTTATTTTATTAGGTTTGATGGGTGGTTACGAAATTATTATTATTGCAGTGATAGTTTTGATATTGTTTGGAGGGAAAAAAATACCGGAACTTATGAAGGGATTGGGCAAGGGAATGAAAGAATTTAAGAATGCCACAAATGATTCTGAAATCAAAAAAGATGTTGACGAAATTTCTTCGGAAATAAAGGATGTTTCATCTAAAGTAAAAGATATTACTTATTTAGGGAAAAAAAAGATGAAATGATAAAATGCATAAATGATAAAATGCTTAAATGATAAAGTAAATTATATACGCTTTTATGTATTTTCGCACCTCCAATAAAATATAAGCTGGACTATTTCTATTTTGTAAAAATATGATTGAATATCAATGAAAGACTTAAGTGTAGGAAAAGAAAGTACGCAGATTTTAAAATTTGCTTTGCCAATGTTACTTGGTAACGTCTTTCAGCAATTATATAATGTTGTTGATAGTATTATTGTGGGTAATTTTATTGGCAAAGAAGCACTTGCTGCAGTTGGGGCTTCCTTTCCAATTATTTTTACTTTAATCTCTTTAATAATTGGTATTGCAACAGGTTTTACAATAATTATTGCGCAATATTTTGGTGCAAAAGATATAGGAAAAGTAAAACGAACTATTGATACGCTTTACATTTTTCTGTTTTTTGCATCAATTATTGTTAGTGCTTTGGGAATTTTCTTTGCTGAAGAAATATTTCAACTTATTAAAATGCCCGCAGAGACTATTCCTGATGCTAAGATTTATCTCACTATATATATGTCGGGCTTAGTTTTGTTTTTTGGGTTTAATGGAACAAGTGCTATTCTTCGTGGATTGGGTGATTCTAAAACACCACTTTATTTTATGATTTTCTCTACAGTTGCAAATATTATTTTGGATTTGTTATTTGTTATTGTCTTTAAACTTGGTATTTCGGGAGTGGCTTTTGCTACGTTGATATCGCAGGGAGCTGCATTTATTGGTGCAATAATTTATCTTAATCGAACTCATGAAGTAATAAATTTGTCGTGGAGAAAACTTAATTTCGACAAACTAATATTTAAAAAAGGTATTCACATAGGATTTCCGATCGGTTTTCAGCAAATGTTTGTTTCTTTGGGAATGATGGTAATGTTTTGGTTGGTTAATCCTTTTGGAACCAATGCAACTGCTGCATATAGTGTTGCGTTTAGAATTAATTCTTTTGTCTCGTTACCGGCAATGAATTTTGCTACTGCTCTCTCTACTTTTGTAAGTCAGAATCTCGGTGCCAACAAGCCGGAAAGAGTTAAAAGGGGATTGCTGGCAACCCTTAAAATGACTGCATTATTTGCAATTTCAATGAGTATTTTATCACTTATTTTTCGCCATCAAATTATGAGTTTATTTACTCCCGATACTGAAGTTATTAAAATAGGTGTTGATTTTCTTTATATTGTCGGGTGGTTTTATGTAATCTTTTCAACAATGTTTGTGATAGGGGGTGTGATGCGTGGAGCCGGTGATACATTTATTCCAATGATAATTACTTTTATTTCATTGTGGATTGTAAGAGTGCCGCTTTGTTATTATCTCTCACAGAAATTTGGTATTAGCGGTGTTTGGATTGGAATGCCATTTGCATGGTTCGTTGGATTAGTGCTTTCATATTTATATTACCTTTCGGGAAGATGGAAGACGAAGGTGGTGGTTAAGATTTAGGATTAAAAATTTTAAAATTAAGGTTTGTATGATTCTATTTTTTTATATTATTAGATTTGTATTTCAAAACTTTATAAATAATTAGTGCATAGGATATAATATAATTTTAGGCACTCCAAGCTCAAAGCACTCGTAAGAGTTTTATTCCTAATAAAACTCGTATTTATACTTTAAATTATAATTCTGATTTATCCCCATACCATGCATATCGATAAAAGTTTTTGATTCCAGAATATTCCCATCGTTATCGTATTGTCTTTCAACCCTGCTGTTTATCTCGTCATTGGCGTTAACTTCTTCCTGAAGTATAGTATTGTCATTTTTATCGTAATTAAGATGAGTTACTGAGATCCCTCTCCCATCTTCATCAATGCTTTTAATTACTCTGTTTTTTTTATCAAAAGAATAGGTGCTTTTTTGTATAAGCTGTTCGTTCGAATTATATTTAAGGCTTTTTATTCTGTTACCATTTTCATCAAATTCACTTACAATTTTGAAATTATTGTATTTATCATCTTCATGATTTGAATATTCTAAAATATTACCCTTTTCATCATATTTATAGTTAAGTTTTTCTATCAGCTTTTCATTTTCATTAAAAATTTCTTTAGTAATTAATTTGTTGTTTTTGTAAGCAAATTTTTCACTTGACTCAATATAACCTTCATCATCTGTTAAAACTTTGGAAACAACATTTTTTTCATTATCATGTTTATATGAAAGAGTGTCAACAGAACCATCAAGGTAATGAGTATATTCAAATTTTAATGTTTCGTCATCATTTCTTTCATAAGTTTTTCGTTCTGCAAGTTCCTCACCTTCATCATAATAAACTTCTTCTTTTAGATGTGACTTTTCGTTGAATGTTCTTATAATTTTTTCTGCAATTGCTCCAAATGGATCATAATTAATTTCCAAAGTGATATTACCGTCTTCGTTAATTTCTTTGTAGCTGTAATTTCGTTCCTTGATGTTTAGTTCTTCTGAGTTAATATTTTCAATTACGATATCAATTTTAAAAATGGATTCGGTTTTAATTTGTTTATTCATAAAAAAATGATTTCAAATATTATTATTAATTTTATGCATTCTAATTTTAAAAAATATTTACAAACTTAACAATTTTATACTATGAAAAAATTAAGCATAATATTTATTCTGTTTTTATTTGTAGCTCTGAGTGGCTGCAAATATACATCACAGATTAATTATCCTGAGACAAAAAAATGTGATACTGTTGACGAATATTTCGGACACAAAGTAGCTGATCCTTATCGTTGGTTAGAAGACGATAATTCGGAAGAGACCGCACTATGGGTAAAAGCCGAGAATGAAATTACATTTGATTATCTTTCAAAAATTCCCTTCAGAGAAAAAATTAAAGAAAGACTTACTGAAATTTGGAACTATCCAAAATATAGAGTCCCTTTTAAAAAAGGTGATAATTATTTCTTTTTCAAGAATGACGGACTTCAAAATCAAGATGTTTTATACATACAACCCGATCTTGATTCAGAACCTAAAATGTTGCTTGACCCTAATACTTTTTCGGAGGATGGTACAATAGCACTTTCAAATCTTGGCATTTCAAAAGATGGAAAAATATTGGCTTATAGTACTTCCGAAGGTGGGTCCGACTGGAAAGAAATTTATGTAATGAATATTGAAACCGGTGAAAAATACATTGACCATCTGGAATGGATAAAATTTTCAGGAATATCCTGGTATAAGAATGGCTTTTTTTATAGTCGCTATAATAAACCTGATGAAGGTGATGAGTTAAAAGATAAAAATGAATTTCATAAAGTTTTCTATCATAAAATCGGTGATCCTCAGGCAAAAGATAAACTGATTTATTCTAATAAAGATTTCCCCTTAAGAAATTATTATGCCGGTGTTACCGAAGATGAGAAATTTTTAATTATATCAGAATCAGAAGCTACAAGTGGAAATACTGTTTATGTAAAAGATCTGACAAAAAAAGGAAACACTTATTATAAAATCGGTGATGGTTTTGATTATCAATATAATATTATTGAAAATATTGGTGATAAACTTTTGGTGATGACAAATTTTAATGCACCAAAAAATCAATTAGTAATTATTGATCCGAATAATCCTACTCCTAAAAAGTGGAATACTATTATTCCTGAAAAAGAAGAAGTTCTTAAATCAATTCAATTAATAGGTGGAAAAATATTTGCTACATATATGAAAGATGCCACCAGCAAAGCATATATCTATGATATGAAAGGCGAATTAATTGAAGAAATGAAAATTCCCGGAATAGGAACTTTGTATGGCTTAAACGGTAAAAAGGATGAAAGTGTTGCTTTCTTTGGTTTTACTTCTTTTACATTTCCATCAACGGTATTTAAATATGATGTTGATAAAAATGATTTTGAAGTCTATAAAAAACCTGAAATTGATTTCGATGCAGGGCAATATTCTACAAGTCAGGTTTTTTACAAAAGTAAAGATGGTACAGAAATACCTATGTTTATTATTCATAAAAAAGATGTTAAAATGGATGGATCAAATCCAACACTTTTATATGGATATGGCGGATTTAATATTAGTATGACACCAAGTTTTAGTGTAAGTCGTTTAATTTTTCTTGAGAAAGGTGGAATTTATGTGATGGCAAACTTGAGAGGTGGAGGAGAATATGGTGAAGAATGGCATGATGCAGGAACAAAGCTTAACAAACAAAATGTTTTTGACGACTTTATTGCTGCTGCCGAATATCTTATTGATAATGGATATACTTCATCAGAGAAACTTGCTATTATGGGTGGTTCAAACGGAGGTTTGCTTGTAGGTGCATGTATGACTCAACGTCCTGAATTATATAAAGTTGCTTTGCCTTTTGTTGGTGTGATGGACATGCTGCGTTATCATAAATTTACTATTGGATGGGCTTGGGCAGGCGATTATGGCACCAGTGAAGAGAGTGAAGAAATGTTTAGTTACCTTTATGGATATTCACCTGTTCATACAATAAAAGAAGGAGTGAATTATCCTGCAACATTAGTAATTACAGCCGATCATGATGATAGGGTTGTTCCCGCCCACTCTTTTAAATATATGGCAACTTTACAGGAAAAAACTCTTGGAAAAAACCCAGCCCTTATACGTATTGAAACACGGGCAGGACACGGAGCAGGAAAACCTACCTCAAAACGTATTGAAGAAACTACTGATGTTTACTCGTTTATGATTTATAATTTAGGAATGGAATACTAGATATCTTAACCGTAGTACGACTTTAAGTCGTGCTACGGATTTGTAATACTAGATATTTTAACTGTAGTACGACTTAAAGTCGTGCTACGGATTTGTAATATAATTGAAGACAATTAGTTAAGCAATTTTTTTAATTGGTAGAGCTTGTTAATTTTAGCTTAGCCATGAGCTGCCCCAAATCTTAGGAGAATAAACAATCAACCGCTGATTAGAGTGCTCTGTTATCACTCTGTTGATTATCGTTTCATCCATGGTTTAATGGTGGATAAGGGACTTGTGCAAAAAACGCAGCCTATCAGGATAAGTGGGCTTAATACTCTGATGCACTCAACGTACTAAATATAATTGTTATGCCGGCTTGGAAGTGGATGTTGGAAAATGCAAGCACAAACTCATGATTTTTTATTCAAACCATCATTTCATCCATCATAGTTTTGACAAAACGTAAAGAATAGCAATTACGATAAGAACAGCGGCAATCCAATCTCCAAATGACCAGGCAGATGTGCCTGTTCTATCTTCATTATCTACATATCCACTGCCTCCGTATGAAGGGCAAGGTTTTGGACCGAAGGTGGTTTGGACAAATCTGGTACCATTACATTGACGACATTTTGTTGACATGATTATTAGTTTTAATTGCCACGAATGCACTAATTGAGGAGAAATATTTTCGTGCATTCGTAGCAAAATGTTTTAGTGAATTAAAGTAATTTTTTTTGTTATTGTTCCTTTTGGTGTTTGAAGTTTTATTAAATAAACACCGGCTTGAAACTCCGAAATATTTATTTTATGTTTCTTTTCTGATTTTGGTAAAATTGTTTTGTAAATTAACTTTCCATAAACATTAATTATTGAAAGGTTTACATCTGAATTTAGGTAATCTTCGAATTCAATGAATATGTAATTAGTGTTTGCCGGATTTGGATAAACTTTAATCACACGGAATAAATATGATTCAAAGATACCAATTGGATCTTCAACAATTCCATGTACATAAACCTGTTCATTCCCTCCGTTAGATGTAACACTAATATTTGTGCTAAAACTTCCGGTAGTGGAAGGAAATGAGCCTGAAAAGTTGATTGTAACCTGCTGGTTAGAACCTAATGAAAAACTTGATTGAGATAAATTTGTTATCCAGTTTACTGATTCAGAAATGTTGCCTGTTAATGTTCCACCTCCGATATTTTTTACAATAAAACTTTCGGATATTGGATAACCGGAAGCTTGTGTTCCCAGATCAATGTCTGTTGGATCGACATATAACTCAGGGGGTGGCTCAACAATTCCATGTACATAAACCTGTTCATTCCCTCCGTTAGATGTAACACTAA
>CAYOKJ010000010.1:4516-14184 GCA_964404485.1 uncultured Bacteroidales bacterium | reverse complement strand
TCAACAATTCCATGTACATAAACCTGTTCATTCCCTCCGTTAGATGTAACACTAATATTTGTGCTAAAACTTCCGGTAGTGGAAGGAAATGAGCCTGAAAAGTTGATTGTAACCTGCTGGTTAGAACCTAATGAAAAACTTGATTGAGATAAATTTGTTATCCAGTTTACTGATTCAGAAATGTTGCCTGTTAATGTTCCACCTCCGATATTTTTTACAATAAAACTTTCGGAGATTGAATGTCCGGAAGGGTATGTCCCCAAATCAATGTCTGTTGGATCGACATAAAGTTCCGGTTCTGGTTCTTCTACATCTACCGGAACATCTAAATAGTAGTTATCATCTCCATGTAGATTATAGGCATATAAATGAAATTCAATATCTTGTGGATACGATATATTGAAATCATCCATATAAAATGGGCCAATTACCTGATTGTCCCATGTTGCTGTTCCTTCAAAATTAAATGGACCGAATTCCCAGGAATTTCCCTGAGCTGTAACATAAATATAAACATCTTCGGCTATTCCTCCATTACTTGCATCAATATCTACTTCGAAATCCCATTGTTCATAAAAGCCATTGTTATTATTATCTATTCCGTTTTCAATATTTACATTATAGAATTCAGGAGTATTTTCTATTTCATAATAAACAATTAATTGTGGTTCACCCCAATTATATCCATCAATTTCACATCTATTGTCATTCATTTCATATTCTTCAAATCCTATCCACCAATAATCAGAACCACCACTATTAATTCTTAACTGTAGATCATTTACAGCCTGACTGCCCAAATCATGCAGGAAATAATCACTTCCAGTTCCAATATTCAACCATGAGTATTCTGTATTACTACCGATATCGTTCCATATTTGACTTCTGGAAGCCATTTTTGGATCCCAAGTCATTTGTTCAAAATCCAAAATAAAACTATTACTGCTTGATGGATCTCTAACATAAAATCTAATATCTAAAGACAGTATTGTTGCGTTAGATGGAATACTTGTTATTGGCCAGCGAACCCATCCTTTGAATCCATTTGCTGTCGATGTACCAACTTTAATTTCCATATCTAACTTATTATACCAGTCAACTCTTCCAGTTTCATACTGAGCAGAAAGCGAATTTAAGGTTATGCTTTGTTGTCCGAATAAAGTATTAGTAAAGATTAAGAACAAAAAGACTACTTTAAAAAAGTTTGAAATAACAGTTAAAATTTTCATAATAAACCTCCTAATTTATTTAATTAAACATTAATTTTCTCTAATAATAAACCACCCCAACATTTTCCCATCTTCTTCCAAAGTTGTTCCAAGTCCATATCAACCCGTAATAATCAACACCATAAATAAGAGTATTAAAAGGATTGATAGGATTTACAATATCCCACTGGAACCTTTGTGGTTGCTGTGAAAATGCACGGTAACCCGTTAACATTAATCCTCTTTTGTAAGGTGAATGTTCTACAATAAAATTATCAGACATCAAGAAAAACACACGGTTATTGCTAAACATTACAATTCGTGCTACCGGAAATTTGTAATTATTATATGGGTCATTGTAGCTAAAATTATTCGGGCTGGAATTGAACGCTCCCCGATTACTTGAAATATAATTGTTCCATGGGATATTTCTATGCGTATTCGTATTTTGGGTTATATTGATTTCAAATTGAGGAAGCTGATTTTTACCATTAATTTCTGCAATTCTATGGGTACGTTTTTTTGCTTTTTCAAATAATGTATTCCAACTTGCCGAATTTGATATACTGGTAAGCTCCTTATGAATTTCGAGAAATGAACTCGTAAAAAACCCACCCAATCTGGAACTTATTCTAGAAGCTTGTCCTGGAATACTCGAAGATGCAATAATAGAACCTGATGAATTCTCATATAATTCACTAAATCTTTGTGGTAAGCGAATATTAAATGATAATTCCGCCAAACCTTTAATTTCTTCATCAACTACAGATAAATTTAGATTATCACTATTGCAACAATCAGCTATTATTATTTCTAATCTGCTCCCTTTTGCTTTTAGCTTATTAATGATTTCGTTTAAATGCACTCCGTGTTTATAGATTTCGCTTTTTGTATTGATATCATAACCAACTGATAATATAGGCCATTTTTCATTTTGATCAATATATCTGAAACCATGCCCATTGAAATAGAAAAAAATTACATCCTGATTATTACAATATATATTATCAATAGTATTTCTTAGATTATCACTATTAAATCCGACTCCTGTAACATAATATTCTTTTATTGTTAGATTTGTGTTTTGTTCAATCTGTTTAGTTTCTTTTCTAAATTTTTCAACTGATTTTCTTACTCCTTTTTGAATAATGGCATCATCAATATTTGTAGCTGCAACAATAATGGTATGTATTGTTTGAGAATACGCAACATTTGTGAATAAACAAAAGTTGACAAGCAAAACTATAATTAGAAAGGTTTTCTTAAATATTTTTTTATATATACACATTGTTATTATTTTTGCTTCCTGATTATCTTCCTTAGCGCCCGATTCTGCTCGTCAGCCTTTTTGATAATATTTTTAATCTTAGCTAAAAGTTTTGCTTTATCTTCTTTTGAGAGATTGCTGTTATTAATATTTTCTTTGTGTCTCTCGGGCATGACAAATTTTTCATCAATATTACAATACACAAAACCCCTTTTCCAAATTTTTCATCTTTATAAAATCTATACAATAGCAAAAAACCATCTTTACTTTTTCTATACAAAAGAGGGTAAGTGTTTGTTGTGATGTTATTTAGTTATGGTGTAAATAACGAGTTGGCATTTAATAAAATCCACTGCAAAAAACATAGAGCCATAAAATTACTAAAATTTTATATATTCACAATTTATTCAAAAATCTCGTTAAATTTTCTTCTCTTGTTAAATTGAGTTTTTTTCTTAAACGTGAGCGTGTAATGTCAACACTTTCGGATTGAATCATAGTGATGGAAGCTATCTCTTTGCTACTCATTCCAAGTTTAAGCATGGCGCAGATTTTTCGTTCGGTGTTGGTCAGATCAGAAAACTTATTATCTAAATTTTTATAAAAACTTTCATGTACCTTGGCAAATCTAATTTCAAATTCTTTCCAGCTTGTTTCATCCAAATTTTGTTTAAGCTCACCAATTACATCGCGTATCATTCCCATATTTGTCTGTTTAAAATTATCCGAACTTTTTGAAAGTTGTTTGGCAACCTTACTTATTACTTGATTCTTGACATAAATACTACTGACGTTACAAACCAGTTCCTTGTTTTTCAGTTCAAGTCTTTTTTGAAGGTTTTCATTTTCCTGATGAAGTATTTTTTCTTTTTGTCTTTTTGTTTTCTGAATAAAATAAATAAAAGTTACTGCAACTAAAATTAACAATCCTCCAATTATAAACGATAAAATAAGTTGGTTTTTCCTTTTCAAAACAAGGGCTTTCTGGGTTTTTATTTCCTGTTCTTTTTTATCAACATTATGCTTTATTTGCAGTTCTTCAATTTTACTTTTACTTTCCTTATTTATAATGCTGTCTTTTAAATTGGTATAATGTTTAAAATATTTTAATGATTTCTTGTAATTATCTTTTAACAAAAATAAGTCGGATAATAACTTGTACCCGATTTTTTCATTGTTTTTATCGCCAATTTCCTTTGTAATTTTAAGTGCCTTAATATAATTTTCTTTTGCTTTGTTGTATTTTCTTATGTCAAAATATACCTGACCAAGTCCATATAGTGCTTCAGCATAGGAGGACTTATTTTGTAATTTTTCATAAGTAGAAGCAGCTTTTTGAATAAATAATAAAGCAGAATCGTATTTATTGAGCTTGCAATAAATATTGCCGAGGTTAAGTTGTGAATTTGCTATATCGTTAGGCGAAGCAACACTTTTTTCAGATTCTTTTTTCTTTAGCGATTCGTAAGCATAGAAATATGCCGAATCATATTTTTTAAGATTCAGGTAAACTTCAGCAATGTTATTATATGAATAAGCAATTCCGAGATTATTAACTGAATCCGCATCGTCACCACTTCCTTTGCCATTTCTAATGCACCATCTTATATAATCTTCGCGAATTTTCAGAGCTATCTTATGATAATGCAATGCTTTTCGATAACCACCGAGTTTGATGTAAATATTTCCTATCAATTCATTACAATTCCAGATATTTGCCAAATAATTATTTTTTTCCCAGTATTTAAGCGACCTCAAAATACAATCAACGGCTTCTTCATAATTGCTCAAATATAGTTCTGTTAATCCAATATGGTACAAAGAAGTTCCGGTTTCAGGTATAAAATCTAATCTTTGATTAATCTTTAAAGCTAGATAATAGTATTTTAATGCTTCGGTAAACTCGTTTTTAATCATATTAATAATTCCAATTCTTTCATAAGCCGTAGCTATTCCGTATTCATAATCTATTTCTGAAAATTTCTTCAGGGCAATATTTTGGTATTTCTCAGCTTCTGCATAATTATTCATCTTTAAAAAAACATAACCTATTTCACTGTAAGAAAATCCAACAGCTTTTTTTAGCTTATTTTTTTCGCAGTATTCCAATACCTTTTTAATTCTGCTTATGGCTTCATCATATTTATTATTTCTAACTAAAAGACTTATCAAACCAACAAAAGTATTTTTTTCATGGAAATGAAAATTTAATTTCTCAGATAAACTAATTGACTCTTTAAAATAATTGAATGACTTTACTGAATCTATTATTGAATATTCGTTAATAAGTGCATTTAAAACTTTTACTCTTTCTTCTCCTTTTGCTTTTGTAAGTATTGTTTCAAGACTGTCGATATTACTTGTAATATTATCAGACCTTAACTGAGAAATCGTTGTTAATGGCAGGCTAAATAATAAAAATATATAAATTACGGTATAAACTCTGATTTTTTTCAAGTTATTTTATTTTGAAGAAAAAATAAAAACAGAGTAAAATTAATGATAAATAGTTTATATAAATGAACAATTGATATTTATTTTGTAATTTTTAGTTAGCAATTCCTCGTCTTCAGTCCTCAGCCAGCTTAATGCATTACTGCCGACTGTGGACTGCTTATTGAATACTGGATTCATTCTTCATCAGGGAATTTCTCCGGTGGTCCGAAATCAGGATTAGTTAAAAACTCTTCATCTCTGAGTGTTTGAATAAATGCTTTCAGGTTTGCTTTTTCTTGTGGTGTTAGTTGAACACCCTGATCATTTATGTGGTGCATAAGAGGGTTAACATAAGGAGACCAAACCAAATCATGCGAATAAAAATTTATAACATCGTCTAAAGTAGCAAATCTTCCGTCGTGCATGTACGGGCCTGTCAATTCAATATTTCTTAATGTTGTGGCTTTGTATGCTCCAAGATCCATAGGATCATCACTTACATGATAGCGGTCTCGCGGGTCTTCATATTCTCCTGTAAAAAGTGAATCTTTTCCATTATTATAATAAAGATGGGTTGTAAATAATGGATTTCCAAAACCTCCATGACAATGAAAACAATCAGCTCCTTCTTCAGTAGTAAAAAGAACAAATCCGCTTAATTCGGATTGAGTAAGCTGTACTTCGCCCCTCATATATTTGTCGAATTTTGAATTGGCTGAGATAAGTGTCCTGACAAACTGCGCAATTGCACGATTCATATTCTTAACAGTAACTGTTTCGGAACCAAAAGCTTTTTTAAATAATTCGGGATAACCTGGTATATTTTGTATTACTTCTTTTGCAAGATTTGTGTCGCTGTTCATCTCATGTTCTGCAACAATACCCATCCAAACAAGAGCTTCGATATTTTTGAAGTTTGGGTTGGGGTTATCTTTAGAAATAATTCCATTCCAAAGATACCCATAGGAATTCCAAACGAGATTTATCATAGGAAGCATTACATGAGGAGTTGGTTTTCCTGTGATACCATGAGTAAAACCACCGATGTATTCAGGATGATTAACACCACATTCAAAAGAGTTTGCCTGAATATGACAAGTTGCACAACTCATCAAAGAATCTGGATGTGTTCTTCCTGACATTCGTCCGTCATAAAATAATAATCTTCCGAGTTCAATGCCCTCAACTGTCATTGGGTTATCTTCAGGAATGTTGAGTATTGTTGGAAAGCCATAAGGAATCTCTATTTGATAGGGGGTTGCTTGAAATGGTTCTGGTTCTGGTTTGTCTTCTCCACACGAAATTATCAATAATAATATTATTGAAATAGATAAATATTTTATTTGATTATTAAATTTCATAACTTAAAACTTAACGGTAAATACATCATGTCCGTTTTCACATGCAACGTTCATAGCTTCCTGATTTTGCATAATATAACCTTTCCAAATATTGTGGTCGTAAATATGTGGCGATTCAAACCATTTTTCAATATTCATGATAAATGAAACGCTTTTAGTGGTGTTTTCCTGAAGCTCAAAAGAAGAATTCGGCAAAACTACTTCATAAGCATTGTGAACAAAATCTATTATTGAATCAGGGTAACTATAATAGATTTGCCCAATTCCCATGTGAAAATCAAAAGGTGAAATTTGCTGATTTTCATCTAACCACTTTCCGTTTAATTTCAAATAATGATATCCGCCACCCAAAAACTCTGGCCAAAACATATCTCGCTCAGGAGGATTTGGAAACATAAACGAATGATTTTTTTCTTCAATGAATCCGAAAGTAAAAGAAATATTTTCGTATTCACCTGCCGGAATATTATCAAATACTTCCCATTTATGTGATGTTGGAATATCCGTGTCAACATAATGAATTTCTTTCCAATCATCAATTAAAAACTCCGAACCATTTGAGTTATGTAAAATAACATCAGAAATAAAAAACTGAATTTCATTAACCATATAATGATTTCCGGCTTCGTTTATATACATCATTGTATCAAAATTTTGATCTTCACCATTATTTTTAAAATCAAAATTTATTATAATATGTTGTTCAATTTCAGGTGGATCTGGCTTTTCATTACATGAAAAAAAAGTAAAGAAAACGAGGATTAGAAGAATTATATTTATTATGTTCTTACTCATATTCTTTAGTTTAAATTTTCATACATCCGCTTAGCGCCTTGGAGGCGCTTAGCGGTTTCATTATTTAACTCCAAACTCCAAACTCCAAACTCCAAACTCCAAACTCCAAACTCCGAACTCCAAACTCCAAACTTTCTTTAATAAGGAATCGTTCCTGAGACCGTTACAAAATTCAAAGTATCGTATTTACTTGATGCTTGTTTAAATAATTTTTTATCTACTAGAATCTGAACATTTATTTCAGAAGAAATATCATTGTAGATAGCTGAAACATAAACAATGTCGCCTTGCTTGCAGGTAAATGAATACAACCAATTATCTTCTGCACTCGAAGTGCTGATGTCCTTTTTGATTAAAGTTCTATTTTCATCTCGATAAGTTACATTAAAACCAGATTCGCAATTAGAAATTAAGTAACTTACTTGTTTTTCTTCATCGAACTTTTCACAAGCACTCATTAATAAAATAACTAAAATAAATAAAAAATATTTTTTCACAACTCAAATTTTAAATATTAAAAACAAGGTTAATATAAACAACGCGACCGGGTTCGTAAAGAGCTTGATTGCTGCCGATTATTTTTCTGTTCAGATGTTCGTAATAAGCTTTATCAAAAATATTATTTATACCTGTAATTATCTGTAAATTATCATTATATATAAAATTGCATTTAAAACCTGCAATAATAAATCCCGGAGTTTTTTGTTCTTCAAAAGCTTCTGAAAAATTATTTTGAGAAGCAACTAACCGAAGATCAAATTCTGGAATTATTCTATTATCAAAAAATTTATAATATGCAATAAGATTTGATTCAAAAGGTGGAATTTCTTGTAGAGGATCATTTTTTAGCACTTCCTGACCAACCACCTGACTATTTTCAATTATGTATTTTGTAGCTGACGGATTTATTCCTTTAGTAATTGAAGCATTTACATTAAACCCGAAATTATTTATTAGTGGTGAAGAATATGAAAACTCAAATCCATATAAATAAACATAATCAAGATTAATAAATTTCTTAACTCCCACAACCCATGCTGTTTGTGGTTTTATTATTGATGGTGGAACAGATTCAGCGGAAATGTAATCGCTTACATAAGAAAAGAAAGTGCTGAAAATTGCATTTCCCCGTTTTTCATTTTTATATTTTAACTCTAAATCCAATTCGTTATTTGCTTCTGGTTGTAATTCGGGATTTCCGAGATAATCGTAATCATCGTAACCAATTGGAAGCAAAATTATATAACGCTCAGTCATGTCGGGACTTCGCACTCCTCTGCCGAAAGCAAATCCTACGGAAATTTCTTTAGACAGATTATGATTTGCTCCTGCACTAAAACTAAAATTTGTAAATTCCGAATCTACATCAGAATTTAAATACATCGGAATACCCATCATATTATTCAACTCAAGAATATTTGATGATGCAGTATTTCTATCGAGTCGCATTGAAAATGTTAAATTCGTATTATTGAATTTTTGAGAATATTCAGTAAAAATTCCAAAATTTGAAATCCAGGCATCATCCCAGAGTTTTTCGTTCTTGACAGGAAGATTCGGTTGAAGAATGAAATATTTATCCCGATCGCCATCTTTTGTAATATTTTCAAAATCAGTTCCAAAAATCAAATTACCTTTCCCGATATTTAAATCTGTTGAAGCCCTATAACCGAAATTTCTTGCATTGATAGTAGAAATCGCAACTACAGTATCGGAAAACGAACGGCTTTTATTGTCCATAACATGATCAACTTCGGAGTGATAAACTTTGAAATCTATTTTTTTTAATGTTTTATTATTAAAATTTCCTGAATAATTAAGTGAATAAACTTTTGTGTCATCAGTTCTTTCATCCATTGGTAGCGCAGGAAAACTAATATTTCGTCCATAGGATCTGCCGAAAGAAAGACTTATATCATGGTTTTTGAAAGGAGAAAAACCGGCGGTTGTCGAGTAATTATATTTGTTGAGTTCAGAACTTATTTTTTCACCATCACCTGTTTTATAATTACCATATTTACTTTTGTTTCCTGACAAGATAAAAAAGAAATCCTTATTTCCACCCTTAATAGAGAGATGGTCTTTGTTGCCATTCCAGTTGCTTTCGAAACGTTTTATTGCAGTCACTGCTGTTTTGAATTTGAGATTTTTTGGAGATTTTTTTCTTATAATATTTATTACTCCTCCAAAATTTGTTCCGTATTTTAGCGCATAAGGTCCTTTTAAAATTTCAATTTTTTCAACATCATTAATATCAACATGAGAAATGGCAGGGTCCATGCGATTTGGGCATCCTCCTTCAATTCTAACTCCACCATCAATTGTAACATTTAGCTGCGTGCTTTTAAATCCTCGCATTACAGGGTCAACATTTGTTCCTCCTTTTCTGATTACTGAAATATTTGGTTTCGATTGTAGAGTTTTGGCAATGTCTTGATTTGGAGATTTTAATAACTCAAATTTACTGATGCTTTCAATTTTTATCGGGTGATTATTTTCTTCAGATAACTTGATAATTTCAAATTCATTCAGATTTTTTATATTTCTTTTTAAATATATATTTAAAACTAAAGTTTCATTTTCATTGATTTCAATTTTCTC
>CAYOKJ010000010.1:0-4416 GCA_964404485.1 uncultured Bacteroidales bacterium | reverse complement strand
TTTTTAAATATATATTTAAAACTAAAGTTTCATTTTCATTGATTTCAATTTTCTCAATTTTTTTAGAATAACTTATATGAGTGAATGTTAAAGTGTATGAACCTTTATTAATTTCAGGTAAAATGAAATTGCCATTTTTATCTGAAATGGTTATTGTATTGCCCGGATTAATAATTATGGTTACATCAGAAATTTCTTCATTTGAATCTATATCCACAACTTTACCTTTTATGTTAGAAGACGATTGTGAATAAGTTAGATTCTGTAAACCTATTATTACACAAAATAAAATTAATATTTTAACATTGACTTTTTCAAACATTTATAATATGATTTTATAATTTCAAAATTAATGATAAAATGAATTGATTTATACTAAAACAAATATAAATGTTTTAAAAATTAGTGGAAGTTGGTTTTACGCGGTTTAAGTTTAAGCTGGTTGATTGATTGTTTGTCACCCTCAAGCATTTTTGCTGAGAAAAAATCCAGGAATGAAACAATTGCAAAAATTAATTCGTTGCAATTTATTTTTGCATCACCAACATAAACATCATCAACATAATGAATATTATAAGAAATGGTATGCGACGGCAATTTCAGGGCAATCATTCAATACATCATCAAAACAAGCAAAAGTATTAGCATTGTAGTTGCCATCTCCATGACGTGAAATAATGCGGTAACTGTTTTCTCCATCGCTTATGTAATTGTCGAAACTAAAATGATAATTGGTAAATAAAAGTATGGCCATGCAAACTGCAATTGCAATACCAAAACCTGTTATGTTTATTAAAGAATAAACTTTAAAAGTTAATAGGCGTTTTAAACCGATATTTACGTATTGTTTTATCATTATCTATTTGAATGTTTTTAAATCGAAAAAATTATAATATTTACTTTTCCAAGCTTACTCATACCTCAAAGCCTCTATTGGGTTTCTTGTTGCGGCTCTGTAACTTAAGCCACTTACGGTAAGAATCACTATGACTAGAGAAATTAAACCTGCCAAACCAAATACCCACCAATTAAGTGTAGTTTTATATGCAAAACTTTCCAACCATTTATTCATACTATAATATGCAATTGGAGTAGCTATTATAAAGGATATGCCCATCCATTTTATAAAACTAATATTTAGCATTTGCATGAGTTCTGAAATACTTGCTCCATTTACTTTTCGGATGCCTATTTCTTTTGTTCGACTAGCCATTATAAAAGAAGCCATTCCCAACAAACCCATACCGGCTAGAAAAATAGCTAAGGCAGCAAAAAATCCCATCAACTGAAAAGTTTTATAATCCTTTTGATAGCGTTGTTCCAGAATTTGATCCAAAAAAGAAAATTCAATAACTTCGTCGGGATAAATACTTTCGCAAATTTCTGTAAGGGTATTTTTTGAGTTTGCAATATCCGAAGGCTTAACTTTAACAATAAGATGATAAGCCTCTGGATATTCAATTAAAAAAACGGCTGGCTTAACTTTATTATAAAGCGATTCGAAGTTAATGTCGTCGATAATTCCAACTACTTTTCTGTTTGAAGTTGGCCAGTTGCATTTGATATTCTGACCTATGGGATCTCCTTCTAAACCCATCAGGGCAACAGCAGCCTTGTTCAGGATAATAGACTCAGTGGCATCTGTTTTAAACTGATCGGAAAATAATCGCCCTTTAATTGGTTTAATACCCAATGTTCTAAAATAATCAAAGTTAACATGCACATAAGGAATTAAGATGGATTCTTCTTGACCCTCTGGCAAAACATAGCTTTGATTACCGAGCGAACCGGAAGGAATCCGACTAGCAACCGAAACACTGGAAACAAAACTTTGCTGAAGCAAGGCATGCTTTAAAGTGTTGTATTTAGCCTCATCACCAAAATCGAAAATTGTAGTAAGCACAGCTTCTTTATCAAAACCTAGATCTTTATCTTGTAAAAAACTAATTTGACGAAACATAATCAAAGAACTGGCAATTAGAACTATGACTATGGTAAACTGAGCACCCACTAAAATTTTCTTTATTTGGAAGCTGGAACCAATGCCACTTTTTGATGATCTCATCACTTTAGTTGGACTATAAGAAGACAACACAAAAGCAGGATACCATCCCGCAAGAAGACTCGTAATCAACATCAAACCCACCAGGCTTAACAAAATATCAGGATTGCTGAGGATGGAAAATGACAGTACTTTTCCGGAGAGTTCATTAAACAGTGGCAAACTAAACCATACCAGAATTAGAGAAATACAAAACGAAATAAAAAACACTAACATCGATTCAGAAATATATTGCATAGCCAACTGTTTACGTGAGGCTCCAAATGTTTTTCTAATGCCAATTTCCGTAACTCGTGTTGTAGCATTGGCTGTGAATAAATTTACATAATTAAAACTAGCGATAAGTAAAATCAGTAAGCCAATCGCTGAAAAAATTAGCACATAAGTAATACTGTTTTGAGGTTGAATATCGCCTAGAAAATGTGAGGAATAGAGATGAATATCTTTTAGGTTTTGTAAAGTAAATTGCTCCAAAGTACCATCAGCATTATTGTTATTTTTCATAAGCTCAGAAATTTTGGCTTCTAAATCAGGCTTTGAAAACTGATCTTGCATCTCAAAATAGACCAGAAAATTACACCAGCCCCAATTATCCATCCAGCCTTCGCTAAACATCTTGTTTCCATCTGCAAGTGTTAAAAAAATATCAAAGGTAAAATGAGAATTTTGTGGAATATCTTCTATTACACCCACTACTGTATAATCATATTCGCTACCCACATTAAATATTTTTCCAATGGCATTTTCATTGCCAAAATATTTATGGGCAGTTTTTTCGGTTAGAATTGCTGTGCCAGGTTGTTGCAAAGAATTCTGGACGTTTCCATTAATAAATTCAAATGAAAATATCTCAAAAAGTTCGGCATCTACCCAAGCCACCTTATCTTCTTTATATTTTTGCTCATCAAATTGAACAAGAATATTGTCTCTTGGTAGTATCCTAGCGTAGTTTTTAATTTCAGGCAAATTATCGGCCGCTAATTTTGCTGTTCCCGGTGCCTGATATGGATGTTCTTCTTGACAGAGTCTATAAATGTTGTCAGACTTTTCGTTATAGCGGTCATAGCTTAATTCTTGAAAAACATATAAGAATAGCAAAATAACAACTGCTAATCCGATGGAAAGGCTGGAAATACTTATTATAGAATATACTCTACTTTTGATAAGATTTTTTATTGCGACTTTTATATAGTTTTTAATCATGGTACTATGTTTTTAAATGTTTATTTTCAATTAATTTTCCTACTCATACCGTAATGCCTCTACAGGATTTTTATTTGCTACCCTCCAGCTTTGCAAACTAACGGTTAGCAATGCAATTCCCAAAGCCACTACACCTGCCAGAGCAAATATCGACCAGCTTAATGTGGTTTTGTAAGCAAAGTTTTCAAGCCATTTTTGCATAACATAGTATGCAATTGGTGTGGCAATAATAAAAGCGATTGCAACCCATTTAATATAATCTTTATTAAGCATAGTTAATATTTCGGATACTTTGGCACCGTTTACTTTGCGGATGCCTATTTCTTTGGTTTTTCTAGAAACTGTATTCATTACCATTCCCAGTAAACCCATAACAGATAAGATTATAGCAAGTATTGAGAATGCACTTATTAGCTTTGCCTGATTTTGTTCCTTAACATAAAATCGGGTGATTTGATCTTTAAGTGTATAGATAGATACAATTTTGTCGGGTGATATTTCTTTGAATAATTTGGAAATACCAGCTTTAAGTTGCTCATCGGTTTCACCTGATGTTTTAATAGCAAAAAGCCTCATTTTATTAGGACGTTGCTGCATAATAACCATTGGGTTAATACATTTATGCATATTATGTGCTGTAAAATCTTTAACAATTCCTTTAATGAAAAAACCATTGAACATTTCACCAGCTTTCAACTTATACATTAAAGCTGCCGATTCATTAAAGATAAATTCATGCTTACTTTCATTAAACTCTCCAAAAGGTTCACCTTCAATAATTTCTATGCTCAATAATTCTGTCATGCCTTTTCCCATAATTAAACCATCGAACACTATTTCCTCATCATTTTCAGGATTTCTTAAGCGAACAGGTAACGTCCAGTTAAATGGTGGGATAAAAGATGATCCTGCAGTACTAATTACACCTGGCATTTGTTTAACCTGATTATTTATTACATCGAATTTTTGAGAAAGTTCAGGAGTGTTTAATTCGCAAATCATCACATTCTCCGGATTGATAGCTGTAAAGTTATTTAATGAATAATTTATTTGTTTCGTCAATACAAGAACTCCAACTAATAGTATAATAAAAATGGCAAAATGAAGACTTAGAAATGAGTTGCTCCATTGTTTTCTTTTTGGTTGAACTG
>CAYOKJ010000009.1:0-37978 GCA_964404485.1 uncultured Bacteroidales bacterium | reverse complement strand
AAATAATAATCTAGAAATTGCGACACATCAATGATAATTTCCAAATTTCTATTTCCCATTTCTAACTGTACTCATCACTTTTGACTTTCCTTCATAAACTACTCACCACTTCCTAATAAATATTTCTCAATTTTTGCTAAAAGCAACTCCTTTTTTATGGGTTTAGAAATATAATCATTACATCCTGACTGTAAGGCTTTTTCTTCATCACCCACGAGAGCATAAGCCGTTTGAGCAATAATGTATAATTCAGGCCTGAATTTTTTAATCTGTTTTGTTGCGTCATAACCATTTAGTTCAGGCATATTGACATCCATTAAAACCAAATTAATATCTGTATTATTCTTCAGATAACTAACTGTTTCTTTTCCATTGGTAGTTCTAACAATCTTATTCACAACTCTATCTAAGATGGCTTTAAAATATTCAAAACTGGAATCGTCATCTTCTGCTATTAAAAGGTTAATTTGCTTATCAAACACTTTACTTAAGTCCTGGTTATCCTTTTCAGGAACAGCTTTTTTCTGTTTTTCAACCCATGGTAATGTAAAATAGAAGGTTGAACCTTTTCCGAACTCTGATTGGACTCCAATATTGCCATTCAACATCTTAACAAAAGCTTTTATAATTGAAAGCCCTAAACCCGAACCCTGTCGGGCATGGGCATCGGTAATATCGGCCTGTTCGAATCTATTGAAAATTGATTCAATGCGATCTTCAGGAATCCCAATTCCGGTATCTTTAATTTTAAATTCAAACATTGAGTCCTTTTCTCGGCAGTAAATCTTAATGCTTCCTTTATCCGTGTATTTAATGGCATTTTTTATCAGGTTGGAAAGTATGGAATTAAGCTTTACCTTATCTGTAAGAATAAGAACATCTTGTTTAGGCAAGTCATTTATAAGCTTCAATTCTATTCCTTTAGCACTTGCTTCCCCATTGAAGAAATCATAATTAATTTCAATTTCTTCATTGATATTAACTTCAGTTTGTACTATTTCTACCTGCCCGGAATCGATTTTTGAAATATCAATGATGTCGTTCACCGTATTCAGCATACGATCGCCGCTTTTCTTAATTATTTCAATAAATCTATGTTTCTCATCTCCGCTTAGATTTGGCTCTTTTAATAGTTCGGTAAACCCAAGGATTCCATTCATAAGAGTTCGTATTTCATGACTCATATTGGCCAGGAAGGCTGATTATAGCCGATCACTTTCCTCCGCCTTGAATTTTGCAACGATCATTTTTTCTTCGAAGATTTTTCTCTCAATAGAGATCCCTATTTGATCTGAAACCACTTTAAGTACCATTAAATCATCCATGTTAAATGCATTTGCATCTTCATAGCTTTGCACAACGATGGCTCCCAATACTCTTCCCTTGATACTAAAAGGTACTCCAAGCCATATTTTAGGATCCGTACCAAATTTTAATGTTTCACCGGCTTCTCTAAGTTCTTTAAATGTATTTTTTTTGGCCAAAAGTGGTTTGCCTGTCTTTAACAAGTAATGAGTTAAAGTTCCGGTTTCAGGAAATCCTTGAAAAACATCTTCTTCATCCTTATGCAAAAGCATGTTTAGTTTATTTTTTTCCTGATCGTGCAATACGAAATAGATGTTTTTGGTATTGACAACTGTACTGATTTCCTGTTCGATTTTGAGAACAAGATCTTCCAGGTTGAGGGTTTGGTAAGTTGCATTCGAAATATTTAAGATCAAATCTTTAATATTTTCAGCTTTCTTTCTATTTGTAATATCCCTCGAAACAGCCAATAGTTCTTTAATTTTTCCATCAGAATCATAAATCGGAGAAATTTGTACTCCCCACCATTTAGGAGTTCCTTTGTTGGTTGGGCAATATCCCTCAAAGTAGCCGACTTCTTCTGATTTTGCTTTTTCAATAGCGTTGCGGGCATTTTTATTATCTTCACCCTTCCAGAGATCTATCCATGATTTATTTAAAAATTGATCTATATTATCAATTTCCAATAGTGTCTGTCCACCTTTACTCATAAATTTTAAATTTCCATCAAGATCCAGGATTTTGATACAATCTGTACTGTTATCAATGATTGACCGGCTAAATTGTTCACTTTCAGATAGTGCTTTTTCTGCCTGCTTTCTTTCAGTGATATCATGGTAATTGACCAGCACACCATTGATTGCAGGCTCGTTGATACGGTTAAGGGCAGTAAGTTCTATCCATTTATAATTACCATCTTTACATTTGAATCTATATTCAACAAAGGAGGCTGTTTCTTTTTCGAGCACTTTACTGAAATTTTCCTGAATCCTTTCAACATCTTCCGGATGCATCTTGTCCCAGCCGTTTGTGCCGATAATATCCTCCGGCTTCCATCCAAACCATTTCTCAATATTTGGACTTTGATATTTAGTCATGCCATCAGATTCCACAATAGCAATAACATCACCAATATTTTCTATCATGGCAGAGTGCTTTGCATTAGTCTCCTGCAGTGCCTCTTCCGCCAGTTTGAGCTCTGTGATGTCTACATATTGGCATACAACATTCACCAGTTTCCCGGCTTCGTCAGTTATTGGAAACATCGAAACATCTATCCAAAGTTCATTTGCGACGGACAAATCAACATCACCTGCCTTTGTGCCTGTCCAATACATAGTGAAACGAGCACTTTTTAAATTATTGAATACAGCTTCTACAACAGGCATAAAACCTTGAACATCCATATTCTCATCATGGAGTACATTATACTTTCCAATTATCATTTCATCGGTTAAATTCAGGATATTCCGCAAAGCTTGATTAGCCCTGATCATTATTCCTTTTGCATCTGAAACCCACATAGCAAAGGGACTGCTTTCTGTAACAACATCAAGGAAATTTGCCTGATTTCTGTATTTAAGTTCGCTTGATTGCAGTTGTTGATTTATGGCTCTCAACTGCTGATTGCTGGCTTGCAATTGCTGTTCGCCGGCTTGCAGTTGTTGATTTGTGGCTCTCAACTGCTGATTGCTGGCTTGCAATTGCTGTTCGCCGGCTTGTAGTTGTTGATTTATTGCTTGAACTTGCTCTTTCTTCAGGATATTTTCAATGGACTTGCCAATTATTCTTGACAAAGTATCAATAAGTGCTCTTTCTTCTTTTAAAAAAGGACCTTCATACAAGATGGGTTTTTCAGTAAGATAGAAAATATCTATAGAACCCTGGGATGCACTATCCACCATTATATCTGCTGACTGCTTCCATTGGGTTTCTTTGAAGTTATTTGAATGAAATATTTTATTTTGGAATTGTATTCTGGCTACCGTAGTTTCCGGATAATTCCATGCGGGGGGTAAAAATTGTACTATATTAGACAATATTTCATCAATTGTATCATGTTCAATAATAGTTGATGTAATATTGAATATACATGTGATCTCTTTTATTCTTTCTTTTAAGCTGTGATTTACCGAAATTAATTCTTCTTCATTTTTTATTAATTGTTGTTCGCCAGCTTGCAGTTGTTGATTTGTGGCTCTCAACTGCTGATTGCTGGCTTGCAATTGTTGTTCGCCGGCTTGCAGTTGTTGATTTGAAGCTTGCAGTTGTTGTTCGCTTGATTGTAATTGTTGATTTGTGGCTTTCAGTTTTAGGTTTGCTACATTCAGGTCTTTTTCAATTTCAAGACGTTTCGCTTCTGATATAATACTATGCAGTGCCAGTCCAATGTCATCAGAAAGCTCCTTAAACAAATCAAGTTCTTCTGTAATCAGATATTCTCTTGGAACTGAAACAGTAATAAGTCCATAAAGCTAATTATTATGAATAATGGATGCTGTCATTGCTCCTCGATTTTGGTAATGTTTTGCTAAAGGGCAATCCAGACAGTGTTCCATTGGATTTGAAATGCTAACAACCTCTTTAAGCTCCAATGTTTTTAATGCGCATGTTGTGAATTTATTTTTTTTCAAACGATTAGCAATCTCCAGAAATTCTTTACCCAAACCGTTTTGATAAACTGCTTCAAATTTACCCTCTTCGTTCAACAATATTATCCAGGCATTATGATAACCCTTTCCGGATGTAAGAATTTCGCAAATGCTCTGCAGTAATTTAGGCACATCTTTTTCTGTTGTGATTAATTTATTTACATTGCGAATAGTCGCTAATACTTTATTTGTGTGCTCCAGTTTTTCTTTCGTATGCCGTATTTCAGTAATATCGCGGATTACACCTTCGGTTCCCAATTGATTGCCTTTTTCATCGTAAAAAGTCTTAACGATAATAAGAGACCAAAAAATAGTTCCGTTCTTGCGTTTCAATTCTAACTCTACATTGACCAATTTATTCTTTTCTTTTATATCTTCAATCATTTGGTCTCTTTTATCCGGATTGGCATAAAGTGTCTTCATTGGCAGCCCAATCATTTCTTCAGGTGAAGCATAGCCACACATCTCAGCTATTGCCAGGTTTGCCATGATTATCTTACCTTTGGTATCTGCTCGTAGGAATCCATCTTCCATATAATTAAGGATACTGAATTCTTCATTTACAACTGTCTTTTTTTTATTTTTCATATTATTTGTTATTTATACCAACTCCATAATAACATCTCTTTTGATTCACCTTCTGTAAAGTACACACTGGCATTTTCAATATCAAGACGTATTGATCTGCGCAGAATCCCTCCCAATGTTTTTGCTGATATATTTAATTGCTTTTCGTTTAGTATGTTAATTACCGATTGAATGTTATCCTTACATATCGTATAATTTTCTTTTTTCAATACATTACCGGCTCCCACAAGACAAACGCTTAAGTCCGAAAGGACAGCACCTTGTTGTTGCAGTATTTGCAGCATTTTATCAATAGCATCAACAGCATATTTTGTTTTTTGCTGTATTTCTTTGGAAGGTGCCTTTCCCGGCAACATAATATGAGCCATAGCACCGATGTTATTTACAACGTCAATAGCAGCTACCACTATGCAAGATCCAATAGCATTGGAAACCAAAATATTGCTAGCTTTTCCGGCTTTCACTTCTCCCGTTGATACATTTATAAATTCTTTCATTAAATTAAACTTAACTCTTTTTCATTGTGACTATTATTTAAGTATGTTTAAATATTTTAATTATTATTATTTATTAGTAGTCTTTTATGGTTTTTAGGCCGTAAATGTAATAAAATTAATTTTTTATCAAAATTTTGATTATTTATTCAGCTTAGTAACATAAGCATTGTAGTGTTTCTCATGATGAAAGCTCAATTTCTTTGAAGTTATATGTGGTGACAAATCATTTATCCCATAGGGGAGGTCGGGTAATAAAATAATATGGCTTTACCAAAAATTTGATGGAACATTGATGAATGAAAAAATAATTAAATGCTTAAGTGCGAAAATAAAAAAAAACTGCCCTGATACAAAATTATTTTTTTTGTTTTCAGTTTTCTTTCTTTTCAAATCACACCCAAAAATTAATAAATTCCAGTTTTCGGATTTGTGTCAATCTGAATAGATTTGGTGTTTTAAAAACTAAAAATAAAAATAATCAAAATATACATTTACAGTTATCAGATTATTCAGCAATGGGAAGCTTTATAGTAAATGTACTTCCTTTTCCTAAGCTGCTTTCCAAAGCTAATTTCCCATTATTTATTTCAAGAAATTCTTTACAAAGTAATAGCCCCAGACCTGTACCTTTTTCATTTTCTGTACCTCGAGTTGAAATAATTGTATCCATTCTGAATAGTTTAGTCTGATCTTCTTTAGATATTCCTAATCCTGTGTCTTTTATGGAAACTAAAACATATTTATCTTCATGTGAAGTGCTAATAATAATTGAACCATTTCTAGGTGTAAACTTGATGGCATTTGAAACAAGGTTTCTTATTACTGTATGTATCATATTTTTGTCGATAAATACTAAAGGTTCATTTTTAGCTTCAAAAAGAAGTTTACTATCTTTTTGAGATGCAATACCGGTATAGTTCCATAAAACCTCATTAAGCATCTCATTAATATCTATATTTTCAGGCTCATAGCTAATTCTTCCGGTTTGAGACAGAGCCCAGTCCAATAGGTTTTCAAGTAATTTAAATCCACTTTTAGCAGACTGATTAATAGCAATACCAATTTTTTGGATTTGTTCCGTAGAAAAATCATCCAAATCCGTAGATAGGACATCAGAAAGTCCGATCAATGAATTAAAAGGACTTTTTAAGTCATGTGCAATAATACTGAAGAGGCGATCTTTTGTCGAAACCAACTCTTTGAGTTGGTTTCGCTGAACTTCTATTTCAATATATTGTTGCTGAAGTTCTGAGTTGAGTGCAATCACCTTCTCATTTTGAGCCTGGATTTCTTCGTTTGTTTGCCCCAGTTCGTAGTTAAGTTTCTGCAAATGTTTGTTTTGGATTTCAATTTTCTCTTTTTGCTTCTCAAGAGTATTGTTTTTTATTTCAACTTCGTGAGTTCGTTCTTTAATTATTTTCTCAAGTTTTAAGTTGGCTGCTTTAAGCCGTTTACTATTCAGATAAACAATGAGATAAATAAGACCAATAAGAAAAAAGAAATACAAAAGGTATGCCCAAAAAGTTCTATGAAATGGAGGCAAAATGATAAATTCATAAACAGCTTCAGTACTTATGTCATTGTTTATGTTTTTTGCTCTTACATGGAAAGAATAAGTACCCTCAGATAAGTTGAGGTAATGCTTTTCTGTTTCCGGTGACCAAACTGACCAATCTTTATTGAGCCCTTCGAGCCAGGTTTGATAAACAGTAGCTTTTTCCTTGCGAAAAAAGGGTGCGGCATATTGAAAATTTACAGAATTTTGAGAATAATTCAGTGGTCGAAGTTCCTTTACAAAAAATTGATCTTTTCCATCATTAATGGCTGATTGAGTACCAAAATACAGTGTGTCTTCTACAGCGATCACATTTCGGATTAAAGTATTGTAGGAAGCCGATACGTCACTGAGAGATCCATTAATACGATACAATCCTTCTGTGCCTCCAATCCACATAATAGAATCATTATCAGAATATATCGTTGATACCATCATGGATGGTAGCATGTTAATGTTGTTGGTTTCCAGAAGTATGTATTCTCCCTGTTCATTGGGCATGAGAACATTTATATAAGTTTTATCGTCTTTTTTTCCGGAGACCCAGACTCTTTGGAAATTGTCTTTTGTTAAAGTAATAACTGATCGCGAACCATCACAATAAGCACTTCCAAATGTGCTGTCAGGGATAAATTGATTGATTGATTCATCAAACCGATAAATCCCTAACCCAGATACAAAAATGAAGCGGTTATCGAAATTATAAATATAAGTATCCTTAATTGAAAGTAAGCCATCTTTTGTTCCGTATCGTATTATATCTCTGGGTTTGAGTATGTCATCGGAGGGTATAATACGAATAATACCGTTGATATATGTAGAGAGCCAAATTTCCCCGTTTTTGTCCTCCTTAATCTGCCTTACGTCACAGGCAATGCCTTCCACTTTACCTAATAATTCCCATTTTTGATTTTTATAGGCTGCTATGTGAAGACCGTAATCGTCAGAAATATAGAGTAGTGATGGGTCGATATTTGACTGGAACAAATCCCATGGATCTTTATCAATGACTTGTTTTGCTTTCGAATGGCTTGTTTCTGCAATTTTCTTAAATCTTGTTCCTGATAACAGAATTTCCTTAGAAGTTTCGTCGGGAACTTTAAATTTGATCAAGCAATATGCTTCCGTTGTTAAACCGGGAACAGTTTTTGCCTGATTGTTCTCGATATAATACATACCTCCAAATCCTGAAAAAAACAAGGTGTCGTTAAACCTCTCGATATCATCTACGGCATTATTAATTCCTGAGGTAATATTCCAAAAGCTTATTGGTGAGTTGATGTCAACTTTAGATATCCCATTATCGGTAGCCAGCCATAGATTGTTATTTTTATCAAAAGCCACATCGTAAATCATGTTGTTTCGGAGACCATCATTAATTTTTCTGATAAGTTTTCCTTGTCTGTCAATAAGATATGCACCTGCATTTATGGTTCCCAGAATTATTTTTTCGTTTTGCATGCTTTTTCCACAGTACAATAACTCACTCTTGAGTAATTTATCAATTTCCGTTTTAAATACCTCGATCTTGTTTTTTTTAATATTAGTCTGGTTTTCTGAAAGATCGTAAATGTAAAGGCCTGCGTGCGCTGTACCAACAAGTAACTTTTCTTCAGCTAATGGAATATAAAAAAAGACTACTTTGTCATTAAAAAATTCACCGTTTGGAGAAATTTTTAATGAATCACCAACAAGCTGTAGCATTCCCTTTTTCAGGGAATGAACATAAGTTTTGTCGCCTAAAGTAATGCAAGGACCAAATGTGTTTTCCGACTTCCATGATTTGATTTCTCCGTTGCGTAACCTAAAAAGTGTATTTCTGGTGACAAAGAAGATGCTTTTTCCGGAGTAATGTGTATACCAAACATTCTGAAAGTCGAGATCTGCTTTTTCAACTTTATCCAAAAGCGAATGATACCCCATCTTGCCAACACTGTCTGCCTGTAAAAATCCAAAATCACCAATACCTCCCACATAAATCTTGCCCAAGCTATCCATTGCAAACGAATGGACAATGGACTGATTGCTTAATTTAATATTTCGCCATGTAACACCATCATATTCAAGTATACTTTCAGAATTTCCAAAATACATAACACCACGCTTATCCTGTATGATTGCCCAATTCTGACTGGATGAATGGTATTCGGTTGGGCTGAAATTTTGGATGTTTTTTAAACCCTCTTCTTGTCCAAATGATGAATGAATAGAAAATAAAAACACTAAAAAAAATGATAGTATTCTTACGATTTTTACTTTTTTGTTTAAATTATGCATATTTTCCCTTGGTATTTTGGCAAAATACAATTTTTATATATATTATAGTTTTAAAGATGAAGTTCATTTTGGGTTATGTGCAAAATTGCTCGCCTTTAACGCTTGTTTATACCCATAAAGGATAATAAGTTATTTAAATCTTATCAATTATTAATAAACTCTTTATGTATAATAATCTTTGTTCAACAAAACATATAAAAACCGTAGGTGCTATCTCACTACGGAGTTTTTATATGTTTAGGTGTTGTATTTTGCATAATAATTAATTGCTTTTAAAAAATTCATAGGTTTACTCATATCGCATATTAGATCTTTTCTTTTATAATTCTCTATGGAAAAATGATTATCAGTTAATTTTTCGTTTTTCTCTAACTTATCCAGACAAACAAATCCTCTACAAATAACCAGAGAAACAATTCTCAAGAATGCTTTTTTATTCTTTACAGGGTAGTTGGTTTTATTAACTAATTCAAATACATCTTTTATTAATGAAATATATGTTTCCCGTAAATTGTTAATCTTTTTTTCTGTTGTAACCAATGTTCTTGTTCCATCTTTATAATCTTCATAAACATCAAAAATATCATTCTCTAATTGACCAATACCTCCTAATTTATAGAGCATCATTTTTTCCTCCTCACACATATATTCACTAAAATTGCTTCTGTAAAAAAGAATTGAAATTCCTCCTTTAAGAAGGGTAATTCTCCTTGTTTCATCTTGCTTTATTTCAGGGCATATTTGCTTTTTGCTTAAAATCTGTGCTTCAAGCACTTTAAAAAAATAACTTTTAACCAGATTAGCATCGGCTGAATTCTCAAGTGCTTTTTTATAGAATTTATTAAATAATCTTTCATTAGAGATTTTACTAACTAAATTATTCGGTTTATCAATTAAATTCCTGATATAATTTTCAGGCAAATCTTTCTTGTCAAAAAAATCATCAAATAAACCGGTTAATCCTCCAAGATAGGTGATTGCATGTCTTTCTTTTAAGGACATTTTTTTACCTCTTAATATGCAATAGGATTCTCCCAAAATAGCAGGAACAGCGTAACCATAATAATCTGTTATTTTTTTATAATCTTGATCATCTAGAGTATTATCATTGGTCTTTTTGCTTTCTGCTATATCAACTGCTAAAGTCTTCTTTATAAACTTTCTTTGATATTTTAACTTATAAAAAAAAGTTATAGATAATCCTATTAAAATAATTAGATTGTTGATGTAATTCTTCATTATTATAATTTGCTATAATGTGTTTATTCCGGTCATAATTTGCCACATAAAACAGATGTAATTTCTATGCCAAATATACATATTTATTTATTTTTTATCTTATTAATTTTTTATTTGCTAATTTATCAAGAAAATTTATAGTCCTCTTATTGCAATCTAATCGAGCTTTTTGATTACCCTTAAAAGTATCTCCTATCATAAAGTATTCACTAAGAATGTGCCCTGCATTTCCATATAGTCTTTTTTATACATGTCATAAAATTTTAGAGGAGGAAGAATTTTTAATTTTTGAATTGTCAGGTTTTCGTAGTTCACAGCTTTAACAGGGGTAAGTTTTTTTCGGTGGTCGATAATGGATTTGAACAAATCAGTATTCTTAATGGTCCTTTTTCCATATTCTGTTTTAATTATTTGTCCCAAAAATAGTAAAAATATGGGACATAATATTTAATGCTGAAATGTTTTTCGCAGCTTGCATGTAACTGCAGTCCGTCAATTAAGCAAGCATTTATTTTCCATTAAAACAAAAGTATAATCAATTTTCTAAATCTTTTAAAAAAATCTATGGTTACTAATAAATAAAAGGTTAACAATCTATTCTTATTAAAAATTTAAGTCATTTTAGTCATACCAACAATTTTTACCGCCTCAACAGCTTCTTTTACATCATGAACTCTTAAAATGTTAGCACCGTTTAAAAGCGAGATAGTATGTAAAACTGTTGTTCCGTTTAGTGCTTCGGTGGGTGTTGTGTTTAGAAGTTTATTTATCATAGATTTTCTTGAAACGCCTACAAGTATTGGTAATCCGAAAGTTTTGAATTCCTTAAGATTATTAAGCAATTGATAATTATGTTCGAGTGTTTTTCCGAAGCCAAATCCGGGATCGAGAATAATATTATTTGTGTTGCCTTTTATTTTTTTTATTCGCGAAAGCTGAGTGAAGAAAAAATCTTTTATTTCTCCAACAATATCATAGTAAACAGGATCTTTCTGCATGTTCTTAGGTGTGCCTTTTATGTGCATCAAAATATAAGTAGCGTTATTTTTTGCAATTACATTAAACATCTTTTCATCAAAACTGCCACCCGAAATATCATTAATAATATCAGCTCCGGAATTTATCATAATTTCGGCAATATTGCTATGATATGTGTCGATAGAAATTGGAATAGTAGGAAAATGTTGTTTCAGGCTTTTTATAACAGGACTTAGTTTATTGATTTCTTCTTTTTCTGAAATATTTTCAGATCCGGGTCTTGTCGAAATAGCACCAATATCAATAATAGCAGCTCCTTCGTTTATCATTTTCTCAGTTTGGTGAAGGATGTCTTTTTCCGAATTATATTTTCCTCCGTCATAAAATGAATCTGGTGTGAGGTTTAATATTCCCATTACTAAGGGATTATTAAGATCAAGGGTTTTTGTTCTTAAATTAATAACATTTTTATTTATGCCGGATACATTTATTTCCTTTGAATTTTTCATAAATTTGCGAATTGATTGTAAAAATAATATTTTTCTAAATAATCAGTAATAGTAATTTTTATATGTTTTAAAAAAAAGCAAATTTACATGGGAAAAAAAACATCGCAGGAATTTGATAAGGTAATTGAAAAGTGTAAAGACATTTTCGTAACCAAAATGAAAGATTACGGAAGTGCCTGGAGAGTGCTGAGGACAAGTTCTCTTACCGATCAAATATACATCAAGGCAAATCGTATCAGAAGCATTGAAAATAAAGGTGTGTCGAAAGTTGATGAAGGAATAATTCCGGAATTTATCGGTATAGTAAATTATTCGGTGATGGCGCAAATTCAACTCGAAATTGGTTCAAAAGTCAATTTACCGGAAAATATTAATGATATGTATATGGATGCCCGTGAAGTTGATAAAATGTATGATAAGTACGTAAGTAAGGGAAAAGCTTTGATGGAAGATAAAAATCATGATTATGGTGAAGCATGGCGAAATATGAGAGTCAGCTCTCTTACAGATATTATTTTGATGAAACTTATGAGAGTAAAGCAAATTGAGAATAATAAAGGCGAAACATCTATCTCGGAAGGAGTAGATGCAAATTATTATGATATTTTTAATTATGCGGTTTTTGCGCTTATTAAGTTGTTGATAAAATAAGTTCTTAAAGTGAACTTAGGTTTGGAGTAAAATAAAGATAAAAGTGCCTGAAGTTAATTAACGATAAAAACAATGAAACCTCAATTATAGTCATTTAAAAAATACTTTAAAAAAGAAAGCATGACCATGATAATAGGCATAGGAGGGGTGAGCAGAGCAGGAAAAACAACTCTTGCGTATAAAATCAGAGATTTATATCCAAAGCAGAAAATTCGTTTTGTTCATGGCGACGATGTTGTTAAAGATGTCGATAATATTCCAATGATTAAGGATAGAATTGACTGGGAGTGTATTGAATCCTTTGATTATGAAAAAATCATAAATCGTATTAAAAGTGATGATGATAGTGATATTATTATCTGTGAAGGGATTTTGATATTTCACAATAAAGAGCTTTTTAAATTTTTTGATAAAAAAATTATTGCTGAGATAAGCAAAGAGTGTTTTTACGAACGAAAATCTCAAGACGACAGATGGGGATATGAGCCTGAATGGTATATCGATTATATCTGGAAAAGTTATATTCGACACTATTCGAAACTTAATAATAATAAAGATATTTTAAAGATAAAAGGCGAAACATCTTTTGATATGGAAAAGATCAGTAAGTTTTTGGATTTTAGAACTTAGATTTGTTTTTTAAAATTTTATCATGAATTTAAGCATTTAAGCATTTATACATTTAAGCATTTAAGCATTTATAAATTTAATAACCAATGAAAGTATTAAGAAAGTTTAGTAGAGTTTTTGTAGGACTGGTTTTTGTGTTTTCGGGATTTGTGAAGGGTGTTGACCCTCTCGGAACTGTTTATCGAATAGAAGATTATTTTATTGCTTATGGGACGGAATGGGCAATTCCAATGGCATTATTCTTCTCTGTTTTTCTTTGTACGCTTGAGTTTACTCTTGGTATTATGATGGTATTAAATATTAGGGTTAAGCAGTTTGCATGGATTTTATTTTCTATGATGATATTTTTTACTATTGTAACTTTTTATGATGCTCTTTATAACCCCGTTCCTGATTGCGGATGCTTTGGAGATGCAATAACTTTGACAAATTGGGCTACTTTTTATAAGAATATTTTCCTTATGATTTTTACTTCTATAATATTTTTCCGACGAAAGAAAATGTATGGTAAATTTCCACCTAGAACAGGAACAATGATTGTTGTTTTTGTGTTTATTGCTTTCGGTTGGTTTTCGGTTTATAATTATAATCATCTGCCTGTGATTGATTTCCGTGCCTGGAAAGTTGGAAATGATATGGCTCCTGATAATGAAGAAGCTGTGAAGGTTTTTGTAACTTATAAAAATATTAAAACAGGGGAGGAGAAAGAATTTCTTTCACCAAACTACCCCTGGAATGATAGCGTGTGGATGACAGAATGGGAATTTATTGATCAGAGAATGGATGATAATAATCTGTATGATGGTTTTGAATTAAAGATTGAGGATATATACGGCGATGACTATACTAAACATTATTTCGAAAACCAGGACTATCAGTTTATTATTGTTGCTTATGATTTGGAAAAAACTGATAAAGAAGCATTTCGAAAAATTAATGACCTATATCAAAAAACAGAAGAAAAAGGATATTCGCTTATAGTATTAACAAGCGAGATACCTGAGAATATTGATAAGTTTAAGAAAGAGCTAAATGTAGGATACGAATTTTATTTTGCTGATGATATAGCATTGGAAATTATGGTTAGATCTAATCCCGGCTTAATATTAATGAAAAATGGCATTGTTCTTAATAAATGGCATTATAATGATTTCCCGAATTATTCGGAGCTTGAGGAGGAATTTCCTGGACTTTTATAAAGATTATAGGCTTACTAAATTAAAAGTAAAACTTAGTAAGCTATTGCATAAAAAACAAAGACATGTTGAATTTTATTATCAGACGTTTGTGGTACGGCTTACTGGTTTTGCTGGGAGTTGTTACACTCGTCTTTTTTTTATTTAACATTCTTCCGGGCGATCCTGCACGAATGATGCTTGGGCAAAGAGCAGACATAACTTCGGTTGAAGCAATAAATAAAGACCTCGGTCTTGACCAGTCTCTGCCGCTTCAGTATTTGAATTTTCTGAATGACCTTTCACCAATTTCTGTTCATAATAATGTTGACGCTGATAATTATTTTTATCTTGATGAAATAAAATATTCGCCTTATACAAAATTATTTTCCTTGCCGGGAAATTCAGTTCTGATTATTAAAAAACCTTATTTACGACGCTCATATCAAAGCAAGCGAAAAGTCTCTGAGATACTTGCGGAAGCATTTCCAAAAACAATGTTACTTGCATCGGTTTCAATTTTGATAGCTGTTGTTTTTGGTGTTTTCATTGGAATTATTTGTGCTGTAAAAAAGAATAAATTTGTTGATAAAATTTCTCTTGTCTTTTCTGTTTTAGGAATGTCGTTGCCATCTTTTTTTGCAGCAATATTAATAGCATGGGTATTTGCATTTCTCCTCGCAGATGTTACTGGTTTAAATATGTTTGGAAGTTTGTATTCTGTTGATGATTTTGGCAGGGGAGAGTACCTCGATTTAAAAAATCTAATTTTACCTGCAATTACTCTTGGCATTCGTCCTCTTGCAATTGTTGTTGAACTGACCCGAAGTTCCTTACTTGATGTTTTATCTCAGGATTATATCCGGACAGCAAAAGCAAAGGGATTAAGCTATTTTCGTGTGATTACAAAACACGCTTTAAAAAATGCAATTAATCCTGTAATAACAGCAGTCTCAGGATGGTTTGCTTCGCTAATGGCAGGAGCAGTTTTTGTAGAATATGTTTTCGATTGGAAAGGTGTAGGAGTGGCAATTGTTGATGCACTTGAGAAATATGATCTGCCGGTAGTAATGGGTGCAGTGTTATTTATTTCTATAATTTTGGTTATAATAAATATTTTGGTTGATATAATTTATGGATTCCTCGACCCAAGAGTTAGAGTGGCGTAAATGAAATTAATAAAATGAAAACAAAGTATTTTTCCTTTTATCTGATTATATTTTCACTATTTATATTAATAGTTGGTCCATCTTTGTTTTCCGACGGTATGTTTGTCGATGGAGTTGTTTATGCAGCTATATCAAAAAACCTTGCAAATGGTCTGGGAAGTTTTTGGGATTTACATTACACAAATATTCTTTATCCACATTTTTATGAACATCCTCCTTTAGCTTTTGGAATTCAAAGCTTGTTTTTTAGATTTTTTGGGGATAGTATTTTTGTTGAGCGTTTTTACTCATTAATTACATTTATTATCACAGGATGGATTATTACCCGAATCTGGAAAAAAATAACAATTAGTAATTTACATTCATTAGCATGGCTTCCTCTTTTGTTTTGGATATCAATACCTCTTATAACATGGTCTGCAGCAAATAATATGCTGGAAAATACAATGATGATATTTACAAGTTTGTCAGTATTATTTATTCTAAAAAGTCTTGATTCTAAACGGATATTATTTCTCTCATTATCAGGGTTAATGTTGTTTTTCGGATTTCTGACAAAAGGTTTTGTTGCCTTGTTTCCGTTATCAATGTTACTTTGGATTTTTGTTTTTAAACGTAATATCAGCGTAAAGCGATTATTATATGATTCGCTTCTTTTATGTGTTACAACAATATTACCTCTTTTGATAATTTATTTGGTTTCTCCGGATAGCATAAATAGCCTGAGTGAATATTTAAACAGACAAATTGTAGGAAGTTTAAATAATGTTCAAACTGTTAACAGTCGTTTTTATATAATCTTTCGATTGTTTATTGAGCTGATTCCTGCTGTGTTTATTATATTGATAATATTTATTTTTTCTTTTAAAAATAAAAACTCTGTCAAAAACGTGAAATGGATATTTGTGTTTTTGGCTTTAGGATTATCCGGTGTAATCCCAATAATAATTAGCTTAAAGCAAAGTGGTTATTATATATTAGCAACATTTCCGTTTTTTAGTTTAGCAATAGCTTATTTTATTGCTCCGCATGTTTCATATTTAGTGCATAAGATCAACATAAAAAGTACAGGCTACAAAATATTTAGAACATTTAGTTGGTTATTTTTGATTGGAAGCATAATAATTATTGCAATACAAAGCAACCAGAGTGGGTATGACAAAGATACAGTTGCAGAGGTAAGTGAAATAATTAAGATTGTTCCGCAAAATTCAACAATTTCAATTCAGAAAAATTTATGGAATGATTGGTCATTACATGGATATTTTAGCAGATATGCAAATATTAGTCTAGATGATAAAAAACAAAATTCCCATAAATATTTTTTGATTAATAAAGATGGTAATGATTCATTATTAATGGAATATCAAAAAGTTTCAGTTGACTTGAAGTTATTTGATTTGTATGAAAAAATAAAATAATTATCAGGTATTGTTTGCAAAGTGTGATTTAATTAATTGTATTTTTGTTGAGTATTGGAAAATGAAATTTTATATTTATTCAAAATAAAAATATATAATTATGAGAAAAAAAATTGTTGCAGGAAATTGGAAAATGAATAAAGCTTTTCAGGAAGCTGATGACCTTATTTATGATATTGTAAAACTTGTTGATAACAATGGTGCTAAAGGAGTTGAGATAGTTATTTGCCCTCCTTTTCCTTACCTTGAGTTAGCTACAGATATTACCGAAAACGAAAGTGTTTTTGTTGGAGCACAAAATGTTAGTAATCAGGAATCGGGTGCTTTTACAGGTGAAATTTCTGCGATGATGTTAAATTCGATAGAAGTGAAATACTGTATTGTTGGTCATTCCGAGAGAAGAAAGTATTTTAATGAGTCAAATCATTTATTAGCTGAAAAAGCAGATATCTGCCTTAATAATGGAATTATACCAATATTTTGTTGTGGAGAAGTTTTGGAAGAGCGTAATAATGGGAATCATTTTGATGTTGTTAAAAGTCAGATAGTAGAATCATTATTTCATCTCGAACCAAAAGAATTTAAAAGAGTAGTAATAGCCTACGAACCTGTTTGGGCAATAGGAACAGGAGTTACAGCAACAACAGAGCAAGCTCAGGAAATGCATGCTTTTATCAGAAAATTGATTGAAGAAAAATATAATAAAGGAATTGCCAACGACACTAGCATTCTATACGGAGGTAGTTGCAATCCACATAATGCAAAAGAATTATTTGCCAATCCTGATGTTGATGGAGGATTGATTGGTGGTGCATCATTAAAAGCAGATGATTTTTATAAAATCATTGAAAATTTGTTGTAGAGACGTATAATTATACGTCTCTATTTATTACATGAAATGTAATAAATAATGCAATTGGTTGTAATTCTAATAGTAATTTAAAAATGATACAATTAAATTTTGTATATAATTAATTTTTTCCCTTTTGGGGGAAGGCTGGGGAGGGAGTAAAATGAAATACAACGAATTAGAAATAACAAAAATTGAAGATGGAATTTCTTCAGAAATAGTAATAGCTTTTTTGGCTGAAATTGGTTACGATAGTTTTTCTGAGATTGATTCAGGACTTAAGGCCTATATTGTTTCAGAAAATTTTAATGAAAATCTTCTTAAAGGAATAATATCTAAAATAAGTTTTGAATATTCATTTTCTGAAATAAAGGATCAAAATTGGAATGCCGTTTGGGAGAGTAATTTCGAGGCAGTTGTTATTGCTGATAGATGCATTGTAAGAGCGCCATTTCACAAAGCTGATAAAAAATACGAAATGGATATTATTATCGAGCCAAGGATGTCGTTCGGAACTGCTCATCACGAAACTACAGAAATGATGATAGAGTGGACTCTGGAAACTGATCTGAAAAATAAAACAGTTTTGGATATGGGTTGTGGCACAGGAGTTCTGGCAATTATTGCATCTAAAAAAGGTGCATCAGAAGTAGTTGCAATTGATAATGATGAATGGGCTTATAATAATTCTCTCGAAAATATTAAAAGAAATAATACTACTGATATCGACGTTTATCAAGGAGATGCAAGTTTGCTTGGAAATAAAAAATACGATATTATCTTTGCAAACATTAATAGAAATATTTTACTTAAAGATTTGCCTGCTTATGTAAATTGCTTGAATCAAAATGGGATGATATTTTTAAGTGGTTTTTATGAAATTGATATTGAAGTTATTGAGGAATTAGCAAATAAACTTCAACTAAAAATTGCAAGTATAAAACTTAAAAATGGCTGGGCATCTGTATGTTTTTTTAATGATTAAATGATAAAATAATTTATTTTTTGGATGATTGAATTTATTTATGCATTTAATCATTTACGCATTTCTATAATAGAATAATTAAAAATGTTTAAACTCAAATATTTTCTTTTAATAATCTCCTTAGTGTTTCTGAGTAAGTTTGTGTTATCACAGGATGTTCAGGAATTTACAACTGCCGCCGACACTTTTTTAATTAAAATGTCGGATAGATTGCTTGCTACAAAAAACAAGCATTTTCGTGAAGAATCAGAAACTCTTCTTGAGTCTTTTAGTTTTAAATGGACTTCCGGAAGATTTTCGAAAAATCAAAAACAGCATATTTATTTCATCGAGAGCCAGATGAAAGAAAAAAGGATGAAAACTTATCCTTATTATTTTGAATTTATAAAATGTCTTGATGGTTTTATAAGTATTGTTCAACCTGAAGAGAGTGTTCTTGCATGGCTCAAGAGTCTCGAGGATCTGATTCCTCAACGAACGAATAAAAAGTTCCTAAAATACCTTCAGCAAACAGACAATATTTTTTCAGGTAATTACCTTCATTATACCAAATCGTATTCTTGGCATTTTAATAATGGAAAATTTTATTTTAAATACGATTCTATACCTTCTGTTGTTTTTGAAAAGCTGGATTTAATTTGTGCAACAAAAAACGACAGTTCGGAAATTAAAGATACAAAAGGAGTTTTTTATCCTTATACAAATAACTGGGTTGGAGAAAAAGGAAAGCTTTCATGGGTTAGGGTTGGATTTGACAAAGATGATGTTTATGCATTGCTAAATGATTATAATATCAATCTATCAGAAACAGTTTATTCAGCTGACTCGGTGAGGTTTGTTAATAATCTTTTATTGAAAAAATCTATCGGTGGCAGTTTATCGGAAAGAGTGCTATCAAGCCCACCAAATTCACGAACATCATATCCGAGATTTGATTCCTATTTTAAAGGATTTGAAATCAAAAACATTTTTGAAAATATTAATTTTCGTGGTGGATTCTCTGTAGAGGGAGCTAATCTTATCGGCTTGGGAAATGAAAATGATTATGCTACAATTGAGCTTCTTAGAAATGACAAAAGATTTGCATTGATTAAGTCTAAAAGGTTTTTGATTAAAACCGATAGAATAGTTTCAGATCAAAGTTATTTCTCTATTTACCATAATAATGATTCAATTTTTCATTCATCATCAAAAATGAAATATGATAATGATGATAAAGAATTAGTATTAATGAGGGCTCGATATCCAAGTTATTCAAGCCCATTTAATGATTCGTTTCATGACCTGGATTTATATTGCGAAATTATTAAATGGAAAATGAATGAGCCAAACATTTATTTTGAAATGATAAAGGGTGTGAGCAACGAAAGCAACGCTTATTTCATGTCAAAAAATCATTATTCTGATAATGATTATTATAAACTGCAAGGAATTGATCCGGTTAATCCTATTAATATTATCAAAAAATATTCGAAAAATTATAATACCAGAAAAGTAAGAGTTAATACTCTGGCTGATTTTATTAATAAACCAAAAGAGCAAGCTGTTGCTATGATAATGCGTCTTGCTAATAAAGGTCTTGTAGTTTATAATGTTGAAAAAAAAGAGGCGTTTATTAAAGATCGACTTTTTGATTTTCTGGATGCAAAAGCAGGTTTGATAGATTATGATGTGATTAAGTTTAATTCCGCTACAACTTTCGAAAGTAATGCCGAGCTGAATATTAATAATTTTGACCTTACGATAAATGGTGTTTCACACATTATATTGAGCGATTCGCAGCGGGTTTATGTTTTTCCTGATGAAAATAGAATAGTCATGAAAGAAAACCGTGATTTTGTTTTCTCCGGTAGAGTTCATGCAGGATTATTTGATTTTTATGCTCATGAATGCTCTTTTGAATATGATACATTTCGATTAAACCTTCCACGAATAGACTCAATTAGTTTTGCTGTAAAGTATCACGAAAAGGATGAATTTGGTCGTCAGAATTATATTCGGGTTAAAAATGTAATTGCCAATCTCAGCGGCGATATTCTTATTGATGATTCCCAAAATAAATCAGGTAAAAAGAATTTCTCGCGTTATCCTGTTTTTAATAGTCCAAACGATTCATATGTATATTATCACTATAGTACTATAAAAAATGGAGTTTACGATAAAGAGAGATTCTTTTATCATGTTTCTCCTTTTGAGATCGATAGTTTAGTTGATTTTTCTACTGACGGACTATATTTTGATGGCTATCTTGCATCAAACGGAATGTTTCCCGAATTCGAAGAACCTCTCGTAGTTATGCCTGATTATTCTCTTGGATTTATACATCAGATTCCTGAAAAAGGTTATCCTGTCTATAATAATAAGGGTAATTTCTTTAACAGGATAATTATGAATAATATGGGCTTAAATGGCGAGGGAACATTAAATTATCTTACATCTTTGTCATCATCAAAAGATTATTCTTTTTATCCTGATTCCTTAATAGCAAGATGCAACGATTTCGAAGTTTTAGAATCTCAGGATAAACCACAGTTTCCATCAATGATATCTAAAATAGTTGATGTGCTTTGGTTGCCTGATACAAATAATATGTATGTTACTATGATTAAAGATCCGTTTTTAATGTTTAACAATGGATCAGAATTTGAGGGAAATGTAGAATTATCACCATTAGGGGCAAAAGGTAATGGAGTTTTTCATTTTTCAAATGCACAAATTACTTCTTCAAATTTCGATTTTTATCACCACGAAATTTATGCAGATACTTCAGATTTTGAGCTGTTAACAAAATCCGGTGAAGGTTTGGCAATTCAAACCCATGCTTATAGTAGTAATGTCGATTTCGAGAAAAGAAGTGGTTGGTTTAAAACTAATGGAAGAACTTCTAAAGTTGATCTGCCGTTCAACCAATATATCTGTTTTATGGATGAAATGGAGTGGGATATGGATAACAACATGATGATATTGAAAAATAATACTATCGAAAAAAATTCGGAACTTGAAAATATGTCTGAGAAGGAATTGATAGATATTGACCTTTCAGGATCAGAATTTGTTTCTGTAGGTAAGGATCAGGATTCATTGAGTTTTACGGCTCTTAGCGGGAAATATGATATGACTGAGTATATTGTTTATGCTGAGGGTGTAAAAGTTATTAAAGTAGCTGATGCTGCAATATTTCCCGGAGACGGAAAAATAAAAATTTTAAAAAATGCAGCAATAGAAACTTTATTTGATGCAAGTATTATTGCCGATACCAATACAAAATATCACCGTTTTTATGATGCTGATGTTAACATTTATTCTAAAAATAATTATCATGCCAATGGATTATTCGATTATGTTGATAAAAATAAAGTGCATCAGAAAATTATAATGAATAAAATTTCTGTTGATTCTTTAGGAAATACTTTTGCAGAAGGTTTGATTCCTGAATATTCTGTTTTCTTTCTTAGCCCCGAATATTTGTTTAATGGAAATGTAAGTCTTTATGCACAAAATGAGTTTTTGTTTTTTGATGGTGGTTTTAGTATTATCCATGATTGTTATATGTCTTTTAACGAAAAAAAAATAAAATTCAAGTCAGTAATTGATCCTGAAAATATCTCAATTCCAATTGCAAAAAAAATGTATGATATTGATTATAATAATATTAATGTCGGAATCAATTATTCAGAAATTGAAAATAAAATATATCCTGCTTTTCTTGGACAAAAAGTGTATGCAAACGATTATTCATTGATTTCGGCACAAGGAGACTTAGTTTACAATTTGGCAATTGATAAATATCAGGTTGCATCAAAAAACAGAATTGAAGGAAAAAGTTTGCTTGGAAATTATGTGAGTTTATCTAAAAAGAATTGTTTGCTTTCCGGCGAGGGCAAAATTAACCTTGGACTTAATCTTGGATACTTTCTGTTTGAAATTTTTGGGCAAATAAATTATTTCACTATTCCTGAGGAAGCAGAGCTTAAAATAGTTGCTTTTACTGATTTCTATTTTGATGATAAAATGTTAGAAATGTTGTCCGACAGTTTAAATTCATCTAATTTGAATGGTGTTGATTTTGCAGATAGAAATTTTAAACTTGCACTAACTCAAAAGATTGGCAGTAAAGCTACCGAGAAACTTATCTTAGATTATTCATTGTATGGTGCTGCAAAAAAGATTCCTAATGAATTATTACATACGTTTGTGTTTTCAGATATTAATTTTATTTGGGATGCTTCGTTAACATCATTTGTTTCGAAAGGTCCTATTGGAATTGGAAATATAAATAGAGAACAAATTAATAAATATGTAAATGGTTACTTCGAAATAAAGAAGAGAAAAACCGGTGATGAAATAAATTTTTATTTCGAACTAAACAAAAATCAATGGTATTTCTTTAGTTACCGAAATAATGTAATGCAGGCTATTTCATCAAACGAAGTATTTAATAACAGGCTTATTGAACTAAACCCTGCTTCACGGATTTTTAAGGAAGCGGATAATGAAGATCAATACGAATTTGTAATTTCTACTTTAGGTAAAAAGAGCAGTTTTGTTAAAAGAATGAAGAAATATTTTAAAAAACAATAAATTTTCAGTACAATATTTATGCTGTTTAATTTGAAATCAGAAAAAGAAATATGAATTATTTTTTACTTATAATACTAATTATTCTTGCTTTTTTAATAGGTTCAATACCTTCTTCTGTTTGGATAGGAAGGATATTTTTTAAAGTTGATATCAGAAAAATGGGTAGTGGAAATGCCGGAGCCACAAACACTATTAGAGTTTTAGGCTGGAAAGCAGGTATTCCTGTTTTGATAATTGATATTTTTAAAGGATGGATAGCAGTATATATTGCAAATTTTTTCTTTTTTGATTTTGTAGGCAATCAGTTTATTTATTTCAAGATAATACTTGCTACATCTGCTGTGTTGGGTCATATCTTTCCTATTTATGTTGGGTTTCATGGCGGAAAAGGTGTTGCAACACTTTTAGGAGTTGGAATTGCATTATTTCCACTGGCTTCTTTAATTATTGCCGGGCTTTTTCTTGTAATTCTTTTTATTTCCAGAATTGTTTCTGTCTCATCAATAATAGCTTCAATTGCTTTCCCAATTGTTGTGATTTTTATTCTTAATACAGAAGAAGTACCTCTAATTATTCTTTCAATAGTAGTTGCAGTTTTTGTTCCAATTACACATAAAAAAAATATTAAAAGATTACTTAAGGGAGAAGAAAAAAAATTCTGATTTTTAGTATAAAAAAATTATTAAGAAAGAATTGTTTATAAATTATTAAAAGATATTTTTTTTTAATAACTTTACACAATAATTTTGAAAATATAAAACTCTATAAAATTTAAAAATATGAAATTTATTGTTTCAAGTTCAGTATTGCTTAAGAATTTGCAAATCCTTAGTGGTGTGCTAAATACAAGTAATACACTACCAATACTTGATGATTTTTTATTCGAACTAAAAGAAGATGATCTTTTAATTACTGCTTCTGATTTGGAAACTACCATGACAGTAACAGTAAAACTTACTAATTCTGGTGAGCCGGGAATTATTGCAATACCTGCAAAAATTATGCTTGATACACTAAAAACTTTTGCTGATGTTCCGGTTACTATAAACGTTAATGAAAACACACTTGGAATTGAATTATCGGCAGGCGAAGGAAAATATCGACTTGTTGGGCATAAAAGTGATGAGTTTCCTCAAACTCCTATTAAGGAAGATATTACCGAACTAAATATTGATTCATCAATTCTTGTGAGTGCATTTAATAAAACTGTATTTGCTGCCGGTACCGATGAATTGAGACCGGTTATGTCAGGTGTATTCTGTGATCTGTCATCCGACGAAACAATTTTTGTGGCAACGGATGCACATAAACTTGTTCGCTATAAAAGAAAAGACATAAAGGCTGAAAAATCCTCCTCTTTTATTTTACCAAAGAAACCCTTAAATCAACTTAAAAATACTCTCTCGTGTGCTGATGTACCTGTAAAAATTGAGTATAATGAGACAAATGCATTTTTTACTTTTGGTAATGTAAATCTTTCGTGTAGATTGATAGAAGGAAAATATCCAAATTATGAAGCTGTAATTCCAAATGAAAATCCTAATGTATTAACAATATCAAGAAATGCATTATTAGTTTCAATTAAAAGGGTTGCAATTTTTGCTAACCAATCAACTCATCAGGTTCGTTTTAAAATTTCTGGAAAAGAACTTGTGCTCTCATCCGAAGATGTTGATTTTGCTAACGAAGCAAAAGAAAGATTAACATGTAATTATGAGGGAGATGATATGGAAATTGGGTTTAACTCGAAGTTTCTTTTAGAAATGTTGAGTAATATTGATGGTGATGATGTGAAAATTGAAATGTCGGCTCCTAATCGTGCCGGTATTGTTTTACCTGTTGAAGAAGATAATAAAAATGAAGAAATTCTAATGCTGGTTATGCCGGTTATGCTTAATCAGTAGAAAATAATAATATTTTATAAAACAGGGTTTCATATTGATATCCTGTTTTTTTTATGAAAAAAAAAAGCTCTTTCGGACGAAAGAGCTTTAACTTTTTTTAAAGGAAGACTGTTAATCTGCTACAGCCACACCTATAGCTTTTTTACCTCTAGTATCTTCTTGAATTTCGTAAGATACGTGATCGTTTTCCTGAATTTCGCCATTTAGTCCTGAAGAATGAACAAAAATATCTTCTTTTGTTTCATCATCAATAATAAATCCAAATCCTTTTTTTGCATTAAAAAATTTAACAATACCAGTTGACATAATAAAAAAATTTTGGTTAATTTTAACAAAGATACATTAAATATCATAAAATCCAAGATAATAAAGAACATAATTAATAAATTGATATATTCTCTAATAAATATTTTTTATAATAGTTTACTGAAATCATTGACAATACTATGCTTTCTTAATAGTTCCTTGAATATTTATTTTATTAAAAGTTTTGATAGATTTTTAATAAAAATTATAAAATGATTGAAATATTGCTGTAATTTCTTGATTTAGTGTTACTATCAATTAACTTGTTTGTTTTTAGTTTTGAAATGAATTCTATCAACTTTTAAAAAATTTACGTCAAATTTCAAAAAAAAAGGTCTCAGAAATTGAGACCTTATATATTTATTGATTACAGAAAAATTATGAATGAAATGAAAATAATTATTTTCCCGGACATTCTTTTACAACACTTTCTTTAATGCCTTTATTTCCATATGCTTTGTCAAAAGCTGAAGAAAATTGCTTTGCTAATTTTACTGCAGTATTATCATAATCATCCTTGTTTTCCCAAGTATTTTTTGCAAATAATATTTTTGAAGGAACATTTGGACAAGTTTTTGGAATATTCACATGGAATAATCCATCATATTCGTACTCAACGTTTTCAAGAGTACCTGATAAAGCAGCCTCAACCATTGCTCTTGTAAGAGTAATGTCAATTCTTTTTCCGGTTCCGTATGCTCCACCACTCCATCCTGTGTTAATAAGGAAAACTTTAGTGTTGAATTTTTTCATTTTTTCACCAAGCATACCAGCGTAAACATCAGGATTTGATGGCATAAATGGTTGTCCGAAAAATCTTGAAAAAGTTGCTTGAGGTTCAGTAACTCCTGTTTCAGTTCCGGCAAGTTTACTTGTGTATCCCATCAAAAACCAAAGCATGGCTTGGTCTGAATTTAATTGAGATACAGGAGGTAAAACACCATATGCATCAGCAGTAAGAAATAATATTGTTGATGGATGACCGGAAGTTGATGATTCTTTAATGTTTTTTAAATAAGTTAATGGATATGATGCTCTTGAGTTTGGAGTGAATCTCTCATCAAAATAGTCAATTTCTCCATTTGGATAAATCATTGCATTTTCAACAATAACTCCATGGTTTAAATAATTATCTTTATGCATTACAGCATCATAAATATCTTTTTCTTTTATTGGATGAATATTTATCATTTTTGCATAGCATCCATTTTCGAAATTTGCTATACCTGTTTCGCTCCAACCATGTTCATCATCACCTAAAAGTGCTCTCGTCGGATCAGCAGATAATGAAGTTTTCCCAGTTCCTGATAAACCAAGAAGCAGTGCTGAATCGCCGTTACTACCTTCATTTGCAGAACAGTGTAGTGGTAATACTCCTTCAAAAGGAAGTAAATAATTCATAACCGTAAATAACATTTTCTTTACACTACCACCATAAGCAGAGCCAACAATAACTCCAATTTTACGATCAAAGTCCATTGCTACAGCCATATTTGAAGTTTCACCATTGGGCATTTGTCGCAATTTTCCTATGTATTTTGAAGAATCGAGTTTGTTGTATGGGAGATGTAAAAGATAAAATCCATTTTCATAAAAAACACTTTTTTTAATATATTTAGGAACAGGTCTGAACATATTATCAGTAAAAACACCCATCAATGATTGATCAGTAACGGTTTTTACCGGAAGCGCAAAATTACTGTCTGCTCCAATAACTCTATCTGTAACATACATTTTTTCTTTTGTTGACATAATTTCTAATGCTTCATTAAAAATCATGTTGAATGTTTCTTCATCAATAGGGATATTATTTGGAGAAGTCCAGTCGATATTTTTTTCACTTTTATCTCGTTTAACAATAACAGTATCTTTTGGACTTCGACCGGTTGATTCTATTGGTGTCCATGTTACAAGAGCACCACCTTTGGCAATGATTGCCTCTTTGTTTTCAACTGCTTCTTTTATCATTTCTCTTCTTCCAGTATTTGAAAGAACATTTTTATGATTTTTAACAGCTTCAGATAACTTTGTTTTTAAATCCATAATTATAATAGTGAGTTTAGTAAAAAAATTTATCTACATAAAAGTATTAAATAATCATTTATACTTTTAATTTTTAAGAGAAAAAAGCTGATTTATAAAAATCAGCTTTTGATGTTTCATTTTCAATAATATTAAGATTGTTTAAGAACAGCTTGTGCAGCGGCCAATCTTGCAATCGGTACTCTGTAAGGTGAGCAGCTTACATAGTTAAATCCTAATGTATTACAGAATTCAACTGAAGATGGTTCACCACCATGCTCTCCACAAATACCAATTTTAATATTTTTACGTGTTTTGCGTCCTTTATCAACTGCTATTTTCATAAGTTGTCCAACACCTGTTTGGTCAATAACCTGGAAAGGATCATTTTCAAGAATACCTTTTTTAAGGTAAACAGGTAAAAATTTCCCTGCATCATCTCTTGAATAACCGAAAGTCATTTGAGTAAGGTCATTAGTTCCAAAAGAGAAAAATTCAGCTGATTCTGCAATTTTATCAGCAGTAAGTGCAGCTCTTGGAATTTCAATCATCGTACCAACAAGATAATCAATTTTTTTGTTTCTTTCAGCAAATACCTTTTCTATTGTTGCTCTTACAATATCTTCCTGCATTTTCATTTCATTATAAGTTCCTGTTAAAGGAATCATAATTTCAGGTTTTGCATTAACACCTTTTTCCTGTAGATTAAGAGCAGCTTCTATAATTGCACGAGCTTGCATCTCAGTAATTTCAGGATAAGTATTTCCTAAACGACAACCTCTGTGTCCTAACATTGGGTTGAATTCTGCAAGATCATCAACTTTTTGTTTAATTTCTTTAACAGAAATTCCCATTTGATCAGCCATTTCTTTTTGATTCTTATCTTCGTGAGGAACAAATTCGTGAAGTGGTGGATCAAGTAATCTAACTGTTACCGGTAAATCTTGCATTGCTTCGAAAATACCTTCAAAATCTTCTCGTTGAATTGGTAATAGTTTGTCTAAAGCTTTACGTCTACCTGTTTCATCATCTGCAAGAATCATCTCACGCATTGCAATAATTCTGTCACCCTCGAAAAACATATGTTCTGTGCGGCATAACCCAATTCCTTGAGCTCCAAAATTTCTTGCTATCTGAGAATCTCTTGGTGAATCCGCATTAGTTCTTACAAGCATTCTTGAGTATTTATCAGCAAGATCCATAATTTTTCCGAAATTACCACTTAGTTCTGGGTCAATTGTACTGATTTTTTCGTTATAAACTTTCCCAGTAGACCCGTCAAGAGAAATCCAATCGCCTTCATTTAAAGTAAGTCCGTTTACAGTTAAAGTCTTTTCTTTATAGTTTATTTTAATTTCACCAGCACCTGAAATACAACATTTACCCATTCCACGAGCTACAACAGCAGCATGTGAAGTCATTCCACCACGAGCTGTAAGAATTCCTTTTGCAACGTTCATTCCTTTTAAATCTTCAGGTGAAGTTTCGATACGAACAAGGATTACATTCTTCCCTTTATCAGCCCAATTTTCAGCTTCATCAGCAAAAAATACTATCTGACCTGTTGCAGCTCCCGGAGAAGCTGGCAAACCTTTGGCTATTGCAGTTGCTTTATCAATTGCATCCTGATCAAAAACCGAGTGAAGTAATTCATCAAGTTTGTTTGGTTCTTGTCTAAGTAATGCAGTCTTTTCGTCAATCATTCCTTCTTCTAGCATGTCTATTGCAATGTTAACCATTGCTCCACCGGTACGTTTTCCGTTACGAGTTTGTAATAACCAAAGTTTTCCATCCTGAATTGTAAATTCAAGATCCTGCATATCCTTATAATGATTTTCAAGTTTATTTTGAGTATCAAACAATTCTTTGAAAAGAGAAGGCATAGCTTCTTCAAGGGAAGGAAAATCATTTTTTCTTTTTTCTTCACTAACATCTGCTAACTTAGCCCATCTTAATGAGCCTTCTTTTGTAATTTGTTGAGGTGTACGAATACCTGCAACAACATCTTCGCCTTGAGCATCAATAAGATATTCACCATTAAATAAATTCTCTCCGGTTCCTGCATCACGTGTAAAAGCGACACCTGTAGCTGATTTCGAACCCATATTTCCAAAAACCATTGCTTGTACATTCACTGCTGTTCCCCATGCTGCAGGGATATTATTTAGTTGGCGATAATAAATTGCGCGTTCGTTCATCCAACTGTCGAAAACAGCCATTATTGAACCCCAAAGCTGTTCCCATGGATCATCAGGAAAATCATGTCCGGTTTTTTCTTTTACTGCATTTTTAAAATTTGTAACCAGTTCTTTTAAATCTTCAGTAGAAAGTTCATTGTCATTAATAATATTTTTTTCTTCTTTTAAATTTTCAATAATTGCTTCAAAAGGGTCAACATCTTCTTTAGATTCAGGTTTCATGCCAAGAACAACATCTCCATACATTTGAACAAACCTACGATATGAATCCCATGCAAATCTTTCGTTTCCTGATCTTTTTGCAATACCTTCGACAGCCTTATCATTTAATCCAAGATTAAGAACAGTATCCATCATCCCTGGCATTGATGCTCTGGCTCCTGAACGTACTGACATAAGTAGTGGATTTTCTTTATCCCCAAATTTGGTTCCCATCACATTTTCAACAAAACGGATACCAGCTTCAACTTCTGTTTTTATTAGCTCAACTGCTTTATCTTTTCCAATATTATTATATGCTGTGCATATTTCTGTTGTAATTGTAAATCCTGGAGGTACAGGCACTCCAATAAGGTTCATTTCTGCAAGGTTGGCACCTTTTCCGCCAAGCAGATTTTTCATACTTGAATTCCCATCTGCTTTTTTGTCTCCGAAGAGGTAAACATGTTTTTGCTTTGTCATCGTAATAATCTCCTATATTTGATATTGATATTTAATATTTTTATTTGCTTGATAATTAATGTTTTTTGATAAAAAAAATGAATTTGCAAAATTATATAAAAAGTAACTAATCTTTAGTAAATAAATAATAAATTTCAAATAAATATTTTTCTATTTTTCATTTTTTTTGAATTTTTGGAGTGTTATCATTGCTATATCCATTCTCTTCTAATTCTCATCAATTACAATTCCTCCATAGATAATCTCAGTAAAACAACAGAGTGAGCTACAATTTCTGTTTTGAAATTATTTTTTGTCTTTCCTATGTTTTTTTTCAGCCAAATGTTTCTTATTTTAAAATTTTCAGAAATATTCAGTTTTTCCCAGTTAATTTCTTTTACAATTGTTTTATTACCTCTGTTAAATAAACATATTGCAATATCTCCATTTATAAGAGGCTTTTCCCATATTTCAAAATCACCTTCATCAATAATTTTAAAGCCTTGTATTCCAAGTATGTCCTGATCAATTGCAATAACATCTTTATTTGTAAGAATTTCCCTGGTTTCTTCGGTCATATTTCTAAGATCGTTACCTGCCATAAGTGGTGCGGCAAGCATACACCACAGACTGAAATGTGCTTTGGATTCGATAAATGTAAGTCCGCTATTTCCTACTTCAAGCATATCTGGATCGTTCCAGTGTCCGGGTCCTGAATATTTTTCAAGTCCCACTTGTTTATCTAATATTAATGGCCAACCCATACCTCCCCAATTTGTTGTGCAATCCCAGCAATTTAAAATATCTTCTGAAGTTCTCCACAAATGCCCAATGTCTTTTGCCCATATCCAAGGTTTATTTGTACCCCATTCACAAATACTAAAAACTATTGGTCTTCCTGCTTTTGCAAGAGCATCACGCATTATTGAATATGATGCTTCGGGATTTTGTTTTCCATGATTACACCAATCGTATTTTAAATAATCAACTTTCCATGTAGCATAAGTTCTTGCGTCTTGAAACTCATACCCTCGGTTACCTGGTCGTCCCTGACAGGTCTTAGTTCCCGCATCAGAATAAATTCCAAATTTTATGCCTTTCGAGTGAATATAATCTGCAAGCTCTTTCATTCCTGAAGGAAATCTATCGGGATCAATAATAATATTACCTAAACTATCGCGGTCTATTTGCCAGCAATCATCAATTACAATATATTCATATCCTGCATCTTTCATTCCGCTTGTTACCATTGCGTCAGCTATTTCTTTTATAGTAGTTTCATTAATATTACAAGCAAATTTATTCCAACTATTCCAACCCATTGGAGGGGTTAATGCTAATCCGGTATATTTTTGTGAAAGCAAAATTGTTGAAATAAAAATAAAGAAAAATGTTAAGAGTTTTTTCATAATAAATAAATTTTGATGAAAAAAAATTTATAATTTTGTTGTTTAATAATTGTATGCAAATTTAATAAAACTATTATGAATAAAATATTTGGCATCAGACATGAAGACAAATATGTAATGGAGAGAAGAGTGGCAATTACTCCAAAACATATTAAAAAAATTATTGATGAAAACGATTTAGAAGCATTAGTTATGAATTCTCCTAAAAGAATCTTTAAGGATAAAGAGTTTATTGATTCGGGTGCCACAATTGTTGATAGTCTTGAAAAAGCTCCGGTTATTTTTGGTGTCAAAGAAATGCCAATTTCATTTTTCGAAAAAGATAAGACCTATATTTTCTTTTCCCATGTTATTAAAGGACAGGAATATAACATGCCCATGCTTAAGAAAATGATGGAGCTGAAATGTAATTTAATTGAGTATGAGAGAATTTCTGACGATCAGGGGAAAAGACTTATTTTCTTTGGGAAATTTGCAGGACTTGCCGGAATGATAAACTCATTATGGTCGTTGGGACTACGATTAAAACATCTTGGAATTGACACACCTTTTCTCAAACTAAAACAATCTCATAAATATAATTCTCTTGAAGAAGCAAAAAATGTTATTTCAAAAATTGGTCACGAAATTGCAGTTAATGGTTTACCAAAGGAAATTACTCCTCTTACAATTGGTTTTACCGGATATGGAAATGTTAGCAAAGGAGCGCAGGAAATTGCCGCTCTTTTGCCAATAAAAGAAGTTAGTCCTTCGGAATTATTAGAGCTTCAAAAAACTCCGAACCTACCTAATAATGTACTTTATAAAATAGTATTTAAAGAAACAGACTTATCAGAACCAATTGATTCAAATACTAAATTTGATTTGCAGGATTATTATTCGCATCCTGAGAAATATAAAAATCAATTTGAAAAATATATTCCACATCTTAGTGTTTTGATGAATTGCATGTATTGGGAAGAACGTTATCCACGAATTATCACAAAGGATTATCTTGAAAAGATTTATACTGATAAAAATCCTAAACTTACTGTGATAGGAGATATTACCTGCGACCCTGATGGTTCAATTGAATGTACTCATATTGGAACTGAAATTGAGGATCCTATTTTTGTTTATGACCCGATTACAAGAAAACCAACTATGGGGTTCGAAGGCAGGGGATTATTAATTATGTCGGTAGATATTTTGCCAAGCGAATTACCACGCGAATCCTCAATTTCTTTTGGAGATGCTCTGGAAAAATTCGTAAAAGATATTGTAACTGCCGATTATGATGTAACTTTTGAATTATTGGATTTGCCAAAACCAATTAAAAAAGCTATGATTCTGCATAAAGGTGAATTGACACCTGGTTTTAAATATATTGCTGAATATTTGTAATGATTAAATGATGGGATGGTAAGATTGTGAAACTAAGAAACAATAAAACCATAAAATAATAAATAAATAAATTATTAATCGAAAAAAAACTAAAATGAAAAAAGTTTTAATTCTCGGAGCGGGAATGGTTGTAAAACCAATAGTTCAGTATTTATTACAAAAGGATTATTTTGTTACAGTTGCCACTCGAACAAAATCCAAAGCTGATAAAATGATTGTTGGACATGAAAATGGTACTTCAATTGCGTGGACTGTTGATGATGAAGAAACTCTTGATAAAATGATTGCTGAGCACGATCTAACAGTAAGTTTATTGCCTTATGCTTATCATGTTACGGTAGCAAAAATTTGTGTTAAACATAAGAAAAATATGGTTACAACTTCTTATGTAAAGCCAGAAATGTATGCTCTTGATAAAGAAGCAAAAAAAGCAGGAATCCTTATTCTTAATGAGATTGGTCTTGATCCGGGAATCGACCACATGTCAGCAATGAGGATTATTGATAATGTTCATGAAAAAGAGGGTGAAATTGAAGAATTTTATTCTTTCTGTGGTGCGCTTGTTGCCCCTGAGGTTGAAGAAAATCCTTTTAAATATAAATTTTCATGGGCACCAAAAGGTGTTGTAATGGCCGGAAATAACGACGGAAAATATCTTCGTAACGGTATAGTTACTTATGTACCAACCGAAGATTTATTTAAAAATCCAATAGAACTTACTTATCCTGAAGTTGGTGATTTGGAAGTTTATCCTAACAGAAATTCATTGCCTTACGTAAAATTATATGGTATTCCTAAAACAAAAACCATGTTTAGAGGAACTTTCCGTTATGATAAATGGTGCGAGATTATTGATTCATTCAAAGCACTTAATCTTATTAGTTATGATAAGTTTAACCTGGAAGGAATGTCGTACGCCGATTTTATGGCAAAAATGATAGATGATGATAGTTCTGCAAATATCAAAGCTAAAGTAGCTGCTAAGCTTGGTGTTGCTGAAGATGCAAATTCCATTGTTGCTTTAGAATGGATTGGTTTATTTTCTGATGAACAAATGTCTAGAAAAGAAGATTCTCCATTTGAAATTACTTCTGATTTAATGATTGATAAAATGATGATAAGTGGTGATGAAAGAGATATGGTTGTTATGCAACATACTTTTGTGGCAAGATATCCTAATGGAAACAGGGAAGTAATAAAATCAAGAATGCTGGATTTTGGAACTTTGAAAACTGATACTTCAATTGCCAGAACAGTAGCTTTACCTGCTGCCTGTGCCGTTGATATGTTACTTGAAGGAAAGATTAAAACTACAGGTGTTCATATTCCTGTAATTCCTGAAATTTATAACCCTGTGCTTAATCAGCTTGAAACAATGGGTATCAAAATGGTTGAAGAATATGGTTTACCTATGAGTGAAAATATTTAATAATATTTTTAATTCCAATATTAAAACCCTTCCAGAACATTGTTTTGGGAGGTTTTTTTTAGTGAAATTCAAATTTCAATAACAAAGTGCATTGAAAATTGTAAGTTTAACGAATCCAGATAGTGCAGCGTATTGGGATAAATTAGTTTAATACTCTACTGCTCATCATAGTACTGAAAGAAATTTCAATTTGATACTTTGATAGTCTTGCTTCGATTTAGCTCATTGATTTTTTTAAGGGATAATATCTTAAACTTTAATAAATATTCAACATAGATTTGTAAATTTGCATCCTTAAATTCAATCAAAGCTTAAATGTCATACATATTAACAACTGTAGTAGTAATAATTGTAATATTTTTTTTTATGAATTACGGAAAATCATCTTCAAGAAAAAAAACAAGCAATGGACATCCTTATGATAACGATGAAAAATCAACTCATAGTAAGAGGAAATCGAGTTATGGAAAATGGATAGGAGGGGGGCTTGGTTGGGCTTTTGGCGGACCTATTGGAGGGATTCTTGGTTTTGTCTTTGGTTCGATGTTCGATGGAATGCAAAGTGGAACTTATGCATACAAACCCGGTCAGGAAACCGGTAGAACTCAAGCTACTGATTTTAGTGTAAGTTTATTAATTCTGGCAGCTGCTGTTATGAAAGCTGATGGTAAGGTTATGAAATCTGAACTTGATTTTGTTAAAAGATTTTTTAATACCCAGTTTGGGGAAGAAATCGCCAATAGAAATATCAGCATGCTTCGTGAAGTTCTCAAACAAGACATTAATGTTTATGATGTAAGTATTCAAATTAAACAATATATGGAGTACGCTTCCAGATTGCAACTACTGCATTTTCTTTTTGGTATTGCAATGGCGGATGGGAAAACTCACGAAAGAGAAGTCAATATGATTAGCAGTATTGCCGGTTTTCTTGGGTTAGATTCCAGCGAATTTAATTCAATCAAGGCAATGTTTGTTAAAGATAGTACAAGTGCATATAAAATTCTTGAAACAACACCCGATGCTTCAGATGATGAAATAAAAAAAGCGTATAGAAAAATGGCTGTAAAATATCATCCCGATAAGGTAAGTCATCTTGGCGAAGATATTATAAAAGCGGCAAAAGAGAAATTCCAGAAACTTAGTACTGCATATAATCAGATAAAGAAGGAGAGAGGAATAGCTTAAAAACAAATCTAAATATTAATCATAAAATTTCCAGATAAGACCAAATTTAAATGAAGCATCCTGCAAAGGATAATGCGGAGTTAAGTAATAATTATATCCTGAAAATAATCCATTAATGTTTTGATATTTAATGAAAAATCTGGTTCTTTTAATTTTTAGATTTAAGAAAATATCTGCATAAATAAAATTCCCGATTTTTTTATCACTTTGAATATAAAAGCTACGTAATGCAGGTATATATGAATTTGCATAATAAAGGGAGTTGTAATAGATATTGACTCCTGGTTGAATAATAGCTGCTTTTTTAAATAAAACCTGAGTAAACTGAATTTTTACATTTGCCAAAATTTCAGGTAATTGTAAAATTGAAGAATTTGAAACGTTTTGATAAACAATATGATTATCGATATTGAATTTCCCAAGTATAAAATTCTTATATAAAAATGCTTGAAAAATTGAAAATGATTCATCAGCTTGTTGAGGGTGAGCTACAGAATTTAGAAAAATAAAATTATTCAGAAGATGATAATTTATCCCTGTTTGCCATCCTTTGTATTTATAGGTAGCATTTCCTGAAATTATCTGTTGTTTTTTAAAATTATTTTCCCATCTGAAGTGATTACTATTATAATTTTGATAGAAATAGTTTGCTTCTTTATTTAAAAAATTTGCATCTAAAATCAGAAGTCCCAGATTTTTATTTTTAACACCCAGATACTGTTGAATTTGTGCATGTAAATTTAAATCACCATCATTATAATCACCAATTACAATATTCGCATCACAATTTAATCTGAAACTTTTTAGAACAAAAACAGAAAATCCTCCTGAGGGAATTATTTGTGAAAAGAACTTTTTATCAGAATATCCCCCAATTTCAGCATATAGATGTTTTAATCTGAAATAAAGAAAAACAGCTTTATCTTCAGGCTTGTCATTAATATTTAAGTTTGACCATGAAAATTGATTTTCAACTTTCAAATAGTAAGTAGAATCAAAAGTTTGTATTGAATCAACAACTGTATCATAGCTTTGGTAGAACGAATTAAGTGGATTAAAATCAGTATAACAGTAATTATTTTTTGACCATGAAAAAGAATGAGATATGCGACCTAATTTGAATCTTTTTTTAATAGGTTGTTTTACTATTATTGAGTCATTTGTGGTGTCCGCAATAACTACATTATAATCTTTAGATAAATAAAAATGATGATTAACGAATATGCTTGAGTTTTTTATCAAATTTTCGGCATTCAATAAATTCACTGAAATAAGAGACCTGTCATTTTCAAGGTTTTGCTCAAATACGCTGTCAGCAATTATCCCACCACTTTCATTTACATTTATTTTATTGTGGATATAGTTAGCGATAATTCCATATCGTTTATTTTTTGTTTTATATTGAGTGTTTAGCACTAGATTTTTATCATCAGCAAATTGCCTTTCGTATGCACCTATAGAGTTGATAAATTTAAAATCAATTGCAAAAGAAAGTCCTTCGCCAAAGCTATGTGAGTGAATAACATGAAAATATTGTTCTTTTTTATCACCCATTACATAGCGAAGATTTGTATAGGGCATTATGTTCTTGTAATATTTTATTTTATTATTTGAATAAAGAAAGCCATTAAAAGAATTTACCCCAAAGTTAAATTCAGTGTTTTTATTCGGATTAAAAAACAGATTCTGATGGGCTAATCCAATATTTCCAAGACTACTATTAAATAATCCGGCTTGATTTAATGGGTTATAATCTTGAGATTCTGATAGAGTAGTATCTATATGATAATATACAGGTAATATGGAGTCATTGTTATTATAAAAATAAAAAACTGCATTAGAATCAGATTTTACAGCAGATAAACTATCAAGGGAATCAGCATAAATAATATTACAGAATGAGATTCCGAAAATTAATAGTAATAAAGATTTTTTAAACAACGTCATTAACTTTTTTCTTCAAAAATAGTCATAAAATGTAAATAGGGTGGTGTAAAAACAAAAAAACCCATTCGAATTAACGAATGGGTTTTAAAAAATTTGGCAACGACATACTCTCCCACAAAAATAGCAGTACCATCTGCGCAGGTGGGCTTAACTTCTCTGTTCGGAATGGGAAGAGGTGGACCTCACCGCTATAGTCACCTAAAGATCTTTTCTGAAATAAACATCAGAATAAATATCTTTAAAAAAATTGACATATATATGAAAGAAAACACAAGATTAACATCAGTAAAACCATCTTAATAAAAAAGCGTATGGGTAATTAGTACTACTCAGCTTTGACATTACTGTCTTTACACCTGTAGCCTATCAACGTCGTAGTCTACAACGACCCTTAAAGGAAATCTCATCTTGAGGTGAGTTTCGTGCTTAGATGCTTTCAGCACTTATCTCATCCAAACGTAGCTACCCTGC
>CAYOKJ010000008.1:0-41700 GCA_964404485.1 uncultured Bacteroidales bacterium | reverse complement strand
CAAATTTAGAAAAATAATTCTAATTATGTTTGGATTTTAACACAATTCAACTGAACATCCAAATTACCGATATATTTCGTTTCTTTTTTCCTTCCTCTGCGTTAAATATTATTTCCGTCCGTACGGATGCAAAGAATATTTGCCTTGACAAAGAAAAAAATATTTCAAAATATTTATCAGCAATTTAGAAATTCAATTGGTATTATTACCTTTGGTCATTAGGGAAATTGAATCTACCGTAGTTGATTATTTAAAAAAATATCTTGACAATAAGCAACTTTTTTATTAAATTGGTTGTCATTAAACTTGAAAATTGAAATAAAAAGATTTATTTTGCAAAATTATTTAATGTTCAAACTGTAAAATAATCAAGTTATAGAAAAATCAAGTTAAATTAAAAAATATCAAATTATGAAAAAATTTATACTATTATCATTGTTATTATCATTTGTAGCTGCTGCTTCATTTTCTCAAAGTTTTCAGTTATTTACTGCAAGCGGTGATATTGAGGATAACTCAACAATTAATATCTGGGGGGAATCCACATCTTTTCTCATTTCTCATATTAATATCAGGAATATTTCTGATGAAACAAAAACTGTTTTATTAAAAAAGGTAATTATTGATACTGTTTCCGATTCGCGAAATACTTTTTGCTGGGGTGGTCTTTGTTTTAGTTCAGACACTTATCTTTCACCTACATCAATTTCCCTGATACCAGATGAAGAATATACTGAATTTGAAGGTCATTACGAAGGATTGGGAACAATAGGTATTTCTACTATAAGATATGTCTTTTTCGATGAAAATAATATAGATGATTCAGTAAGTGTAATTGTAAATTACAGTACAAGAGAAGTTAGAGGTATTTCAATAGCTGATGACGACGGACATATTTGCGAAGGAATTACTTTTGATGTTACCGGTGTTGTTTTTCCTGTTAATACAGATGAATTCAGAGTGTTAAATTTTGCTGATGCCACAGCAAATATTAAAGTGAAAAAAATCATCAATGATGGTGATACTTTAGCCGGAACCTTAAATACTTTTTGGTGGGATGGAACAGAATATAATGCTAACACATATGAATCAGATGAACTTGCAATAAATTCTCTTGAATATGACAAATCATTTCAAGGTTCATATTTCCCCGGAATTGTTACAGGTATTTCAACAGTTAGTTACGAGTTTTTTGATGTAAATAACCCTGAAAATGCACTTACAATTACTATTAATTATTATGCAAATACAAATGGTGTAGGAGAAGAAACAAAAGATGTTATTTTCTCAAATGCCTATCCAAATCCTGCAAGTAATTTTGTAAAATTCGATTATCAGTTTAATGATAATTATGATAATGCAAAAGTTGTCATTTATAATTTGCTTGGCTCAGAAGTTAATGAAACATTAATTTCAGGAATGAACGGAACACTAACTATTAATACAGGAGAAATGAATCAGGGAGTTTATTTTTATTCTCTATTTGTTGATGAAAATGTAGTTATTTCTAAAAAGCTTGTTGTCAGAAGATAATTAATCAATAGTTCTATGAAATATTGTGGGTAATCAAATTTGCCGCAGATTCACAGATTATTAAATTAATATTTTTGTAATCTGAGAATCTGTGGCTTTTTCATTTTAAATTCCAAACTCTTTCTTCACTTTATCAACATAATCAAGTTTTTCCCAGGCAAAAAATTCAACATCTCTATAATGTAAGTCATTACCATTTCCTTTTTCATGGAATCCTATTTTTTCGATGTATGCATCTCTTCCGAAATGACCGTAAGAAGCAGTTTTTTCAAAGATCGGATTTTTCAACCCAAAACGTTTTATAATTGCAAATGGGCGCATATCAAAAATTGCCTCAACTTTTTTAGCAATTTCGCCATCACTTAAAATATTTCCTGAATCGTCTTTTACTTTTACTGTATTATGTGTATCGACAAAAATTCCAACAGGTTTAGCAACTCCAATTGCGTAGGCAACCTGAACTAAAACTCTTTCAGCAATACCCGCAGCAACAAGATTTTTAGCAATATGACGAGCTGCATAAGCAGCAGATCGATCAACTTTAGAAGCGTCTTTGCCTGAAAAAGCTCCACCACCATGAGCGCCATGACCGCCATAAGTGTCAACTATTATCTTTCTCCCTGTTAAACCAGTGTCGCCATGAGGTCCACCAATAACAAATTTTCCTGTCGGGTTAACGTGTAAAGTATATTCATTGAATAAGTTTTGAATCCTTTTGGGTAGTGTGGCCACTACTCTTGGGATTAAAATTTCCTGAACGTCTTTTTTAATAGTGTCCAGCATTTCTTTTTCTTTCGCAAAATCATCATGCTGAGTAGAGATTACAATGGTGTCGATTCTTACCGGACTACCATTATCGTCGTGCTCAATTGTAATTTGAGATTTTGCATCGGGGCGTAGATAAGTCATTACTTTCTTTTCGCGACGAATATCAGCAAGCTCTTGCAAAAAGATGTGTGCCAATTCAATAGACATTGGCATTAAATTGTCCATTTCGGTTGTTGCATAACCGAACATCATTCCCTGGTCACCGGCTCCCTGATCTTCATCTTTTTCACGCACAACTCCCTGATTAATATCAGATGATTGTTCGTGAAGAGTTGAGATTACTCCACACGATTTATAATCAAATTGATATTCTGCATTATCGTAACCTATTCTTTTTATTACGTCTCTGGCAATGTTTTGCACGTCAACATAACCATTAGTTTTTATTTCGCCACTGCAAATAGTTAGTCCTGTTGTTACCATTGTTTCGCAGGCAACTTTCGATTCGGGGTCTTGTTTTAAAAGTTCGTCTAAAATTGCATCTGAAATTTGATCAGCAACTTTATCAGGATGACCTTCAGAAACTGATTCTGATGTAAATAAATATCCCATATTTAATAATTTAAAATAATTAAAATTAAAATTACTGGAAGGTCTGTGATTGAAATTTTTCGAAAGCTGTTGTTTTAGCATTTTTAATGGTTGCAATCAATCAAATCTGTCCATTTTTACTTTAAAAAGATTCTCTTATAAAAGAGAGATGACAAAGTTAATAATAATTTTTAATTCAGAATATAAATGAATATAAATAAGTTTTAAATAAAGATTATTGAATTATTACTTTAAGTAAAACTAATCTATTTTTTTGTCAACTGTTGAAATATTTCCTCAATACTTTTTGTCTCTTTATTCATCGACAGAACTTTAAAATTGTTTTTTACGGCAAATTCAAAAATGTCGGAACGAATATCTTTTCCACTTTCAGTTTCGATAATCCATGAATTAATATTTGCTTTCCTGAGACTAATTATTCCTTCTACTTCTTTTAATTTATTTTCGGAAATATCTGTATTAAATTCAACTGAAATTATTTCCTTGCCGGAATATGTTTTAGAAAGGTTTTTTGTGAAATCGTCAGCAACAATTTTCCCTTTGTTTATAATTATAGATCTGTCGCAGATTGCTTCAACTTCTTGCATAATATGAGTAGAAAGCATTATTGTTTTGTCTTTACCAATGTTTTTTATCAAAGAACGAATTTCGAGAAGTTGGTTTGGATCAAGTCCCGAAGTAGGTTCATCAAGAATAAGTACATCAGGGTTGTGTATCAATGCTTGTGCCAGCCCAACCCTTTGCCGATAACCTTTTGAAAGAGCTCCTATCTTTTTTTTGTATTCAATTTCTAAACCACAAATCTCAACCATTTTATCAATTTGTGAGAAGGTGTTTTTTCCGAGTTTATGTATTCCGGCAACAAATTTCAGATATTCTTTTACATACATTTCGGAATAAAGAGGATTGTTTTCAGGAAGATAACCAATACGTTTTTTTACTTCAATTGCTTGTTCATAAATATCAAAATCATTAACAAAAACTTCACCTGAAGTAGGAGGAATAAAGCAAGTAATAATTTTCATCATGGTTGATTTTCCTGCTCCGTTTGGGCCAAGTAATCCTACAATCTCTCCTTCTTTTATTTCAAATGAAATATTATCCAAAGCTTTTTGAGCACCATATAATTTTGAAATATTTTTAACTGAAATCGACATCTTTATCTGTTTTATACAATTAAGGATGCGAAATTAGTAAAATTTAATATGAGATATATTTAAAATGACTAAATTCTAATTTATTTGCTTAACAATAAAATAATAATTGAAAATTAATGTGTTAGAAATGCACTTTTTCAAAATTCTTTTTCTACTTTTGCGCCCTTGTAAAAATAGTAGGAAAAATAAATCTTTTTTACGAACAAATTATTGTTAGTAAATTTGTGTAGTAAAAAATAAAATACTATTTTTGCACCCATTTTTGTACCTGAAGAACATTATAATCTGAAAACAAATATATTAGATGGATACTATTAATTATAAAACAGTAAGTGCAAATAAAGAAACCGTAAACAAAGAATGGATTCTTTTAGATGCAGAGAATGAAATTTTGGGGCGTTTGGCATCAAAAGCAGCAAAATTATTACGTGGAAAATACAAACCCGGCTTCACCCCTCATGTTGATTGTGGAGATAATGTTATTGTTATTAACGCTGAGAAAATACAAATGACAGGGAAAAAATGGACTGACAAAAATTATGTTAGCTATAGTGGATATCCCGGTGGACAGAAATTGACCACACCTGAAGAATTATTAGCAAAAAAACCTATAGCATTAGTAGAAAGAGCAATTAAAGGAATGTTGCCAAAAAGCAGACTTGGCAGTCAGCTTTTCAGAAATTTATTTGTGTATACAGGTACTGAGCATCCTCATGAAGCACAAAAACCAAAAGAAATAAAATTAAACTCAATTAAATAAACATGGAAGTTGTTAACACATTAGGAAGAAGAAAAACTTCAATCGCCCGTATTTACCTTAAAGAAGGTACTGGGAAAATTACAGTAAATGATAGAGATTATAAAGAATATTTTCCAACAACAACCAGACAGTATGTTGTAACCCAAGCTTTCAAAATTGTTGATGTGGTTGGGCAATATGATGTAACTGCAAATTTAACAGGTGGTGGAATTACAGGTCAGGCTGAAGCACTTCGTCTTGCTATTTCAAGAGCGTTAGTGGAAATTAATCCTGATTTTCGTCCTCCTCTTAAAGCTGAAGGTTTAATGAGAAGAGACCCACGAATGGTTGAACGTAAAAAACCAGGTCAACCAAAAGCAAGAAAGAAATTCCAATTCAGTAAAAGGTAGAAACCTTTTTTTTGCTGAAATGCGTTTAGTATCTAAATTGCTGAGACCGGTCTTCGAATCGCTACTCAGCAATTGTTATTTAAAGAATGTAAACAATTAAAAAACAAAAAATTTTATGACAAGATCAAATTTTGACGAACTTTTAGATGCAGGAGTACACTTCGGACATCTAAAAAGAAAATGGAACCCTAATATGGCTCCATACATTTTTATGGAACGTAACGGTATTCATATTATTGACCTTTACAAAACAATTGCTAAAATTGATGAAGCTGCTTCAGCAATGAAACAAATTGCAAAATCAGGTAAAAAGATTTTATTTGTTGCAACAAAAAAACAAGCTAAAGATGTTGTTTCTGAACAAGTAAAAAGAGTAAATATGCCATACGTTACTGAAAGATGGCCGGGTGGTATGCTAACAAACTTTGCTACTATTAGAAAAGCTGTTAGAAAAATGACTTCAATTGATAAACTAATGAAGACAAAAAACTACTTAAACCTTTCTAAAAGAGAACGCCTTCAAATTACACGTGAAAGAGCAAAACTTGAAAAACAACTTGGTAGTATTTCTGATCTTAACAGATTACCTTCTGCAATATTTGTTGTGGATATCAATAAAGAACATATTGCTGTTGCAGAAGCAAAAAAATTAAATATTCCAACTTTTGCTATGGTTGATACTAATTCTGATCCAAAATTAGTTGACTTTCCTATTCCTTCTAACGATGATGCCTCAAAAGCAATTTCTCTGATAACCAAAATAATGGTTAATGCTGTTGAAGAAGGTCTTAACGAAAGAAAACTAACTAAAGACAGAAAACAAGAAGAAGAAGCTGAAAAAGCTGCAGCTACTAAAACTGCTGAAGTTATAGATGGTGAAAAAACAGGTGAAGAAAAAGATGATACAAAAAAGACAGGTAAAAGACCAAGAAAAACTATCTCAAAAAGATCACCCTCTAATTAATAATATTGATAAACTTTAATACAAAATACAATGATAAAAATAACTGCAGCCGAAGTAAATAAATTAAGAAAGCAAACCGGTGCCGGAATGATGGATTGCAAAAAAGCACTTGTTGAAAACGATGGTGATTTTGATAAAGCAATTGATTATTTAAGAAAAAAAGGACAAAAAGTAGCTGCCAAAAGAGCTGATAAAAATGCTTCTGAAGGAGTTGTTATAGCAAAAACAAATACTGAAAAAAACTTTTCTATTGTTGTTACAATTAGTTGTGAAACTGATTTTGTTGCTAAAAATCAAGATTTCATAGATTTTGTTGACTCAATTGCTAATGTTGCTATAAATAACGCACCAAAATCAATTGAAGAATTAAAAGCTTTAGATCTTAATGGTAGATCTGTTGAAGAAAACGTAATGGATCAGGTTGGAAAAATTGGTGAAAAAATTGGTTTAACCAGATACGAATTTGTTGAATCTGCCAGAACTTTTTCATATAATCATCAGGGAAATAAACTTGCAACTATCTTAGGTTTTAATAAAGCTGATGGTGAAAAAGTTGATCAAATGGGCTCTGAACTTGCTATGCAAGTTGCTGCAATGAATCCTATTGCTGTTGATAAAGCTAATGTTTCTCAGGAAATTATTGATAAAGAAATTGAAATTGGAAAAGATCAGGCAAGACAAGCAGGTAAAGCTGAAGAGCTTGTTGAAAGAATTGCTCTTGGAAAATTAAATAGATTTTATAAAGACAATACTTTATTAAACCAGGATTTTGTTAGAGATACTAAAAAATCTGTCAGACAATATCTATCTGAAGAAGATAAAGATCTTACAGTTACTTCATTCAAAAGATTAATGTTGGGTGAGTAATTTATAATCAAAGGAAGAAAAAAAAGAGGGTTTTTTAACCCTCTTTTTTTTTTGAACTATTTTGAATTATTATGTCAGAGTAATAGTTTTTTTGTTATTTCTGCAATTGTTTTATTGTCTGCACGACCTGCAAGCTGTTTTGTTGTCATTCCCATTACTTTTCCCATATCTTTTATACTCGAAGCTCCGGTTTTTTCAATAACAACTTTAACTATATTTGTTAGTTCCTCAATGCTGATTTGTTCAGGCAGATATTTTTCTATAACTGATGCTTGAAATTTCTCTTCCTCGGCTAACTCAATTCTATCCTTAGATTTAAAAATTTCGTATGATTCCTTTCTTTGTTTAACCAATCTTTGTAGAAGTTTTAGTTCTACATCTTCCGAAATATCACCCCCCGATTTACTTGTCTTCTCAAGTAAAAGCGCAGATTTAACAGCTCGTAATGCTTCAAGAGTTTTTTTGTCTCTAGCTAGCATTGCCGTTTTAATATCTTTATTTATTGTTTCAGTTAAACTCATTAAATTTAGTTCTTATTATTTTTGATTTTAAAATTTTACTTAAAACCCTGGATATTATAACACTACTCTATTTAATCAACATTATCGTGCAAAAACGAATTGTTTGATTTTATACTACTTTCTTTTTTTTCATCATCATCTGACAAGGAATATCTTGAGATTTCTGAATCAGAAGAAACATTTTTATCAAGTATTACTTTTTTTCTCAGATATGCAGGTTCATTTTCGAGTTGAGAAATTCCTTCCGAAGATTTTAGTTTTATGCTTAAAGTCTTTAATTTGTTAATACGTTCAATTGCTTTTCGTTCTACATTTTCTTCTTCAAATGATTTTTTTGGAGAAATTGTTTTTTGAAGTCCTTGAAAATCTATTGTTTCATTATCACTTGATTCAATATTATTTTGTGAATTAGTTTTAAAATTTACTTCACTTTCATGAACTTCATTTTTTTCTTCTTTATTATTTTTTAACGAATTAGTAAAATCAAAAGTAAATGTATTTTCTTTTTCAGACTCAGAATCATTTATATTTAAACTTGTGTTTGAAATTGTTTCTTTGGTTTCAACTTTTTCTATTATTTCCTTGTTTCTGATCAGTTCAATATTTTCAATTTTTTCCTTAACTACTTTTTCTTCTTTTTCCGTTATTTCTGCTTCATCGGTGAGAATATGAACTTTTTTGTTTCTGTTTTTCTCTTGAATTTGATCAGTTCTTGATTTAAATCCAGTTGCAATTAAAGTAATGCTAATATAATTTTCGAGAGATTCATCAGTTCCGTTTCCCCAGATAATATCAGCATTTTCACCTGCTTCAGTTTGAATATAGTCAGTTATCTCAATTACTTCATCCATAGATATTTCTTCTTTTCCTGAAGCAATATAAAGTAAAATATTATCAGCACCCGAAATATTATCATCATTTAGGAGAGGAGAACTAAGTGCGTCTTCAACAGCTTTAATTGCACGATTTTCTCCTTCTGCCATAGCAGAACCCATAATTGCTTTACCACTATCTTTCATTACTGTTCTAACATCTTCAAAATCAACATTGATGTATCCTGCAACTGTGATAATTTCTGCAATACCTTTTGCTGCAATAGAAAGAATATTATCAGCTTGTGAAAAAGCTTCGGAGAGTTTTAAATTACCATATAATAATCGTAGTTTATCATTACAAATTAAAAGAAGTGTATCAACATTTTTTTTCATCTCTTCTATACCTTCGTTAGCCTGAATTTTTCTTTTTCTGCCTTCAAATGAAAATGGAATAGTAACAATACCAACAGTTAAAATGCCCATTTCTCTGGCTACTTTTGCAATAACCGGTGCAGCACCTGTCCCTGTGCCACCACCCATTCCAGCAGTAATAAAAAGCATTTTAGTGTTTTTTTCAAGGATTTCCTTTATCTTTTCTATGTTTTCAGTTGCAACTTCTCTTCCAACAGATGGAAGTGATCCGGCTCCAAGTCCTTTATTCCCGATTTGAATTTTTGTTGGTACCGGACTAGCTTCTAATGCCTGAGAGTCAGTATTGCATAGAATAAAATCAACACCTTCAATACCTTGTTCGAACATGTGAGTTACTGCATTACTTCCACCTCCTCCAACACCAATTACTTTTATTATTGAAGATTGATTTTTTGGCAGATCAAATTTTATCAGTTCTTCCATATTTGTTATTCTTTTTAAAAATGAATATTAATTGTACCTATAAGTAGTTTGTTTACAGTGCTTTATTCTACTTACTGTTTAAGGAATAGACAATCTCCAATTTTCTTTTAAAATTATAAATTTAAAAACAAGTATTATAAATCATTAATAATATTTATTAACAAAATGAATGTTAATTAGTTTATTCAATTTCATCTTTTTCAAACCAGGTTTGAATTCTTTCCAGAAAACTAATGGGTTGTTCAACTTTTGTTTCTTTATCCTTTTTTATTTTAAATTTTGACCTTTTTGTTTTTGTTTCTTTTGTTGAATCTTCTTTATTTTTTTCATGATAAAATCTTTTAATTCCTTCAGTCACAAGACCAACTCCTGTAGCATACATAGGTCTGGCAATTTCATCAGAAACATCATTAGCAAGATGCTCATTTGGATAGCCAATTCTTGTGTCCATTCCTGTGATAAATTCTGTAAGCTGAGATATGTGTTTAAGTTGAGCTCCACCTCCGGTAAGAACTATTCCTGCTATTAGTTTCTTCTCATATCCCGAATTTTTAATTTCATAATAAAAATGTTCAATAATTTCTTCCATTCGTGCCTGAATAATACTTGCAAGATTTTTCAGGGTAATTTCTTTGGGTGGTCTTCCTCTAAGTCCTGGAATAGCAACAATTTCTTCTTCTTTGTTTTCGCTTGCTAATGCAGAACCAAACTTAACTTTTAATTCTTCTGCATGTTTTTTAATTATTGTACAACCTTCTTTTACATCTTCTGTAACAATATCTCCTCCAAAAGGAATAACCGCTGTATGTCTTATTATTCCATCCTGGAAAATTGCCATATCAGTTGTTCCACCACCAATATCAATAAGAACAACTCCGGCTTCTTTTTCTTCTTCGCTCAAAACTGCTTCCGCTGATGCAATTGGTTCTAGGATTAAGTCAACAACTTCGAGGCCTGCCTTTTTAACACATTTATAAATGTTTTTTGCAGCTGTTGTTTGACCGATAATAATATGAAAATTTGCTTCGAGAGAATTTCCCAACATCCCCACAGGTTGCTTTATTCCTTGCTCTCCATCAATTATATATTCTTGTGGGATGACTTCAATAATTTCTTCTCCCGGGCTCATATTCAAATTAAACATACTATTGTGCAATGCTTCAATATCTTCAATACTAATCTCTTCATCATTGTTTTCGCGTATAATACTCCCGCGATGTTGTAGGCTTTTAATATGTTGACCTGCGATACCCACATTAACAAATTGAATTTCAACTTTTGATTTTCGACTTGCTTCTTCTACTGCTGCTTTAATTGAATTTACAGTGTTTTCGATATTTGAAACCACACCTCGTTTTACTCCAATCGACTCAGTTTTTCCATAACCTAAGACTTCAATTTTTCCCAGGGCATTTTTTTTACCAACAATGCTTGCAATTTTTGTTGTTCCTATGTCTAAACCAACTATTATTTCTGATGTTTCCATTGTTTATATATGTTTTCTTGTTTTAATATTTTATTTTGTACAAATTATTTGATTTTTATATTTAAGATTTAGTGTTTTATATTTTGTTAATCCATCATTATACTTCCCTTTTTTATAAAATGCAATTAGCTTTTTAAACTTTTCTCCCATTTTATTAATTTCTCCAAATTCAATAATATGATTTCCCAACTTTGGAATTAGTTCAAATTCATTGTTTTGTGTAACAAATATTTGCTCAATTTGTGCATTCAAAAACTTATCCTGATGAATGAAATTTGCTATTTCAAAAACATCTTTCAGAATTCGATAATGAAAAATATTTGTATCAACAAGGTTTTCTAAAGGTGGATAAATATATCCGTTTGCTATTAAAACTCTTGCAGGAGAACCTTTTCCTGCTGGCATTACACTTCCATTTTTATCTAAATAAATGCTCTTGTTTTTTGTATTTGTTATTCTGATAACAGGATGTTTCTGAAGAATTCTAATCTTTATTTTCCCGCCAAGAGCAGAAAAAACATCTGCATTTTCGATAAATGGATTTTTACTTAAAACATCTTCCATTTTTTTTATCGGGATTTCAGAAATATATTTTCCTTTAATTGTGTCTATTATAGTACTTAATTCATTAGTAATATCTTTCTTAGAAATAAGGGGTTCTGAATGATTAAAATCAATGAGGATTGAAAATTCACTACACCTTATTTCGCTTTGCCTTTTGCTTACGAAATAAAGTGCATAGATGATGCCTGAAAAAACGATCATCCAAATAATTATTTTAAATACTTTTTTCATATTCCTCTTTTATATTTTTAACCAGTTTGTCGATATCACCAGCACCCAGGGTTAAAAGAACATCAATATTTCGTTTCTTCAACTCAAATATCAAATCATTTTTTTTGCATAATATTTTGTTTGGTGAATTTATTTTATCAAAAAGCATTTGTGAATCCACTCCGGGAATTGGTTTCTCCCTTGCCGGATAAATATCAAGTAAAATTACTTCATCCAAAATTTCAAGTGAACGGGCAAAATCGTCTGCGAAATCTCTTGTTCTGGTAAACAAATGTGGTTGAAATATTCCACATATTTTTTTGTTGGGAAATAATTCTTTTACCGCTCCTATCATCGATTTTAGCTCTTTTGGATGATGAGCATAATCATCAATAAACACAAAATCCTTTCTATTTATTTGTATGTCGAACCTTCTTTTTACACCCTCATAAGATTCAAGTGCTTCTTTTATTATTTGCTTTTTAATCCCTAAAAGACTTGCCACTGCTGATGCAGCAACTGCATTTTCAATATTAAAATTTCCGGGAACTTTAAAATTTATCTCATTAATAATTTCATTACCTAGATTTATGTCAAAAATATTTTCTCCGTTTTTTATCCTTATATTTGAAGCGTAATAATCTCCTTTTTCTGAAGCTGAATAAAGAAATTTGCTTTTGGGGGTTTCAAATATTTTACTGATTTTATTATTAACTATTAGTTTTCCTCCGCTTTTTATATTTTCAGAAAATAAAATAAATGATTCTTTTAATTCTTCTCCTGAACCATAAATATCCAGATGGTCAGCATCAACAGAAGAAATAACCGCAATGTCAGGGTTTAAAGTTAAAAATGAGCGATCGAATTCGTCTGCTTCTGCAATAACAATTTCGCTGTTTTTATCATTAATGAAATTTGAATTATAATTTTTACTTATTCCTCCAACAAAGGCTGTAATTTTTTTATTTCCACATTTTAAAATATGTGTAATTATTGATGAGATGCTTGTCTTTCCATGTGTTCCTGCAACTGCAATTGAAAATTTTTCTTTGCAGATCATTCCAAGAATTTCAGAGCGTTTATAAATATTAAAATTATTTTGTCTGAAATATTGTAATTCTTTATTGGATTCTGGAATTGCCGGAGTATAAACAATAAGTTCAGGTTTGGTGCTTTTTATTTTTTCTATGTTTTCATTAAAATGAATTTCAATTCCTTCCTCAATAAGCTTTTGCGTGAGCTCTGTTTGGGTTTTATCATAGCCGCTTACAAAAATTCCTTTTGAGTGGAAATATCTTGCCAAAGCACTCATGCCAATGCCGCCGATTCCAAGGAAATAAATATTTTGTAAGTTTTTTAAATTCATTTTATTAATTTAATTATTTCTTCTGCAATTTGCTCGTCAGCTTTTGTGTAAGCTAATTTTGTTATGTTTTCAGTAAGTTTTTTTTGCTCAGAAATATTTTTTGATAACCCAATTACTTTTACAACAAGCTTTTCATTTGCATCGCTATTTTTTACAATTATTGCTGCCTCTTGTTTTTTAAGTGCCTCTGCATTTTTGTATTGATGATTTTCGGCAGCCGTTGGCAAGGGGACAAAAATTGTTGGTTTTCCTACAGCGCAAAGTTCTGAAATTGCTATTGCTCCTGCTCTTGAAATAACAATATCAGCGCAAGCATAGGCATAATCCATTTTCGAAATAAATTCGATAACAGTTACGTTGCTTTTATTTTTGGCAATAGATTTTGCTTTTTCAAAATAATATTTTCCTGTTTGCCAGATCAGCTGTAAATTGTTTTCACAGAAGAGATTTAATTTATTATCAATGCTTTCGTTTATTGCTTTTGCACCCTGACTACCACCCACAACGAGAACGGTTTTTTTGTTTTCAGATAAATTGAAATATTTTAATGCTTCTGATTTTTTTCCTTTAATGATGATGGTTTCTTTTCGGATAGGATTGCCGGAAAAAATGATTTTCTCAGCCGGAAAGAATTTTTCCATTTCACTATAGGCAACAAATATTTTATCAACTGATTTAGCAAGTAATTTATTTGTTATTCCTGGAAAAGAATTTTGTTCTTGAATAGCAGTTGGAATATTTCTTCTTGAAGCCACCCAGAGTGTTGGTCCACTGGCATATCCACCAACTCCAATTACAGCATCAGGTTTAAATTTGCGAATTATTTTTTTTGCATTATAAATGCTGGAAATTATTTTTACCGGAAAAAGTAAATTTTTTATTGTTAATCTGCGTTGCAAACCGCTAATCCAAAGACCTTTTATCTGATAACCGGCATCTGGAACCTTTGTCATTTCCATTCTTCCTTTAGCACCAATAAATAATATTTCAAGCTCTTCTATTTTTTTTTGTAAAGCCTGAGCAATAGCAATAGCAGGAAAAATATGACCTCCTGTTCCACCACCGCTAATTATTATTTTATACTTGCGCTTGCACATAATTACTTTCACTAATTTCCGTATTTTTTCCTACTTCCTTGCTCACACTTAAAATAATTCCAATCGAGATACTTGTAAACCAAATTGAAGTTCCTCCCATACTTATAAAAGGCAATGGTTGTCCGGTTACAGGTAGTAAATTTACTGCCACACCCATATTTATCAATGCCTGAAAAACCAAGCTGAAACTCACTCCAAAAGTCAGAAATGCCCCGAAATTCCTCGGGATTTTCGTTATAATTCTTACAGCTCTAAAAAATAAAACTAAATAAAAAAAGACAATTAATCCTCCACCTGCTAAACCGTATTCTTCAATAATAATTGAGAAAATAAAATCTGAATAGGGATGAGGAAGATAATTTCTTTGAGTACTGTTTCCTGGACCTTTTCCAAATAATTTTCCTGATGCAATTGCTATTTTTGATTGCTCAACTTGATATGTATTTGATTGTTCTAATCTGTGTTTCCATGTCCATAAGCGTCCTTGTTTATCACCTGGAAGATTATATTGAACTAAAAGGAAAATTGTTAAAGCAGCAATACAAATTCCAATAAAATATAACAAATACTTAAACTTCATTCTTCCGATAAACATTAATATTACTGATGTTGTGAAAAGCATTGCTGATGTTGAAAGGTTAGCCGGCAGGATTAACCCGCAAACAATCAAAACAGGTATCATAAAATTAACAAATGCAGACCAAAAATTTGTATTTTCACCTTGCATTTTTGTTAGTAAACGAGCAAGGTACATTATTAAAGTAAGTTTTGCAAAATCAGATGTTTGAAAACTTAAGTTAATAATTGGAATTACTATAACTCTTTTTGCTTCGTGTACGCTCAAACCAATTACCAATGTTAGTATTAACAAGGGAACAGCAATATATAAGGCAATTTGAAATATTCTGGAGTAATTTGTGTATTTAACTCTATGTGCAAGATACATTAATAAAAAACCGAACACTAATATTAAAAAGTGTTTTATCATATAATATTCTGTATTGCCAGATTGATATTTATATGCAAGTGTACCTGTTGAACTGTAAACAGCAAGTAGTGAGAAAATTGACAAAAAAATCACTACAAGCCAAATTACAATGTCTCCTTTTATATTTCTTATCAGTCTGGACATATTACTTTCTTCGAATAATATTTTTGTTAAAATTTGAATTAAAGATTATTCACAGCATTTTTAAATTTTTCACCTCTGTCTTCATAATCATTAAAAAGATCGAAACTGGCACAAGCCGGTGATAATAATACTGAGTCGCCATTCTCGCCAAGATTAAAAGCAACGTGAACTGCTTCTGAAGCTGAACTGGTTTCAACAATAATTTCAACATCATCAGCAAAGTAATTTTGAATTTTTGAATTATCTGTTCCCAAACAAACAATTGCCTTAACTTTTTCTTTTACAAGATTTTTTAAGAAAGAATAATCATTGCCTTTATCAATTCCTCCTGCAATCCATATTACCGGATTGTCCATGCTTTCCAATGCATACCAGCTTGAGTTTACATTGGTTGCTTTTGAATCGTTGATAAATTCGATGCCATGAATAGTTGCAACATGTTCGAGTCTGTGCTCTACATTTTGAAAATCAGAAAGACATTTTTTAATTGTATCTTTTCTTATATCAATTAGCTTTGATCCAATTCCTGCTGCCATAGAGTTGTAGAGATTGTGTTTTCCTTGTAATGCTAATTCTTCTAGTGTCATTTTTATAGTGTTTGATTTAGTTTTTATTATTAATTCATTATCTGAAATATAGCCTTCATGTTCAGGCTTTTTGTTTAAAGAAAAAGAATGCTTTTTTGCTGAAATATTTCGCTTCTCTAATTCCTCCATTATTGTTTTGTCATCAGCACAAAAAATAAAGTCATCATCAATAGTTTGATTTTGTATGATTCTAAATTTTGAATCTGCATAATTCCTTAAATCATTTTCATATCTGTCAAGATGATCTGGCGTGATGTTCAACAAAATTGCAATGTCCGCTTTGAAATCAAACATACCATCAAGTTGAAAGCTACTGAGTTCCAAAACATAAATACCGTAATCATTTAATGCAACTTGCATAGCAAAACTCTTCCCAACATTTCCAGCCAAACCCACATTCAGTCCTTCAGTTTTTAAAATGTGATACATTAGCAAAGTAGTTGTTGTTTTTCCGTTGCTACCACTAATACAAACCATTTTTGCATCGGTATAGCGACTGGCAAATTCAATTTCCGAAATCACAGGAATCCCTTTGCTTTTTATTGCTTTAACAATGCTTACAGAATCCGAAATTCCCGGACTTTTAACAATTTCAGAAGCATTTAGAATTTTTGATTCCGTGTGTTTTTCTTCTTCGTAATTAATTTCAAATTGTGAAAGAACGTTTTTAAATTTTTGATTTACTTTTCCTTTATCTGAAACAAAAACATTGTAACCTTTCTTTTTTGCTAAAACTGCAGCTCCTGTTCCACTTTCCCCGGCACCCAGAATTACAATTTCAGGTTTCATGTTTTATGTTTTATCTTAATTTTAATGTTATAATCGTCCATATTGCAAGAAATATCCCTACAATAAAAAACCTTAAAACTATTTTTGGCTCAGGGTAACCCAGCACCTGATAATGATGATGCAAAGGCGACATTTTAAATATTCTTTTACCCTGTCCGTATTTTCTTTTTGTATGTTTGAAATATGTTACTTGCATTATTACTGATAAACTTTCGGCGAGAAAGATTCCGCATAAAATCGGAATCAGTAATTCTTTACGGATTAAAATTGCAAATACTGCGATGATTCCTCCTAATGAAAGACTGCCGGTATCACCCATAAAAATTTGTGCAGGATAAGAATTATACCATAAAAATCCTGTGGTTGCCCCAACAAACGCACTTACAAAAATTGTTAACTCACCGGTATTTGGGATATACATTATGTTCAGATAATCGGCAAAAATGATATTACCTGAAACCCAAGCCAGAATACCAAGTGTTGTTCCAATAATTGCCGAAGTTCCGGTTGCAAGACCATCCATTCCATCCGTGAGATTGCAGCTATTTGAGACAGCCGTAATAATCAAAATCACAATTGGTATAAAAATTAAAAACGACCATTTATTGTAATTACCGCCAAGCCAGGAAAGTAAAACTGAATAATCAAATTCATTATTTTTTACAAATGGGATTGTTGTTTTAGTTGATTTAACAGCATCTTTTGAAAACAAATTTATAGTATTTGATTTATCGTTATTTGTGATAATATTTTCGATATTTGTTTCATTATCTGTAGCTTTTTCGCGTATTACAATTGAATCTTCAAAATAAATTGTGAATCCAATAACAAGACCTAAAATTACCTGTCCCATAATTTTAAACTTCGCTGCCAGGCCTTTTTTATCCTTTTTAAATACTTTAATATAATCATCTACAAAGCCAATTATTCCTAACCAAATTGTAGTAAAAATCATTAAAATGATATAAATATTATCAAGTTTTGCAAAAAGAAGAGTAGGTATTAAAATAGCTCCAAGGATTATTAAACCACCCATTGTTGGGGTGCCTTGTTTTTCAAGTTGACCATCAAGTCCTAAATCTCTGACAGTTTCTCCAACTTGTTTTTTAATTAAATACTTGATAATTCTTTTTCCCCACAACAGTGTTATTATCAGTGATGTAATAACTGCCATTGCTGCCCTGAAAGAGATATACTGAAATACTCCGGCTCCGGGAAACTGATATACTTCGTCTAAATATTCAAATAGATAATAAAGCATTTTTCTTTATTTTTCTTGTTCTGTTAAAATGTCTTTTAATATTTGTTTGTCGTCAAATGGATGTTTAATACCATTTATTTCCTGGTATTTTTCATGACCCTTTCCGGCCACTAATATTATGTCGCCCGGCTGTGCTAAGGCACAAGCGGTTTTGATTGCTTCCGCACGTTTAGTAATCGATAAAGTTTTCAAATTATCCTCCGTACAAAAGCTTTTTTTCATCTCTTCAATAATCTTTTCGGGATTTTCTGAGCGTGGATTATCAGAAGTTAAAATGAGTCTATCACTTAATCGGGCTGCAATTTTTCCCATCAAAGGCCTTTTCTTGTTATCACGGTCTCCCCCAGCACCACAAACCGTAATTATTTTTTCATAGTTTTTTCTTATTGCCGAAATCGTTTTTAAAATATTTTCCAAAGCATCAGGTGTGTGCGCATAATCTACGATTCCTAAAATTTGATTGCTCATCTTGAAATAATCAAACCTTCCTTCCGGGCCTTCTATTTCGCTTAAACATGCCAATACTTCAGTTTCGTTTTCTCCAAGTAGAATTGCTGTTGAAAAAACAGAGATGATATTGTAAGCATTGAATTCTCCAATTAATTTAAACCAAACATCTTTATCATTAATACGTAGTTGTAGTCCTTCAATTTGATTTTCAATAATTTTTGTTTTAAAATCTGAGTGCTTTTTTAAACTATATATTTTCTTTAATGCTTTTGTGTTTTGAAGTATAATTTGTCCGTTTTTATCATCAGCATTGCTAAGAGCAAAAGCTTTGTTATTTAATCTGTCAAAGAATTTTTTCTTTGATTTCAGATAATTGTCGAAGGTTTTGTGATAATCAAGATGGTCGTGAGTGATATTTGTGAAAATTCCCCCGATAAAATTTAAACCGGCAATTCTATCCTGGTCAAGAGCGTGAGAACTTACTTCCATAAAACAGTGTGAACAACCTTCTTCAACCATTCTGTTTAAAAGCCGGTTTAGCTGAAAAGCATCAGGAGTTGTATGAGTTGAAGAAATTACAGTTTCGCCGATTTTGTTTTCAACAGTAGAAAGCAACCCGCAGTAAAAACCTAGTTTGGTATATAGTTTATAAAGTAAAGTAACTACGGTTGTTTTACCATTTGTTCCTGTTACTCCAACTAATTTTAATTTTGCTGAAGGATTATCAAAATAATTAGAACATATTTGACCGGAAGCTTTTGTGCTGTCTTTAACAATAATGTATGAAATATTGTTTTTGGTGTTTTTAGGCATTTTTTCACAAACAATTGCAATTGCTCCTTTTTCAATAGCTTTGTTAATAAAAGAATGACCATCTACCTGAGTTCCTCTAACAGCAATAAAAAGATCTCCTGCTTCAATTTTCCTTGAATCAAAATTCACCGAATTAATTTTAATATTTTCAGTTCCCTTAATGCTGACAACTTCAATGTTTTTTAATATGTTTTTGATTTTTTTCAATTAAATTTTTGTTTTAGATTGATAATTCCAATTTTATCGTGCTAAACTTTTTTAATGAAACACCTTGTTTTATTGATTGATATTTTACTTTTCCTTTTCCACTAATAATTGTTTTAAGTCCCAGGCTTTCGAGAAGATAAACAGCATCTCGTACTCCCATTCCTTTAACATTTGGTACTACTCCTGGTTTTATTAATTTTTGCCCAAGCTCTCCGGGTAAGATTACAGCAAAGTCTGTATTAATAATACTTTTCTCAATTTCTATATTTAGGTCACTAAATATTGTTTTTATATCCTGAGTATATCCACTTATGAAAACAGGGAATTTTATTTTTTTTGTTTCAATATCTTCTTGCATATGAATATCAAGCTGAGTTGCATACACTTTATCAGCAATTTCTTTAAAAACCGGTGCTGCCACCGAACTGCCATAATATCGACCTGCTGTTGGTTTGTTAACTGTTACAATGCAAGAGTACTTTGGGTTATCTGCCGGAAAATATCCAGCAAAAGAAGAATTATAAAGTCCTTTTATATAGCCTTTATTTCCTTCTGCAACCTGTGCAGTTCCTGTTTTACCGGCTATTTGATAAATGCTGTTTTTAAGGCTTTGGGCAGTTCCTCTTAAAACAACTCCTTCGAGTAGCGATTTTAATGAATCGGTGGTTTGTTTAGAACAGATAGATTCTTTAATAATAATCGGATCGAATGTTTTAATTGTTCTTCCAGCTTTCTCAATTCTTCTAACAAATTGAGGTTTCATCATTTTACCATTATTGGCCACTGCATTATAGAAATTCAAGATTTGAAGAGGAGTTAGTAAAATTTCGTAACCTACTGACATCCACGGAAGTGTTGTCCCGTACCAAGTCTTTTTATTTTTAGGATGCTTTATTACCGGATTTCCTTCTCCAAGTATTTTTATTCCGAGTTTTTCATTTAATTTACAGTCATACAAATGGTCAACATACTTGCTTTGTTTATCTTTGTAAGCATCGTGGATTATTTTTGAAATCCCGACATTTGATGATTTTTCAAAAGCTTCCCTGACTGTAATTTTCCCATTTCTTATAGCATGAACATCTTTCATGGTTCTGTTGTAATAAACCGTCCAGCCTTTTCCAATATCAATTGTATCTGTAAGTTTCACTTTTTTATCCTCAAGTACTGTCATCATCGACATTAGCTTGAAAACTGAACCGGGTTCAAATCTTTCGGAAATAGCTTGATTATATGATTCTTTATAGGTTTTGGAAGTTGAATCGTAGCGTAAATTTGCAATAGCTTTAATAAATCCGGTTTCAACTTCCATTAAAATTGCACATCCCTGAAATGCTTTGTTATCAATTAAATGCTTATGCAGTGCGTTTTCTGCAACATCCTGTATATTAATATCGATGCTGCTTACAATGTTTTGTCCGTCTTTGGGTTTTAATGAATTATTATCAGCAATAGGTTTCCACTCTCCATGACCAATTCGTCTCATTAGTTGTTTCCCGTCTTTTCCGGTAAGATATTCGGAGAATGCACCTTCTAACCCAACATAAATATTGTTTTCTTTATTCTCGAAACCAATAGTTCTTTTCGCAAGTTCTTTAAAAGGTGTTTTTCTTTTTGTTCGTGGAATAATAATTAATCCCCCTTTATATTTTCCTCTACGGAAAATTGGAAATTTACGAAGTTTTTTAAGTTCAGAATATTTTATTCTACTTGCGATAAGATAATAATGGTGGTTCTTTTTACGGTTTCTTTTTAAGTCTTTTTTGTATTGATCTGCAGTTTTGTTTTTTAAAAGTTTAGATAAACAATATGCCAACGAATCAACTTTTTTATCAAAAAACTTATCTGAAATATTCACACAACCAACATCCATTCTGATATCAAAAATCGGAATTGACGTGGCAAGCAAACTTTCATCATCAGAATAAATATTTCCGCGGACAGCATCAATATTAAAATATTTCAGTTCATGAGTTTGAACTTTTAGTAATAGCTCCGGACCCTCTCTTAGCTGTATATAAACTATTTTTCCTACTATCGCAACAGCAAATATCAATATAAACAAGTACACTAAATATACTCTCCACAATATGTCTTTTTTGATATCCATTAATCTGTTACTGTTTTACTTTTATATTAATTTTAGATTTATATTTTACTTTTCATCTTTTTCAAGATGGATTTTTTTTGGTGGCTCTTTCGATTCTTTTATTCCTGTTGAGCTTAATTTTTTAGCAATTTCTGATTGTTTACTATGAAACATTAATTCAGATTTTGAGGTTATATAATCATACCTGAGTTCTTTTAATTCTTTCTTCAACTTATTTGTTTTTGAATTTTTTTTCTCAGCGTAATAGGTGTTTCCGATATAAAATACAGCAAGTAAAGCAAGAAAAAGCAGGAAAGGAAGAAATTTTCTGGTGTTATTTCTCAAAAGAACACGTCCTCCCATAATATCAAGAAAAGACTTTTCAAAAGCACTTTCATCTCTATTTTGAGAGGATCTTTTCTTTTCTTTTTCTCTTAATTTATTACCCTGACTTTTCATTGATTTATAATTTTTCTGCAATTCTGAGCTTTGCACTTCGAGCTCTTTTATTCAACAATATTTCATTTTCATTAGCTACTATTGGTTTTTTATTAATTAATTTAAAATCTACTTGTGGTTTTCCATAAAAATCTTTTTTAATAATTCCGTCAAAATTCCCTGATTTTAAAAAATTCTTCACAAGTCTGTCTTCCAGCGAATGATATGACATTATTACCAGTCTTCCTCCAGGTTTTAAAACTTTTGATGATTCTATTAAAAAAGTTTTCAAGGCACCAAGCTCATCGTTTACTTCTATTCTGATTGACTGAAAAACTTGTGCGAAATATTTATTCTCTTTTTTGTTTATCACACACGACTGAACAGCATTCTTTAAATCTCCGGTTGTTTCTATATTTTTTTCTTTTCTTTTTTTTGCCAGAACCCAAGCAAGTTTTCCAGCATTCTTTATTTCACCGTATTTTTTAAAAATTTCTTTTAAATCATTTTCTGAATATTCGTTAATAACTTTTCCGGCATCCAGATCAGCGTTATTGTTCATCCTCATATCTAACTTTCCATCAAACCTCGTCGAAAATCCTCTGCTTGGTTCATCAATTTGGTATGATGAAATACCCAAATCAGCTAATATTCCATCAACTGGCATAAGCTTGTAATACATCAAAAAGTTTTTTAGAAAAATGAAGTTTGATTTCACAAAAATGAATCTCTCATCATCAAATTTGTTATTTATAGCATCTTTATCCTGATCGAATCCTAATAATTTTCCGGTACTTAATCGCTTGAGAATTTCAGATGAATGTCCACCACCACCGAAAGTTGCGTCCACATAATTGCCATCAGATTTAATGGCTAATCCGTTTATGCATTCGTTTAATAAAACGGGCTTGTGGTACATTATTAGTCAATTGATACAGCGTCATTATCTCCCATAACTTCTTCAGCAAGATCACCAAATTCTTCAGGATTATAATCAACTGCTTGTTCATATTTTGCTTTATCCCAGATCTCAATTTTGTTTACAACTGACGCCAAAACGATTTCGTTTTTTATTCCACCATAATTAATCAAATCCTTTGGTATAAGCAGTCTGCCAGTGTTGTCAAGTTTTACCAATTTTACTCCGGCCATAAACTTTCTTATAAAATCAACATTTTTCTTATTAAACCTGTTAAGCTTATTGATTCTTGTGCTCTCATTTTCCCACTCAGTTGACGGATATAATTCAAGACATTTTTCAAAAATGCTTCGTTTTATAACAAAACCCTGATTTAATACTTCAGTCAATTGATTCTTGAATGCTATCGGAAACATCAGTCTCCCTTTAACATCGACCTTGCATTCGTATGTACCAATAATGTTTAACAATATTTGATGAATTTTGGTGTAAATGTACAAAACATTTTACCACATTATACCACATTTTACCACATTGTTAATAAAAAGTTTCGTTTTTTTTTGAAAATATTATCAGCGTATAATTAAGATGCTGATATGGTATGGTTTAAGGTATAATAATTTATTTAAAAAAACTTTTTAACAAGTGCTAAAATATTAGCTAAAAAAAAAGTGTAAAACAATTTATAAATTAATCCTAATTATCTCTAAATTTGTAAATAATTAAGTTCTGAAATATTCTTCTAAAATGATAAGTGAAAAAATAGAAAAAATAGGGAAAAATTTTATTGATGTTGATAGTGTTTTTAAGGCCAAGAGCCCATCATGGTACAAAATACTTCCTAAAGTTTTTTTTACTTTATTAAAAAAAATTGTCCATCAAAAAGAATTGAATGAAGCACTTTATAAAAATCGTGATTACATAGGTATTGATTTTGTTGTTGCTATATTAAAGCATTTTAATATTAAAATTGAAATTAAGGGTGAAAAAAAAATTCTTGAAGATAAAAGGTATTCTATTATTTCAAATCATCCTCTTGGTGGTCTTGATGGATTAGCACTGATTAATACTATAAGTAAAGATAAATATAAAATTGCTGTTCCTGCAAATGATATATTAATGACAATTCCCAATTTAATACCTATTTTTATACCAATAAACAAGCATGGAAGCAATGTTGATAATATAAAAGCTATTAATAAATCTTTTGCTTCAGATGTAATGATACTTTTTTTTCCGGCTGGATTGGTGTCAAGAAAAAAGAAAGGTATTATTAAAGATTTAGAATGGAAAAAAACATTTTTATCTAAATCAAAATATTATGACAGAGATATTGTTCCCATTCATATAAATGGAAGAAATACAAACTTCTTTTATAATATAGCAAAATTGAGAGGTTTTTTAAAGATTAAGGCCAATCTCGAAATGTTTTTTCTTGTTGATGAAATGTTCAGGCAAAAAAATCAAACAATTATTATTACTTTTGGAAAACCTGTTAGTAATAAATATTTCGATAAAAGAAATACTGACCTTAAGTGGGCAAATTTATTGAGAGATTATGTTTATGAGTTGGAAAAAGATAATACTTTATCTTTTGAGCAATGGTATAAAAATAAAACACTTAAAAACTAGAAAAATTTATGAAAACTATTATTTCACCCGTAAATAAAGACTTATTAGAAAAAGAGCTTACGCATGAAAAATTTATTAGGGAAACTAATAATGGAAATAATGAAATATATATTTTTTCACATGAAGATTCTCCAAATTTAATTAGAGAAATAGGGAGGTTAAGAGAAATAACCTTTAGAGATGCAGGTGGTGGATCCGGAAAAGACTGTGATATTGATGATTATGATTTATCATTAAAACCTTTTAAGCAGTTGATAGTATGGAATCCGAGAGATAAAGAGATTATTGGCGGTTACCGATTTATTCATGGCAAGGATCTTCTTGATACTGAGGGGGGTGGTAATGTTATTTCTCCTACTTCGAAATTATTTCACATTTCAGATAAATTCAAAAAAGAATATTTAAAAAAAACAATCGAGCTTGGTAGATCTTTTGTGCAACCACTATATCAGCCAATGAATAATATCCGTAAAGGAATGTATTCGCTTGATAATATTTGGGATGGATTGGGAGCAATAATAATTGACAATCCTAACATAAAATATCTTTTTGGAAAAGTAACAATGTATCCTCATTATAATCCTGGTGCACGTGATATTTTATTGTATTTTTTAAATAAATATTTTCCTGATAAAGAAAAACTTGTATATCCAAAAAAACCATTAAAATATATTACAGAACCAGAAGTTTTGGAAAATATTTTTACTGAGGGAAATTTTAGTGAAGATTATAAAATACTTTTTCAAAAAATAAGAAGTAATAATGAGCAAATTCCTCCATTGATGAATGCATATATGAATCTTTCTGCTACAATGAAAATTTTTGGAACATCAGTAAACAAAAATTTTGGTAATGTTGAGGAAACAGGAATAATTATTACTATTAAAGATATTTATTTAAAAAAGAAAGAAAGACATTTTTCAACATACAAGAAAAAAGTATTAAAAAATCTGGAATGGCTTAAAAAAAGGAAATAATTTATGATAATCAAAAATTCTAAGTTTATTATTAGCAGTACTGATGTAAATGCTTGTCCTAAGGCTGATATGCCGGAGTATGCTTTTATTGGTAGATCGAATGTTGGAAAATCCTCATTGATAAATATGCTTACCGGAAAAAAGAAACTTGCAAAAACTTCGGGTGCACCAGGAAAAACACAATTGATAAATCATTTCTTGATAAATAATTCGTGGTATTTAGTTGATTTGCCGGGTTATGGTTTTGCCAAAGCATCAAAAAGCGACAGGGAAAAATGGGGCGAGATGATACATAAATATCTTATTAAAAGAACGAATTTATTATGTATTTTCATTTTAATTGATTCACGCCACGAACATCAAAAATCTGATGTTGATTTTATTGAATGGCTTGGTGTAAACCAACTTCCTTTTGCTATAGTTTTTACAAAAACTGATAAATTAAAGAAAATTCAATTGCAACAGAATATTGATAATTATAAGGAATTTTTATTGACAAACTGGTCAGAATTACCTCAGATGTTTTTTACTTCTGCTATGTCGGTTTTGGGGAAAAGCGAAATTTTGAAATTTATTGATAAAACAAATAAAATAATGTAAATTATTGATAAAACTCAAATATTTTCTGAATAATAAAAATTCTTCGGATTTACAAAATTTGGAGAATTTACATAAAAACAAATTAATTAGAAATTTTTGATGATTTAATGTTTCTTTTAAATTATTCCGTAATCTGCATTTTTTTAGTCACCCTGAATTCAGAACTTGAAAGGCTATAAAAATAAAGACCCGGACCAACATGCTTTCCTTGTTTATCCGTACCATCCCACTCAATAAAACCATTGGTCATATTATTGCAATCGAACTTATTTATAATCTGTCCAACACTATTATAAATGATCAATTCTACATTTTCTGTTGATTTAACAGAATACATAATGGTTGTCTTGTTATTAAACGGGTTAGGGTAGTTTTGTAGCAGTAGTTCATCCTGGTAAATAACCGGGTCTTTTATCTTTAAATAATTATAACAATCGCTTTGGTATTGACTAATAATATTTATTTCGTCAATAAAGTTTCGGCCTCCAATAGTAAATGATGTTGATCCCTGAAAAGTTGTATCATAAGGATACGTAACTTCAGTAGAAAAAACATCAACAAAATACTCTCCTCCTTCCAGTGGTCCAACAGTTACTGAAAGGTCAAAATGGCAAATACAATAACAAGCATCGCCTGTATCAATCTGATACCATGAAATTTGATTGGTTTCCAATTCAACGTCCATTCTGTAAAGTGCACAACAATTTCTTTCAGCATTTGTTTGCCAGAGAATTGCATTGGTGCCATCCACCTCAACATATATATTATCGCTTTGGGCAACAAGTATATTTGTCAGGAAAATATAAGTAAAAAATAAAATTATTATTTTTTTCAACTTTTTAGATGTTTTAACTTTAAGAATTTCCTAAAGATACAAAATCTGTAGTCTTATGTCAAGGTTTTGCAAATATATATAAAAATCTAAAAACGAACAGCTATAATAATTCAGAACAGATTTAAAATTATTAAATATTTGTTGCTAAGAATAGCTACTTCCTACCAATTATTGCTTCGCCATATCTATTAAAAATTAGCATAAAAAACCAGCCAAAAAAAGCACCAAGAAAAGCACCTATAATAACATCACCCGGAAAATGAACACCTAGATAAATTCGACTGTAACTAATGAGTATTGCCCAAATTAAAATAAGAGTTGTGAAATATTTATATTTCTTACCGATTAATTCTATCATAAAAACAGAAATGGCAAAAGTATTAGTTGCATGTGATGAAACAAACCCAAATTGTCCACCACATTTCCCTTTTACAAGATGAACAAAATCAATGAGAGATGGATCATGACAGGGACGGAGTCGGTGAAAAATATTTTTAAAAAGACAGACCGATATTTGGTCGCTTAATGCTATCATTATTGCCGCAAACAATATTATGATTAAAGTTTTTTTTAATTTGTATTGACGATAAATCAGAAAAATAAAAAACAGATATAATGGAATCCAGATAAACTTTTCACTCATCCAAAACATAACAAAATCAGCAAAAGAATTATGACATCCGTTAATTAACAGAAAAAATTCCTTGTCCAAATTAAGAATTTTATCAATCATTTTTTCTGGTGATTACTATTTATAATTGTACAGAACAGAATTGCAAAATTTCCAGTTTTGTTTTGTGCCGCATTACTACTTCTATACCTTCTTATTCAATTCCTTCCAAATCATATCTTTCAATTCAGCCAATCCGGTTTGAGCAACTGAAGAAATAAAAACATACGAAATATTTGGTAAATCCTTTTTTATCTCCGCAATCAATTCATCATCCAACAAATCAGTTTTTGTAATTGCAAGTATTCTCGTCTTATCAAGAAGTTCAGGATTATATTCTTTTAACTCATTTAACAAAACGTTATATTCTTTCCTTATATCATCGCTATCGGCAGTAACCATAAAAAGCAAGGTAGAATTTCTTTCGATGTGTCTTAAAAAACGCAATCCCAAGCCTTTTCCTTTATGTGCTCCTTCAATAATTCCCGGTATATCTGCAACAACAAAAGATCTGTTATCGCGATAAGCCACTATGCCAAGATTTGGGCGAAGTGTAGTAAAAGGATAATCTGCAATTTGAGGTTTTGCAGCCGAAACTACCGACAACAGTGTGGATTTTCCTGCATTAGGAAATCCAACTAATCCAACATCAGCAAGAAGCTTAAGTTCAACAATTACATTTGTTTCTGATTCCGGCTCTCCGGGCTGAGCATATTTTGGAGTTTGATTTATTGAAGTTTTAAAATGGTCGTTTCCCAGTCCTCCTCTTCCACCTTTCACGAGGATTTTGCTTTCGCCTTCTTCAGTAATCTCACAAATAGGCTCTCCTGTTTCAGCATCTTTGGCAATTGTTCCAAGCGGCACTTCCAGAATATAATCTTTCCCATCAGCACCTGTACTGGTTTGTTTGCCACCATTTTCGCCAATTCCTGCTTTAATATGTTTTGTATATCTTAAATGTAATAAAGTCCATAGCTGAGAATTTCCTTTCATAATAATATGTCCGCCTCTTCCGCCATCACCTCCATCAGGGCCTCCTTTAGGGATAAACTTTTCTCTGCGAAAGTGAGCAGATCCAGCGCCTCCCCTGCCTGACTTACAGCTAATCTTTACATAATCAACAAAATTTGAATTACCCATTTTATTATGTTATTTATCGTAAAATTATTAGTACAAATGCCTAAAGTTTGGAGTGCCTAAAATGCCTAAAGTTAAAGTTTTGTAGCAAATAGTTACTTTTTCTTTACTCTACAATTTTATAAATTTCGGCATAATTTCTACCAAATCCATCATAATCTAAGCCATACCCAACAATAAAATCATTTTTGATTTCCATACCTATATAATCAATTTTAAATGATTTTTTGAAAGCATCAGGTTTAAAAAGCAAAGTTGCAATTTTAACATCTTTAGCACCGAGGTCTTTTAATTTCGGCAATGTATGTGCCATTGTAACACCTGTGTCGATAATATCTTCAACAATAACAACTGTTCTGCCGGTAAGCGCTTTATCAAGACCAATTAATTCTCTGACAGTATTTGTTGACTGAATGCCAACATAAGAAGATAATTTTACAAAAGAAACTTCGCAATCCATTTTAATATTTCTAAGTAAATCTGCAGCAAAAACAAATGCACCGTTCAAAACAATCAAAAACAGAGGGTTTTTTCCATTAAGATCTTCATCAATCTTTAAAGCCATTTTAATTATTGCTAATTGAATTTCCTTTGCAGTTATTGAAATCTCAAAAACTTTGTCTTTTACTTTAATTGTTTCCATGTGCTTGTAATTATATTAGACTGCAAAGATGGGAATTTTTTTGGTTTTAGAGGTTCATTGATAACTCGTTTTTATAAGGGAATCATTTTAAAGATAAATAATTATCAAACAATAATAATTTACAATGAATTACCATAAATTAAACCAAAAACCATATTTTTGTAAAAACTAAAACCACAGATAAATGAAACCTTTAGTTAGCATAATAATGGGTAGCACTTCAGATTTACCCGTAATGGAAAAAGCAGCAAAGTTTTTAAACGAAATGGAAATTCCTTTTGAGATGAACGCTTTATCAGCTCACCGAACTCCTGAAAAAGTTGAAGAATTTGCAAAAGGAGCCTACAACAAAGGCATTAGAGTAATAATTGCCGGAGCAGGAATGGCTGCTCATTTGCCGGGAGTTATCGCTGCCATAACTCCAATACCTGTTATCGGAGTTCCTATAAAAGTTTCTCTCGACGGAATGGATTCATTGCTTGCAATAGTTCAAATGCCTCCGGGAATACCCGTTGCAACTGTCGGAATTAATGGTGCTCTTAATGCAGGAATACTTGCTGCTCAAATATTATCTACAGATAACAATGAACTTTTTAAAAAAACAGTAAAGTATAAAGAAGAACTAAAAAGCAAAATTGTTAAAGCTAACGAAGAGCTGAAGAAGATTAGCTTTAAATTTAAGGTTTAGTTGGTTTCGGATTGTCGGTTATCGGTTGTCAATTTGGACTTTGACTAAATCTTAAATCAAAATCCTAAAATCATAAACTCACTTTTTCCTCACAATCATCAAGCCATCTCTAAGCGGCAGAAGCATATTCTCCACTCTGTCATCATTTTGTATAAAATTGTTGAATTCAATAATTCCAAGAGTTTCTTTATCACGAGGATCTGGTTTTGTTAAAACTTTCTTATCCCATAAAGCATTATCAACAATGATAAATCCACCGGTTTTTACTTTATCGAAAATTTGTTTATAATAATTCAGATAATTTTTTTTATCGGCATCCATAAAAACAAGGTCGAATTGTTCGTTGATATCAGGAATTATATTTATCGCATTTCCCAAATAATATTTGACTTTTTTTGTCAGGCCTGCTTTTTCAAAATATTTCTCAGCAATTGCTTTTAGCTCAGGATTTTTTTCAATAGTGTGTATCATCCCGCCATCAGTTAATCCGGCGGAAAGACAAATAGCAGAATATCCTGTGTAAGTACCAATCTCAAGAATTGACATAGGTTTTATCATGCAACTTATCATTTCAAGAAATTTTCCTTGCAAAGGTCCTGCCAACATTCGGGGCATAAGAATTTTTAAATTTGTTTCACGAAACAACTCATTTAAAATTGAATTTGTTTCTGATGTATGTGAAAGTAAATATTCGTCAAAATCTGTTGTTTGCATGTTATTATTATTTTTTATTTTAAATAATTAAGCATGGGAAAGTTACCCCTTTGCATTATAAATCAGCGTGCTTTGCATTGACTCATCAAAAACCTCATTAGCAACATCAAATAATACTTCAGATGAAACATCATTAATCATTTCGAAAATTGTCTGAATACTTCTTACTTTATTGATTCGCAAAATACTTTTTCCCATAAAAAACATTTCTTCGATATTCGACTCCATCGATAAAGCATGTTGACCACACAGTTGTCGTTTTGCAATGTGCAACTGCATCACGCCCAGTTTTTTATTTTTAAGTTTCGACAATTCGTTTTTTACCAGATTAAGAGTTTTGTTGAGATAATCAGCATCAGCACCGAGATAAATTGCAAAAATTCCTGTATCGGAATATGGCTGATAATTGGATTCTATAGTGTAAGTTAATCCGTGTTTTTCTCTTATTGCAAGATTCAACCGTGAATTCATTCCGGGTCCGCCAAGAATATTATTCAATAAAATTAAAGGAATCCGTTTTGAACTATTACGCTCATAAGCAACATTTCCAATGCAACAATGCGAAAGATAATTATTTTTTTTAACAGACCTTACGGATGGCTTAAATTTCCGTGTAAGTGAGCGATTGAGTTCAATATTATTTTCAGGAACATCCAAAAAATATTTTTCGACTGATTTTATCAGCCTTGCAAAGCTTATGTCGCCAACCGAACTTATAACAATTCTGCCTCCACTATAATTCCTTTTAATAAAATTTATAACTTTATTTCTGTTTATTTTTCTTACTGATTTCGGTGTCCCGAGAATGTTGTTTCCAAGAGGATGGTCATGAAAAATCATTTCTTCAAATTCATCATATATTTCCTCTGAAGGAGAATCTTTGTATGAATTTATCTCATCTATCACTACATCTTTTTCTTTTTCGATTTCCTTAACGGGAAAAATGGAGTTAAGAATAATATCAGAAAAAAGTTCTAAAGATCTATTGTAATAATTTTTTAGAAAAGAAGCATAAATGCAGGTTTCTTCTTTTGATGTATAAGCATTTAAATCGCCCCCTACATTTTCGATGCGATTGAGAATATGATAAGCTTTTCGCTTTTTTGTTCCTTTAAAAATTACATGTTCAATAAAATGAGCAATCCCCGATTCATCTTCTTTTTCATCCCTTGTACCTGTGTTTATCATCAAACCACAATGGGCAACTTCGCCTTTAACTTGCCGATGAACAAGTCGAATGCCGTTTTTTAAAGTATGAATTTGATATTCCATTATGTTATTTAGTGTCAATAGATATAATTGCTTTGAGTGCCTAAAGTTAATGTATTATTATAACTTTTGACACTCATTATTTTAGTTCACTTTAAATACTTTTGTTTAATTATTTACTAGGATTTTTTTACTTAATCGGATACTTTTTATCAAAATACAACCAGAACAACGGTTGAACAGCAAGCATGTTTCCTTCACTATCACTTTTTTCTAATAATGGTGCAATACCAACAACCTTTTTATCAATAGCAATTTTATTTTCATCATACTGCCATTCCTCCAGAAAACGAATTCTCTTAATATCTTCATATTCCAATTTAGTGATAATTACAGTATCGTACTCATCATAAGGGGCAAATGGACGTGTTAAAGTTCTGTAAACAGTATCAGCACCAATCATTTTAAGTTGATCGATAGTTAGCTGGTTATTAAAATAATCATAAGCTATTACTTCGCCCGAAAAAGCGGCATTAATAAGATTTTGAATAAACGGTTCTCTTTTTGAGCCTTCAATATTATTTACCCACCAATAATGCCCGGGATCAGGATTATTGATAATTACATCGTACTGAATTCTATCGCAAAGGACAGTTTTGTCTTTACTGAAGTTCCCACAAGAAATTAGAAAAGTTATTATCAATATAGGAAAAATTATTTTTATCTTTTTCATTTTTAAAATTGTTTTGGTTTTTAAAATGTGTAGATATTCAAATTTAGCTATTTTGTCTTTTTATCAATACAAAAACATCAATTAATATTATTATAAAATTCGCAATCTGTAAATATAATGAAATTCACTTGAATTTATTGTTTGTTATGTATTAAATTTGTTGAATAACTCTAGGGATAAGTAAAATAATTATCATGAAAAAGTTAAAAATATTTCTTCTGCTTTTTTTTCTTGCTTTACAGATCCAAGCTCAGGTTATCCCGGATAGTCTGAGAGTTAATTGGTCAGCAGCAGGATATCAAGGCGAAATTCCCCAACCAAATACTATTGTTGATGTCATAGATTTTGGCGCCATAGGCGACAGCCTTACTGATAATTTTCAAGCAATTGTGGATGCAATAAACTCTTTGGAAGGAAATTTTGGAGTGATCTTTTTTCCTTCAGGGAACTTCATAATCAACTCACCTTTGAGCTTACCTGACAGCATTATCTTGCGGGGCTCAACTTCCGACTCCACAAATCTAATTTTTGATCTTGGTAATCAGCCAACAAATTGTATTAATATTTCGAAAAGTCAAAGTACCGATTTTATAAATATTATTTCAGGTTTTTATAAAGGCTCATCGGTATTGGTTGTTGAAGATGCGAGTCAATTTGATGTTAGCGATTTTGCAGAAATAAGACAGGAAAACGGTGACTGGGACATCAGTCCGGCAACATGGGCAGAAAATGCTGTTGGACAAATGGTAAAAATTACAGCTGTTGTTGGAAACACCATTTACATTGAGCAGCCATTACGCATTGATTTTGATCTTTCATTGAATCCTGAAATAAGAAAAACTGAAATGAGATATAATACCGGCATCGAATGTTTAAAAATTACACGTTTCGATGAACCTGAAGAAGGTGCCGGATCAAATTTCTATTTTGGTTTTGCCGCTCAATGCTGGATAATTGGAGTTGAAAGCAATAAAAGTGTCGGGAGTCATATTGGAATTTATCAAAGCACAAAAATCGAAATTAGCGGAAATTATATTCATCATGCTTTTACTTACGACGGAACCGGAACAAGAGGCTATGGAGTAACCTTAAGCAGTCATAGCGGCGAATGTCTTATCGAGAATAACATTTTCAAACATCTTCGTCATGCACAAATGATAAAAGTTGGAGCAAACGGCAATGTTTTTGGATATAATTATTCTATCGAACCTTATCGCTCCGAAACTATTCACGACCTTTCGGGAGATATTTCATTACATGGTCATTTTGCTTTTTCAAATCTCTTTGAAGGAAATATTATCCAAAATATTATTATCGATCATTTCTGGGGTCCATCAGGACCATATAATACACTTTTCAGGAACAGAGCAGAATTATATGGAATTCTTATGACACAAAATTCACTCTATGAAACAAAAAAGCAAAATTTTGTAGGAAATGAAACAACTAATACCAATACTTTTTATGGGCAATATGCTATTACAGGTAGCGAACATTTTCAGTATGGAAATAATATTCTGGGAACAATTATCCCTGGAGGTACTAATGAGTTGAGCGACATTTCTTATTATCTCGATTCTGTTCCCTGGTTTTGGAATATTGATGATGAATTGCCTTCAATAGGAATTCCAAACAACCTGAATAGTGGTTCAATTCCTGCTTACGAGCGGTATTATTCCGGTAACTCATTAACTGTTTGTAGGGATTCGAGTATTTATACAGAAATTTCCGAATTTAGAAAAAACAAATCATCTGAAATAAAAATTTGGCCAAATCCATGTCAAAACATTCTTAATATTGAAACTCAATGTAAAAAATCAACTAACTTTAGGTTACAACTTTATAATGTGTTAAATCAATTAATATTTGAAAAAGATATATCTACAAGTTTCGGTGAAAACACGATTTCAATAAATATTCCGGGAAAAATAAAAAATGGATTGTATTTAATCAGGGTCAGAATAAATGATAAAATTTTTATTAATAAACTTATTATAAATAAATAATGTGAAATCTCGTCAACTCTCTTTTTACATAATATTTCTATTGATAATTATTTTATCATTTTTTCTCTTTAACCCTGCGTACTCTCAGGAGATTGTTAATAAAAATCATGCTTTCAGTCTAAAGAAAAACATTCATAATATCAGTTATGAACCAATTAATGGATTTGGATATTCTTATTCAAGAAAAATTAAACCTGATAAATATTTGGGCGTAGGTATTCATGAAGCATATACTCAAGTGAGTAATATGAATAAATTTGGCTATTCAATTAGTAAAAAAAGAAAAGAAGCTTATTATGAACTTCTGAGATTAAATATATTTTATAGAAAAATAATTAAATCTAAAAACTATTTTGATGTCGGAACTCAAATTTCTGCAGGAGCAAGTCTAGGTGGTATGGAAGATAGCTACCTCTTTTATGGAGTTTACTCATCTTTTTTTTATGGTTTTAAGTATTTCAAAATCGGACATGGTTTGCAAATTGGAATAATTAAGGGAAATCAATATAAATACAGTGGATTTGTATTAACGCTTTCTCCTATTATTCTTCAATATACTTTTACTCATTAATATTTTATCATGAAACTAAAAATACTTGCATTCATTGTTTTAGTTTTTATTAGCGGTATTTTAAGCGCACAGAAAACAAAGTCGGTTTTTATTGAAAAAAACAACCAACATAGCATATCTGCTGAGTTTGCTGCAGTTTCATATTCGTATGCACATAAATTTAAACCAAAAGTAATTTTGGGGGCAAGGGTGCAAATTGGGTTTGGCTTTCAAATATTTTTGACAAACCCTGCTATTCAATTTGATTTTGGCTACGGTGATGGTCTTGAAACAATTAGAGTAGGTGGATTTGGATCGTTGGGGCCAATTGACATTTTAAAACTTCAACTTTTCTATAGGCGTTCGATATCAAGTTGTTTTTATCTTGAAGCAGGTCCGATTGCTTCGTTTAACTACATGGAACATGATTGGGCAAATAATTTTAGTGTAGGTATTGAAACCTCTGCTTTTTATACCATTCGAAAAATACATTTAGGTTTTAGGATAAAGGGTACATTGAGTTTTGATCCTCAAAATTATGAAATTACATCGGAAAGCTCATATTTCGCTTTGTTCGCTACACCTTTAGTAATTGGTTTTAATTTTTAAATATCTATGAACATTACTCAACCCACTTTAATTCTCGACAAGCAAAAGTGCTTAAGAAACATCCAAAGAATGTCGAATAAAGCCAAAAAATATAATGTAAAATTACGTCCACATTTTAAAACTCATCAATCGAAAGAAATTGGAAGTTGGGTGAAAAGTTTTGGCATAAATTCAATCACTGTTTCTTCGGTTAGCATGGCTGAATATTTTGCTGATGCAGGATGGAAAGATATTACAATTGCGTTTCCTTTCAATATTCTTGAAATCGAAAAAGCTAATAATCTTGCTAAAAAAATCAAGATAAATTTACTCTTAGAAAATTTTGAAACATTTAAATTTCTAAACAAAAACATAAAATCAAACATTGGATTTTTTATTAAAATTGATACAGGTTATCACCGTTCAGGATTTAGTTGGGATGATTCGGAAAAGATTAATGAAATTTTAGAGGCAGCAAAAAATTCCTCAAAACTGAATTTTATTGGATTTCTCACTCACTCCGGTCAAGCTTATCACGCCAAGTCAAAGGAAGAAATTCTTCAAATCCATTTTGATTCAATAAAAAAAATGAATTCTCTGAAAAACAAATATATTAAGGATTTTGCAAATATTGAAATTTCAATTGGCGACACTCCTTCATGCAGTATTGCTGAGGATTTTAAAGGTGTTGATGAAATAAGACCGGGAAATTTTATTTTATATGACTTGATGCAATATAAACTTGGCTCATGTTCAATTCAGGACATTGCTGTTTCAATTGCCTGTCCTGTAGTTTCTATCAATATAGAAAGAGATGAGATTATAGTTTATGGAGGAGGCGTTCAATTATCAAAAGAATTTCTGACTGACAAAAACGGGAATAAAAATTTTGGTTATGTTATAAATTTTCAGGAAAATAATTTTTCACTTCCCGTGAAGGATACTTTTGTAAAATCACTTTCGCAGGAACATGGAATCATAAAAACAAATCCCGACTTTATCTCAAAAATTAAAATTGGTGATGTAATTGGAATATTGCCGGTTCATGCATGCATGACTGTATCAGCAATGAAAAATTATTTAACTCTGGACGGTGAAGTTTTGGGGACTTGCTAAAAAATCTAAAATCGTTACCCTGAAAGCTTTCGGTTGTGTTCGGCGTTCGATAATTAGAAAGAAAAACTGAATATCGAATTTCGATTAACGAATGATGAATAATGATTTGAAAATTTACCACTCTCAAATAGGTAATTCCCACGGAATTAATCCGCTTTATAAATAACCCCCTTGTTTTTCTGCCCGTCAATTTTAACAATTATAGGGTTTTTAAAACGAATATGTCTGACAAGATCATCTTCATAAACTGCATCAAATTTGGCAAGATAATCAAGGTCATAAAACCCGTCTTTCATAAATGGATTAATAGTAAAATATCCCACTCTGAAAGAAGTCAGATTTTGAAAAAAATGAGTTCCCTGACTCGGGTCAATTCTATAATTTGCAAGACCGGATTCTACAATTACACGAGCAGCAGAGATTTGAGCCCAACGTACAGGAATTCCCAACCATGGATCGCTTGATCCCCATCTTCCGGGTCCGACAAGGATATAATTTTTTTGTTCTTCAATAAATTGTTCATTAATTTTACCAACAATTTCCGCAATCTTAACACTTTTTGACGTATCAAAAGATTCGGGTTTTACATAAACGAAATCGACAATATCATCAATGATACCATTACCAAGAGCCGATTCAGAAGACATAATAAGATTTCTTTCAGGAATTTTACTTAGGTCTTCATCAATGGTTTGGTTATTTGCAACTATCGGTCGTATCTGAAGAATATTAAAAACATTTTGAGTTTCGGAATCAGAATCCATTTCAACAGCGAATTCAATTTCAACATGCTTACCCATTTCTTCCTGACCGATTTTAAGAATATCCATTAAAATATTTGCCAAAGGGAAAGTATCATATTTTAAAATATTTGAAAAAGTAATAAGCTTTTTTCCATCATGGTTTGCTCCATCTCTTATAATATTATTATTAAAATCAAAAGTTGAAGCAACATGTTTTAATGAACCATCTTTTTCTGCATCTGATATTTTTAACTTTAATAAGTTATAACTGTCATCAACACTTGGCACAAAATGTCCTGCACATAAATCAAGAGCATAGAATTGTTTTTGCGTTTCTCTAAGAGCCATATCGGGAGTACTTGTTTGCAGAATTTTTTTTGGATATTTTGGTGAAAAGCGTAAAGTAGTGCCCCCATCAACAATATATTTTCCTAATCCGAGTGCAATATTTGCAATTCCATTTTCAGGTTTTTCAGGGTCAATAGGATAGAAGTTTATCGAACGGGCTACTCCGGATAGCACAGGATAGAATTTCTCCCCATATTGTTTTCCTGTAACTTCTTGTAAAACAATTCCCATTTTTTCTTCATCAATGATATTTGAAGTTGCAGTCATATATGCTTTACTGTCTTTATAAAAAGCTGAGGCATAAACGCTTTTTATTGCAATGCAAAGCATTTCGGACATTACGTTTTCATTAGAAGAATCATTTGGGATCATATAAGTATTATATATTCCTGCAAACGGCTGATAATATGAATCTTCGAGTAAACTGGATGATCTTATTGCAATTGGATTATTTACAACAGAAATAAATTTAAAAAGATCTTCATGAATTCTTATCGGCAAACGGGCTTTAATAAACTTTTTCAAAATAACTTCATCATTTTTTTCAGTTAAAGCAATTTTGTAAAGTTTATTATCTTCCATAAATTCATCAAAAACATCAGTACATAAAACAAGAGTTCTAGGAATAGTGATTATGGCATTATTATATTTATCATACAACCTGTTACGTTTTATAAGTGTATCGAGAAAAGCCAATCCACGTGCTTTACCTCCTAAAGAGCCATCTCCAATTCTTGTAAAAATGGAATATTCATCAAAACTATCTCTTTTAAAATCAGCAATTACACCGCGTGCTTTATTCAGTCTAAAAGATGCAATAGCATCAAAAATAAATCTTTTTATATCATCAATATTATCAAAATCATCTAAAGTAACATCCATAAACAATTCGGCAAGGGGGAATAAGGCTCTAGCTCTAAGCCATTTCGAAAAATGATTTCTTTCGAGATGATATATTAAGGATTTATCAGGTACTTGGAATATTTTTTCTTGTAATGTTTTTAAATCACCCGCACGAGCAACCTCTTTTGAATTGTCAGAATAAGTAAAAACAAAATCCCCAAATGAAAAATATTTTCTTATGAAACTTCTTAATTCATGAGATAAAGTTTTTGAATTTTTATTTAGGAATCCAACCTTTAATTCTTTTGCAAGTTTTTCGTTCTTAACATCAGATGACTGGAGCAAAATAGGCATAAATTTGTTATCACTTTTTATTTTTTCGCAAAGACGAATACCTGCTTTGTAATCTTTTACCCCTTCACGATTGTATGATATATCAGAAATTATTCCTAATAAATTGTTTTTATATTTTTCGTAAAGCTCAATTGCTTCTTCATAATTTGTTGCGAGAAGAATCTTCGGTCTTCCACGCATCCTCATCATTTTCTTATGGTCGTTCAAACCCTCTGTCATAAAGGCTTTAGATTGTTTGAAAATAATTTTATAAATATTTGGCAAATAACTTGAATAAAATCTTATTGAATTCTCTACAAGAATTATTGTTTGAACACCGACAGTCTTAACATCATTCTCAGCATTCATTTTATCCTCAATTAGTTTAATAACAGCCAATAAAAGCTCTGCATCACCAAGCCAACTGAAAATATAATCAATCGTACTCAAATCTTCTTGATTTACTTTTATTGAAACCTCTCTGGAAAAAGGAGTTAGTACAACGATTGGTGTATTAGTATATTCTTTTTTTATCTTCTCTGCAAGATCAAAAGTGTCTTGCTCCTCAGCACTTAGCATTGTTATAATAAGGTCAATATTTTCTTCATTTAGTTTTTCAAATGCTTCTTTTTCTGAGTTAGCCATAATAAATTGGGGCGGATAACGCAAGTTTAAAGAAACGTATTCATTGAATATCTGTTCATCAATTCGTCCATCCTCTTCCATAAAAAAAGCATCATACGCACTTGAGATCAGAAGTACTTGATAAATCCTTTTCTTCATAAGATTACTAAAGGATGTATCATTAAAATAAAATTTCTTTGCGTTTATTGATGTTTTTATTTCTGACATAAATTTTACAAGTATTAATTTAAATGGTTAGGCTAAAAATTGGCGGGCACTTTTACCCACTTTCGTACCAAATTGCATTGTCGTTTACTTTTTTATAATTAGCTTTATACCTGCATTTTAGCCCGCTTGTTTTTAGCCTGTGTTATTACCGCCTGTATTTTTATATTATTTCTGTAACGTTCTTGTAAAGTTCTGATAAACAATTTTGTCTCATTCTAAACTTTGAACCATGATTATGCTCAGTTCGAGCATCAAAATCTACTAAAATATTTCCCGTTTCTAATTGATTGAGGAATCCATTGAAATTGAATTTTTGTAACATTAAGACCTTTGAATAATGATAATACTCCTTCTTAGTTACTTTATCTTTTTTCACAGCTGCTTGAACATAAAATGTGTTAAGAAGTTTGGTTCCAATCTTGTGCTCTAAATCATCAAAACCCCAATATGGTTGCGGGTCAAGCTCTTTAAGACCAATATTCTTCTTCACTTCTTTTAACCAATCAGAATGCTTAGAATCAACTTTGGAACTATCAAATGATATTAGAACTTTTTTATTCTTTCGGTCAATTTTAACAGTAAATCCTCTATCACTCACATTTTTTCCATGAATCGTTAATCTGAAACTGCGTTCTGTTTTTGGATGTTTCTTACCTGCTTCTTTGTGAGGCCAACCATAATTCAGAAGAAAAATTTGCGAAACAAATTTTAATGCTCTTGGAGATGGTTCTGAATGGAATAAGGTTGTTAGAGAAGTTGTATTTAATCTTTGTGTTTTAAGCTCCCATTCTGCAGCATTTGGAATTGGTAAATTATTTTCTTCAATACCTAATAAATCTTCAAGAGTATTCCCTATTCCACCAACATTCCCTTGTCTGCGATTTTCTATCCAACCATGCGCAGAAATTTCTTTAAATTTTTCAATCAGGCTTTTTTTTGTGTAAATATTCATATAAATAGTTTTTTTTGGGCCTTAAATGCATTCAATTCAGAATATCTTTTATTTTTTTCAATTCTTTCTTCTGCCATTTTACAATACTCAGGAGAAATGTCAATGCCTATGAAATCTCTATTATTTCCCATTGCAGTTATAGCTGTAGTACCACTTCCCATAAATGGGTCAAGAATTACCTGTGCATCAGTTGAGCAAATAATTCTATCTATAAGTTTAACTGGAAAAGGGGCTGGATGTTCATTTTTCATTTCTTGTGTAAATTCCCAAACATCTCCATGTGCATTTGCTTTATGCGCTAATTTGAAATTTGGTTTAGCTATAATATAAATCACTTCATACGTTGGAAGAAAGTAGCCCTTATTAAAATTAATACCACCTTTTCTTCTCCAAATAATTATTTGTCTAATTGGAAAGCCATGTATAATGTCTTGTCTATCTTGTAAAAGTCCTGCCTGAACTCTCCATTTATGGTTATAAAAAATTGCCCCATCATTTTTAATTAACCTTAGCATTTCAGTCAAACTGTCTTTTTGCCATTTTGCATACTTATCATGTGGAATATTATCGTTGTAATGCGAATAACCATTAATCAGAGACGCATTAGCCCATTTTCCACCACGACCATCTTTCATTCCATTTCCTGTAGAATTTTTTAAATTATATGGAGGCGAAGTAACAACTAAATCAATGGATTCCGATGGCATAGATTTCATAATTTGAATACTGTCACCGCATATTATTTTGTTTAAATATTCATCAGGATACTTCATACTACAAAAGTATTAATTTTAGTTGAATTCTCAATCTTTGGTTATATTGGCGGTAACACAAAGATAATCAGATAATTTTGGATAATCAGAATTATATTAATAATGAAAG
>CAYOKJ010000007.1:39544-41744 GCA_964404485.1 uncultured Bacteroidales bacterium | reverse complement strand
TATATTCTATTTAAATAGACAATTAGCTTAATAATTTTGACAAAATGAGATGTTATACCAATTGAATTTCTAAATTGCTGATAAATATTTTGAAATATTTTTTTCTTTGTCAAGGCAAATATTCTTTGCATCCGTACGGACGGAAATAATATTTAACGTAGAGAAAGGAAAAAAGAAACGAAATATATTGGTAATTTGGATGTTCAGTTGGTATTACCTAATATTTCATAAATATATATCTGGAAAATAGAAAAAGTTAATTAGCTGAATATTATGTCATACTTGTACGAAACAGAATTGCAAAATTTCCAATTTTGTTTTGTACAAGTATAGATTGTTTTAAGTGGTTTTTTTCTTCATCCTTTAATATTAAGAAGCTTTCGTTTTCTTCTTTGTTTTTATTGCCTTGCCAGATAATTTTTCATGCATAGCATTTGCAGCTATTCTCCCGGCACCCATGGCAAGAATTACAGTAGCTGATCCTGTAACTATATCTCCACCGGCATAAACATTTTCGATAGATGTTTCGTTTGTTTTGGGATTTACTTCAATATATCCCCATTTATTTAATTTTAGCTTAGGTGTTGAATCGAAAATAATAGGATTTGGTCCATTCCCAATTGCAACTATTGCAAGATCGCATTCAACAATAAAGTTTGAATCTTCGATAGGAATAGGTCTTCTTCTGCCGGACTTGTCAGGTTCGCCAAGTTCCATTTTAATACATTCAATAGCCTTGATTCTATTATTATCGGTTCCAATATATTTCACGGGGTTATTCAATAATTTAAAAATAATCCCTTCTTCACCGGCATGATGAACCTCTTCTCCTCTTGCCGGAAGTTCATGTCGCGACCTTCTGTAGATTATTGTAACTTCATCAGAACCTGCTCTTTTTGCTGTTCGTGCACAGTCCATTGCCACATTTCCCCCGCCAATAACTGCAACTTTATTTCCGTGTGGCATTGGTGTATCGTATTCAGGAAATTTATATGCTTTCATCAAATTCATCCGTGTAAGATATTCATTTGCTGAAAAAACATTTCCAAGACTCTCACCTTCGATATTCATAAATACTGGTAATCCTGCTCCAACACCAATAAACACAGCATCAAAGTTTTCGAGTAATTCATCAATTGTAAGTAATGGCCCTATTACATGATTTTTTTCAATTCTACAACCCATGCTTTTCAGATAGTTTATTTCGAATTGAACAATAGATTTAGGCAACCTAAATTCCGGAATTCCGTATGTTAAAACTCCACCTGTTTCGTGCAATGCTTCATAAATTGTAACGCCATAACCTTTTTGTCTCATATCAGCAGCAACTGTAAGCCCTGCAGGTCCTGAACCTATAACTGCAATTCTTTTTCCTGTTTCTTTAGTAATAACCGGAGCTTCCACAAGATCCATTTTTCGCTCATAGTCGGCAACAAATCTTTCAAGTCTTCCGATGGCAACAGGTTTATCTTTTTTACCTACTACACAAAATTTTTCACATTGATCTTCCTGTGGGCACACCCTTCCACATATAGAAGGAAGTATATTTCTTTCTTTAATTTTTTTTGCAGCACCATCATAATTCTCTTCAGCAATTAAGGCTATAAAAGATGGAATATCAATATTTACCGGACATCCTTTAACACACTGCGGATCTTTGCATTGTAAACATCTTCCGGCTTCAAGCAAAGCCAATTCGCCGGTATAACCATAAGGAACTTCCTGATAATTACTAACTCTAAGTTTTTGATCCTGTTCAGGCATATCCTGACGCGGAATCTTAAGTTTTAATTTTCTTTCATCAGCTTTTGTAAGACCATGCCATTCACAACCAAATTTTGTACAAATATAAAAAGGCATAAGCTTTGAAAGCGCTGAGATTAATACTTCACCAACATTAGAGCCACATTCTAAGCACTTCACACTTTTATTTATAATACTTTTTTTACATTTTGGACAAAGTACATCATCCAATTCATCTCCCTCTTTAACCGGTATAGATGTTTCAACATCAAATACATCAAGATATGGGCTTAATTTCAAATCAATTTCCTCTCCTTTATATTTGGCTTTAAAAATTATACTTTTTTCCTCTTTAGTTTCAACATTAAAACTGTTATGACAATGAGGGCAATAGGCATTAATATATGTTTTAAACTTTAAATATTTTACATCCTGATCAAACATAGTTTTGATTTTT
>CAYOKJ010000007.1:0-39444 GCA_964404485.1 uncultured Bacteroidales bacterium | reverse complement strand
ATATGTTTTAAACTTTAAATATTTTACATCCTGATCAAACATAGTTTTGATTTTTTAGTAAAAATTTTTGATTTGAAATTAGAAATTAGAAATTAGGGTTTTCATATTTTTGTACTATTGATAAAAGCATTCAGTTTTGGACCAAGGTTCTCAATAACTATTTGGTACTTTGAAACATCTGTCATATTTAGAACCTTCCTTCTGATAAGTTTTCGTAACCAGGCTTTAGTTTCTTCAAATGATCCTCTCGAATATATATAAAATCTTTTCCTATCCGCGGGAGTATACCGTCCGTATCCTTCTGCTATATTCGCAGCTATACTATCAGATGCTCGTATAATCTGACAACCAACTGTGTTTTGAACCTTTTTATTCCACTTGTCAAAATTGTACCAAATCAAATCAGACAATTCTTCCGATAGTTTGTAAACTTCTAATTCGTAAACTCTTTTCATTTTTTTCTAATTTCTAATTTCCAATTTCATTGTTCTGTGAACTTTTACGTTTTTTCGTATTTATTTTCGAATCGAGAATAATAATGAATCTTTTTCATCTTTAAGATAAATTGAATTTCGGTTTTCGAGTTCTTCGAAATCAACATCATGCCCATCAAAATCGGGTCCATCAACACAAGCAAATTTGGTTTCTTTACCTATTTTAACGCGGCAACCTCCACACATTCCGGTACCGTCAATCATAATAGGATTAAGACTTACGGTTGTTGGTATCTTAAATTTCTTGGTCAACTTACAAATATTCTTCATCATTATTATTGGCCCGATTGCATAAACATGTTTTATATCATACCTTTCCTGAAGGTATGTTTCTAATGGACCTGTAACAAAACCATGTTCACCATAACTTCCATCATCAGTAGTAACAATCAGCTCATCACAAATATTTTTCATTTCATTTTCGAGAATGAGCATTTCCTTGTTTTTAGCTCCAATAATTCCAATCACATAATTTCCGGCTTCATGATATGCTTTTGTTACATGATGAATAATTGCAACTCCTGTACCACCACCAACCATAACAACAGTTCCTGCTTTTTCAATTTTAGCAGCTTTTCCGAGAGGACCAACTACATCTTTTATAATATCACCTGTATTAAGTGATCTCATCAGAGCTGTGGTTTTACCAACTACCTGAAAAATAATAGTTATAATTCCTGCAAAACTATCTTTATCAGCAACTGTTAATGGAATTCTTTCTCCTGTTTCATTAACTCTAAGAATTATGAATTGACCAGGACTAATTTTTTTGGCAATTTTGGGAGCACTAATATCAAATCTGATAATAGTTCCTTTAGCCATTTCTTGCTTACTTACAATTTGAAACATAGGCAATTTGTTGTTTTGTATTCTTTCTAAAATTTTTTTCTTTTTTTTGAATATCGAACACCGAACACCCCCGAAAGCTTTCGGGGTAACTATTTTTGATTTATTTATGATTTTTGATTTTTCTGTACAGTTTCTTTACTTTACAATTTCAATTATTATCAAAACTGAAAAATCAATCAATCGTTCTTCTAAATCATATTTTTTCATATTTAATTAACTTCTAAAATTATTATTCGTTAATCGAAATTCAATTTATTCTTCTTTTATTATTGGTTTAAGATAACAATTTATTTTTTTACCATTCATCACTATCATCAAGGCGTATATCATAAAGATCGTCTTCACTTAAGCCATGCCACTTACAACCTTTTTTTGTGCATAAATAAAAATCAAGCAATTTTGTTCTGGCACTAATTTCTATTTTTGCAACAGGTGATTCGCATTTCTCACATTTCTTTTTTTCAGATATAAGGCTTTTTTTACAATGTGGACAACTGATATTCTTTATTGTTTTGTCTTCCGGTAAAAAAACTGTTGATTTTGAAGTAAATACATTTAAGTACGGGCTTAGCATCAGGTATCCTGTTTCACCATTTGAAATTTTTACTTTGAGCATTTCATCTTCAATAAGACTTTTTTTACAATGTGGGCAATACGCTTGCAGAAATGCACCTGATTCAATAATCTCTTTCTTTTCATCGGCTTCAGATTTCTTAGGAATAACTTTGTTTGGTTTATTAACGAAATCTTTTTTTGATTGCTTTGCACCAAAACCATATTCCTGATACAATTTATTAAGCGCAATGGAAAGATCTTCAAATTCAACCTTATGGTCTTTGCAACCAATTCTTGAACAAACACTAACTTTTCCACCCATATCAAGGTAAAAAGGTATCATTGGTGCCTTACACGATAAACAATCAATATCTGAAACAATTTGAGCAGCACAATGAGGACAGAAAAACTTTACAATTTCACCCTTGATCATTTCAATATCAGCTTTATAATTATAGCTTCCATATATCGAACTTAGATTTATTGTTCCTTTATTTTTAGCAACTTCGATATTTAATTTAATGCTAAGTTCATTATCAATCAATTGATCGTGATCCATCAGAGATTTTCCACATATCGGGCATTTCACTTTTAGCGACATTAATTCATACATCTTCTATCTTTTTAAAAATTAGTAATTCTTTTTAAATTCTAAATTTCTTTCAATAATATAAAATATAATATTTTAAATTTAAGAAAAATTCTATCTATACTATTATTGTAATATCTAATACAATAATAAGAAAAATTTATTTGCTTTGAAAATTTATATCAAGTTCAAATATAATAACATAACTAATTACTTAATTGATTATATTTATCTTTCTGTATATGAAGAGGTTAGTTTTTTTATTGAAACAATTTATAAAGATTTTAAATTATTAGAAGCAGATATTAAATGTTGTATATTTGCTAAAAGTAAAAGCAATAAAAGAATACATTATGAAAAACTCAAATAATCGCTTTCACAAATTCTTTCAAAATATTAAAACTAATTTAACAAGAATTAAAGCACCTTCAAAGCTCATTTTGATAGTTTTAGGGATTATTTCAACAATTTGGTTTTTGATCAGAGTTATTCCAAAACCAAGCAGGGCTTCTTATCCTTGTATGCAAGTAGCTTCTCCTATCATGGCAAATTTTGTTTTATATATTCTGTCAATCACAGGTTCTTTTGCTGCATATAAATGGTTCAAATATCATCTCGCCAAAACAAAATATGTGTTTGCTGTTCTTTTATTTTTTGTAATGGTAATCTTTTTTGCAATCTCTTTTTCTGTTTTCAAGCTCCCTGCTTTTGCAAATAATAAAGAAATTATTAAGGGCGATTTTCCTCCAAATTCTCCAATGGGCATTGCACAGGGAATTCATCCAGGACGAGTTGTTTGGGTATGGGATTCGGCTGCCACCAACGAAAACTGTACTAATTATGCAAACTTAAACGGTATTTTGGATCCACAGGATGATGCCTGGCACATGGCAAAAAATAATGATCCTGTAGTTATCGACAGCATGTTATTTGAAGCAATTACTAATCTTGTTGGCGTTTCAGACAATTCACAAGCATGGGACTCAATTTTTACATATTTCAACAAGAAACACGGTAATGGCAATGTTGGATATACTTCCGGCGAAAAAATATTTATAAAAACAAATGCCACTTCTACATATGGAAATGCCGGAAGTGGAAGTTACAACAGCGATTTAAGCATGGACGATCACGGACACGGTACTCCGTTTTGTGCCGAGACCAATCCTTATGTCGTTTTATCAATGCTAAGGCAACTAGTATATTCTGCAGGTGTTACAGAAGAAAATATTATAGTTGGAGATCCTATGAAAAATATCTATCAGGAATTTTATGAGCTCTGGCACAATGAATTTCCAAATATTACTTATTTAGGAAATGACATACATTATTCAGGAATTGAAGATTTAATATCCCTTGGCAGAACACCGGTTTCAATAAGCAATACCGCCGAGATATTTTATTCTGATTTGGGTACTGTAATGCCCGATGCTATCTCCGATTATTTATATTCGGTTTTTGAGGAAGCTGATTATCTGATTAACATTCCGACATTAAAAGCCCATGCTTGTGCTGGAATAACTTTAGCCGCCAAAAATCATTATGGCTCTCATACAAGAAAAATTGCTATGCACCTTCATAAAGGTTTGCTTAGTTATACTAATGATAATCCCGACAGGCTTGGTTATCATTTATACCGAACACAAGCTGATATTTTAAGTCATGAATTACTTGGAAAAAACACACTATTTGTTTTGGTTGACGGTCTTTATCCCAGCGAGGAAGCTATCTCAACACCTTACAAATGGGAATCATTTCCTTTTGATGATGATTGGTGCTCTTCAATATTTATCTCACTTGATCAGATTGCAATTGAATCGGTTTGTCATGATTTTTTACGTACAGAATATAACGGTGAATTAGTTTCAGAATGTCGTCCTAACTGGGATGGTGTTGATGATTACCTTCATCAGGCAGCCGACTCATCAAATTGGCCAGAGGATATCATTTATGATCCCGACCATAATGGAATATTGTATGCTTCTCTTGGTGTTCATGAGCATTGGAATAATGCAATAAACAAACAATATACAAGAAATCTTGGAACCGGAGATGGGATTGAACTTATTAAAATTCTTAAGCCTTATACAGGTATTGAGGAAGAACCGGCATTAAATGAAAAACTTGAAATATCTATTTATCCAAATCCGGCAAACGATATTATTAATATTAAATACGATGAAGAATTTATTATTGAAATATTTGGCATCACAGGAAAAAGCATCCTTACATCTAAAAATAAAACGACTAATATTGCACATCTCGATCAGGGAAATTATATTATTGTGATTAAGAACGAAAAAGGCAAAATATTAAAATCGGATAAATTGATTGTGAGATAGAAGTGCTTTTTCGTGGCTTTATGATTTCATTATTTCTTCTGTTTCCCTTTTTTCTCCCAGGTAATAAGCGAAATTCTTTTTTTACCATCCATACGTACTTTTACAGGTTTCTCAAAACGAATATGCTTAAAATATTTAGTGCGTTCTATTAGTTTTTGTTTCTCAAGAATATCCCATTTTATGTAATTATCTGATTTTCCCTGATTAACAGAAAAATATCCAACATTCATTGAAGTAACATTATGGAAAAAATGTGAGCCTGAAGACGAATCAAGAGGGTAATCTTCAAAACTTGTTTCAACAATTACTTTGGCATTTGATATTTGTGGCCAATTTACAGGTATCCCAATCCATCTGTCACGAGTACCCCATCTGCCCGGTCCAATCAGAATGTAATTTTTGTTTTTCTCAGCCATTTTTTCATTTAACATTTCTATTTCATCGACCATTTCAACAGTCTTACTTTTATCAAAGACTTCTCTATCAATATAAATTACATCAGTAATATTTTTTATCAAGCCATTGCCCATACCTTTTTTAGTATAAAGCACAATACTCTCTTTTTTAATTTTACTCATATTTATATCATAATCGGATGCATTACCTATCAATGGTTTTATTTGCAAAAGATAAAATGATGCCCGATTTTGATCATCTTTATTTAGGTCAACAGCAAACTCAATTTCAACAGGAGATCCTATTGCTTCTTTTACAAGATCCAAAACTACTTCAATGGTTTTGGCAAGAGGAATATAATTATATTTTAAAATATTGGCAAAATTTATAATTCTTGGTCCCGGTTTATTGATGCCTGGATAAATAACATTATTTTCGATATTATAAACAGAAGCAAGATGTCGTAAATTTCCATGACGTTCGGCTTCATCAATATCAATAAGTGTAAGTCCGGCGGTATCGCCTTCAAGAAGGTCAATATCTTTCTTTTTCAAGTTAACTGCAAAAAACTTAGTTTGTGAATTTTTAAATTGGTCTTTTGGAGAATTAATTTCAGTAGAAGGATATTTTGGTGAAAACCTGTAAGCATTTTCACCTTCAACAACATATTTTCCAAGTCCTACGGCTGCAACTGCAAAACCTTCTTCCGGTTTCATGTGCGAAAAAGGGTAATAATTATATGATTGTGCAACTCCGCTAATATGTGGATAAAACACTCCATCATATTCATTTCCTACTACTTCCTGTATTATAACAGCCATTTTTTCTTCTTCAATTTTGTAGTTTATAGCTTTTACATAACCACGTGCGATTTTTGAAAATACAGAAGCAAAAACAAGTTTAATAGCATCCATTACCTGTTGTAAACGAACTTTAATTTCAGGATGATTATTTGGCAAAAGATAAGTTTCAAAAATACCTGCAAAAGGCTGCACCAAAGAATCTTCAAACAAGCCTGACGAACGAATAGCTACTGGTTCTTTTATCATAGTAAGAACTATCTTTAGTCGTCTTTCAAGAGTTTTTGTAAGATTACATTTCAGAAAAACTTTTTTTATTACTTCATAATCTGTCTCATCAATTATTGTTTCTAAGAGATTATTTCTTTCTATAAAATACTCAAATTCATCAGTACCTATTACAAGAGTTTTTGGTGCACGAATGTTTATATCAGGCAGATATTGTAAAAAATCATAATTATAAATCAGGTTATTAACAAATGCAAGTCCTCTGCCTTTTCCTCCGAGAGAACCATCAAATAAGCTAACAATATTACTTTCATCTGTAATATCCGATTGATCAAAAGAAATTATTTTTCCTTTTTTCTTTTCATTCCTGTACCTTTGAATAATATCAATTAGTATCTTTCGAATTTCGTTTGAGCTTTTAAATTCGTTAACCCTACGGGGATTTAATACTTTGGCAGCTTGTATTTCTCCTCTTGCCATTAACCACAAAGAAAAGTGATTCTTTTTTGCATGATAAAGAAGTGATTCATCCGGTATTATTTTCAATTGCTTTTCAAATTCTTTTAATGATTTGGCAACTCCAATTTTTCTACCTTCTTTGTTCCGGTAAACAAAATTTCCGAATCCAAGATAATGAGTAATAAAACTCTGAAAATCCTGAAGAAGAGTTTCTGAATTTTTATTTATAAAAATAGATCTCAACTGATGAACTTTAATTGCATTTTCAACATCAGAAGACTGGATAATAGTCGGTATTTCTTTTGCTTTTTCCCTTGCATATTTTACAAGTTCAAAGCCGGCATTTTCGTCAAGTTTACCTTCTTTTTCATATTTTACATCTGTGATAAGACAAAGCAAATAATCCTTGTATTTATTAATAATTTCCACAGCTCCTTCATAAGTTGAAGCCAGAATAATTTTTGGACGTGCCCTTAATCTTAAAACTTTGTAAAGTTCATCAGTACTTACATCATCAATAATTCTTTTTGTTTGTTCAAGGATAATTTTATATAATAATGGTAAATATCTGGAGTAATATTGTGGCGAATCTTCAACAAGCAAAATAACCCTAACTAATCCTATTTCTGTATCATTTTCAATATTTATTCTGTCTTCAACAAGTTTGATCATCGAAAAGAAAATACTTGAATCTCCATTCCATACAAAAGTCCTGTTAATATATTGATAACTTCTTGTTTTTTTCTCATAAAAATCAATTTCACTATTATTATTCAATAAAAGTAATATTGGAATATATGTAAATTGCTTTTTTATCTTTTTACTAATACTCAGAGGTAAATTTCTATCAGCGCCGGACATAATAATTATCATGTCAAAGTGTTTGGAATTTAATTGGCTGAATACTTCTTCTTCTGAAGATGCACCGGTTATTCGAGGCAGTGATGTTAAATTAAGTTGGTGATATTCGCCTAATACATGTTCGGAAAATCTTCCTTCTTTTTCAATACTGTAAGCATCATACAAATTGGCAATAAGGAGAATTTCTTTGACTTTAAACGACATAAGATCATGATAAATATCTCGGTTAACGTTATTTATATTTAAAAAACTCTGTAATAATTGTCTGCTGGTAATCTTCTCATCTTTAAGTTTTGATTTTTTATCTTTATCAATATCATCATTATCACTTATTACTTCCTTAGCTAATTTTTCATTTAAATATCCTGTAATCAATAGAGTAATGTTTTCAATCAGGTCTCTTTCTTCTTTTAAAAAAGGTCCTTCATTTTCATCAGGAAATTCATTAAGATAACATACTTCTATGTATCCTTTTTTAGCATCAATAGTTTTGAATTTTTGATTTTGTGACCATATAGTTTTTTTAAAATTACAAGTTTCAAAATGCATGTTACCATACACTATTTTAATAACAGTTGATTCAGGATATTGCCATGAGGAAGGAAGTATATCGCAAATATATTGGAGGGTTTCATCAATAGGTTTTCCTTCTCTAAGAATCCCCGTTGTTTTGTTTATTCCAGCGAGCTCTTTTACTCTTTCAATACTATCAATTTTTAACTTTTTATATTTACTTCCCGATTCGTTATTTGTCATATTCATAATTTATTTAAAAAATCATTAAAGTAATATATTTTTTATAAAATTACAACAAAAAAGAAACAGCATTATATATTATTACTCTAAATAATAAGACTTTTAAAAAAAAGTAAAAAATACCTGTTTCTAATTAAATAATAATATGTAATATTGTGAATATTTTATTAAATAATTCACTAATTAAAACATATTCAAAGTTATGGCAAACCATCAGAATTTAGTTAATGATTTTATGGCTGATATAATAGCCAAAAATCCGGGTGAAGTTGAATTTCACCAGGCGGTTAAAGAAGTAGCGGAAACATTAATTCCATTTATTGAAGAAAACCCACAATATAAAAAAGCAAAAATTTTAGAAAGACTTGCTGAACCTGAAAGAGTAATTTTATTCAGGATTCCATGGGTAGATGACAAAGGAGAAGTTCAAATCAATAAAGGATACCGAATTGAAATGAATAGTGCAATAGGACCTTACAAAGGTGGTTTACGTTTTCATCCTACAGTAAACCTCGGAATATTAAAATTTCTTGCTTTTGAGCAAGTATTAAAAAACAGCTTAACTACACTTCCAATGGGTGGTGGTAAAGGTGGATCAGATTTCGATCCTAAAGGAAAAACAGACAACGAAGTAATGCGATTTTGTCAAAGCTTAATGACTGAGTTGTTTCGTCATATTGGCCCAAATACTGATATTCCTGCCGGTGACATTGGTGTTGGTGGTCGTGAAATCGGATTCTTATTCGGTCAGTATAAAAGATTAAAAAATGAATTTACAGGAGTATTAACAGGTAAAGGTCGTGAATGGGGTGGAAGTCGTATAAGACCTGAAGCTACAGGATACGGTGCTTCTTATTTTGCTGAAGAAATGCTAAAAACAAAAGGTGATTCTTTTAAAGGTAAAATTGTTTGTATTTCAGGTTCCGGTAATGTTGCTCAATTTGCTACTGAAAAAGTTACTCAACTTGGTGGCAAAGTAGTTACTTTATCTGATTCATCAGGATATATTTATGATGCTAAAGGAATAGACGCTGAAAAACTTGCTTATGTAATGCATCTCAAAAATGTAAAAAGAGGCAGAATTAGCGAATACGCTGACAAATTCGGTTGCGAATATCATGAAGGAATTAAACCTTGGGGTGTTAAATGTGATGTTGCAATGCCTTGTGCTACTCAAAACGAAATTAACGAAGAAGCCGCTAAAACTTTAGTTGCAAACGGATGTATTGCAGTTTCTGAAGGTGCAAACATGCCTTCTACTATTGAAGCTGTTGAAGTTTATCTGGGAGCAAAAATTCTTTACGGCCCGGGTAAAGCTGCTAACGCAGGTGGTGTTGCTGTTTCAGGCCTTGAAATGTCACAAAACTCACTAAGACTATCTTGGACAAGAGAAGAAGTTGAAGCAAGATTATTACAAATCATGAAAGATATCCATGAAATTTGTGTTAAATTTGGTACTGAAGGTGATTTCATTAATTATGTACAAGGTGCAAATATCGGAGGTTTCGTAAAAGTTGCAGACGCTATGCTTGCTCAAGGTATTGTTTAATCTAGTGTTTGTCTTATAATCATAATACAAAACCGTTCTTAGAATTTTTAGAACGGTTTTTTTTATTTTGCTTCTATAGTATTAGATTCTTTAATCAACATAAAAAACATTATGGAATTAAAAAATGCATAAAACACAACTCCAGCTTGTGTTTCAAACATCGATTCCACCAAAAGATTTATAGAAACTATTATCAAAAACAGTAAATATAAAAAATTCTTTTGCCTAAAAGTATAATATGCCGGCAAGACCAAAGACAAAGAAAGAATCAACAATCCAATAATACCAAGTGTAATAAATGTTTGTAAATACTGATTATGTGCATTTAACCTTTTTTGTAAAGCTTCTTTGATATTATTTTCTTTGTACTTGTTAATCAAACAATCTTTTACATCGCCGGTTCCTACTCCAATCAGAAAATTCTTTTTTATAATTTCAAATGAGTTTTGCCAAATTAATATCCTGTCAGCAGAACTGCCACTTCCTTCGTTTTCTATTTTTTCAACATTTTCCACTACTTGTTTTGATTTTACAATCCTGAATAAAGAATAAGGGAATACATTAAATGCAGAATAAAATAATCCAAAAATAATAACAACAAGAAACAATCCTGTAATAAACTGTTTTTCCACAACAATAACATGAGCAACAGTTATGAAAAACAAAATAAACAAAGCTAATATTCCGGCCTTCGAGCTTAACATAATTACAAACAAACTAAAATAAATTGTTAAAAAAATCATGAAAAATACTTGTTTTCGCTTTTGTTTTGTAATCCGGGTTTTTAAAAGTATCGTCATTATTATTGCAATCGCAAAATTCAAATACATTGCGAAATAACTTGGATGATGGAAAAAAGAAAGTTTGCTATAATAAAATTCGCTGAATTGATTATTCTCACTAAAAATAATAAAGGCATCAATAAGTGAAATTACTGTCCCAACAAAACAACCAACAATAAACACGATTAAGATTTTTTCAAAATTGCTTGCGGTAAAAACTTCTTTTTTTATAGTTGAAAAAAGAATCGGGAAAATCATCAGCGAAAGCTTAACTTCCAAATCAAATACAGCATAATTTATATTTGATGAATATAATATCCCGATAAGGTAAAGTACATATAATGATGCAAAAGAGAGGAGATATAAGCGATTATGCCTTTCTCTTAAACGTTTTAACTTTTTTCTGAAATCAAATTCAATAATCCAAAGCAAAACTAGTAATCCTATTATAAATGGAATTGCAGGGCTATACGTTGGAATAAAAAATGCCAATAGTATAAATAAAAAATAATTTATTTTATCAAATAATTTCATCTAAGTTATTTTCTAAAAACTGAATGATTTTTTCGGGATTTTTACTATCAGTATCTAAATTAATAATTTGCATTGACACTTTATATGCAAGCGGGATTTTATCAATTTCAATATCCCATAATTTAAATTTTTTCTCTACAGGATGAATTGGCGAACAGAACCAATTGTCTAACTGTATTTTTTTGTTTTGAGCCCTTTCTTCAAATAATTTTCTGTTTTTTACAAGAACAGGATATTTTAAAAACGAATGATTATCATGTAAACTTTCATTTACATGATACTTGTGATGTTTCTTCAGGAAATCAGTAAATAATTTTGCATTTTTTTTTCGCTTTTCTAAAACCAATGATAATTTATTTATGCTTTTTAACCCGTTTCTGATCTGTGTTTTACTGATATCTTTGAAATAATCATCAGGCATATTTGCTGTCGTAATTTCTTTATCTTCTGAGGAACCTAAAACAAAATTATATTTACTCAACCAACGGTACAATTTTCTTAAACCCCAATAAGTTGAGGAATTAATGAAATATTTATGAGCGAATAATAAGCCTGATAATAACAAAACTTCCTTTTTTGAGGGCTTTATAAGTTCTGAATTTGCATTAATCAGTTCAGGAATAAGTACACTATTATTTACAATGGAAAATCCACCAACTCCTGTCGAAAAAGGTTTATTCCATTGAGTTGAAAAAAATGCAGCATCACAATATGTACCGTTTGGTTTACCTTTATATGTACCTCCAAAACCGTGGGTACAATCCTCTATAGTCCACAATTTATTTTCTCTTGCAAAAGCAACTATTTCTTCAACTTCGGATGACAATCCAAATGTATTCTGACTGATAATAACTTTGGTTTTTGGCGTAACAGCTTCTTTTATTTTTAACAAAGTTGTGTTTAAAGTTTCCTTATCAATATCAACATAAACAGGTTTTGCTCCAAGATATTTAATGGCATTAGGAACTACCACACAAGTATAACCCGGAATAATTACCTCATCGCCTTTTTTAACTTTCATTGCTTTTAACAAAGCATATAAAGCAACTCTACCTTTCCAGTAGAGGAAGATGTTTTGGTTATCATCAAAATAATTTGCAATTTTATTTTTAAATTTTTGTTTTGATTTTTCCATTAAACAATAGTCTGTCTATTCTAAATAATCCAATTAATGAACCTAACCCATATGAAAAATGCAAGGTATAAAAACTCATGACAAGCAAAGATAATTTATTTGATTTGTCAAGCAACATACATGATGTTTTAAAAATTAAAATATTATATACAAAAAAAATAAATGCAGGGAGAAAAGCAAAATATTTTGAAATAAAAATTACCGGAAAAACGGGAATAATAAGCGATAAAATAAAAACAAGCGGAATAAAATGTCTAATACTAAGGGAATAATATTTTCTTGTAATAAAAACAGTTAATAAATTCCAATATCCATTTAAATAATTATTTCGCGCCAGTTGACCAAAATATTCACGTGCATAATAATTACAACTTGCATCAGGTATTAAATAAATTTTTTTCTTTTTCTTTATAAATTCCTTTGACAGTGCAATATCATGATTTCTTATTAATTTTTCATCATAAAAGGACACCTCTTCGAATAATGTTTTTTTGTAAATTCCAAAAGGTACAGTATCAACCAGAGTTGGTTCTGTTACACCAATTCTGAACATAGAATTTCCAACTCCAAATTTATTTGAAAGAACTTTAATAATTGATGAAGCTTTTTTCGTTGGATTTATTGATGTTGTAATTAACATCCCGCCAACACCATCAGCTTTCAGATCAACAATATTTTTCATTAAAACCGAAATATAATTTTCCGGAAAAGAAGAATGAGCTCCGGCAATCATAACATATTCATTCTTTGCATTTCTAATCCCTAAATTTAATGCAACAGGTGTTATCTTCCTTTGATTACAAATTTGCCTGATGTTTTTATACTTTTTTTGTAATAATTCAATTATTTCAATTGTCTTATCAGAGCTTTTTCCATCAACAATTAATATTTCGTAATTTTCTGAAGGATAGTCATTTTTCAATATAGAATTGACACAATTCTCAATATATTTTTCTTCATTTCGGCATGGAATAATAATAGATAATTTACTCAGCATTTATTAATCTTTTTATATCAAACTTACAACAAATATTAAATAATCGATGAATTTAACTTTGTGTTAGCTTTTTATTGAATTTTTATTTCAGATAAATCAGTATAAAATTTTATCAACTTTTTCGCTTCTTTATCCCAGTTATATTTTTTCTCTACAGCTTGTCTGCCATTTTTTCCCATTTCTTTTGATTTTTCATTTTTATTAAGCAAATCAAATATTGCATTTTTTATTGCTCCGATATCAAAAGGATCAACACAAATTCCGCTTTCACTTTCGTGTATTATTTTTTTCCATAATGGAAAATCTGATGCAACAACAGGAATTCCTGAAGCCATATACTCAAACATTTTTACAGGCAATGAAACCTTATAACTTTCTGTGGGATGAAGAGTTACAATTCCTGCTTTAGATAACTTTAAAATTTCGTTAATCTTTTCCCGTCCTATAAAACCCCATTCTATTACATTTTTCCAACCTTTAAGTTTAGTGAGTTTTTCCCGCAAATCTTCGGAGTTATAATTTCCGGCAAGGTGAATTTTAATATCAGTATTTTCAAGACTTTTAATAAGTTCAACAACTCCTCTAGTCTGATAAATTGAGCCAATATAGCAGACAGCATTTTCTTTTTCATCCCAATTATCATAAAAATCAAATTCCTCAATAATTGGGTAATTATTAATATTTACTGAGTTTTTATTGATTTTTAAGAATCGATTATTAATGTTTTCTGTTGCAGTAATTACGCCATCAATTTTTGCGACTTTTTTGTTTTCAAGAATTTCGATAAATATCGAAATTAACTTTCTTGCAAAAAAAGGAATATATCTTTTTTCAAGAATTTGTCGAGGTAAATCTTCGTGAGAATCGTAAATAACTTTTTTGCCATTTCTTTTCAACTTCCCGGCAATTATTAAAAGTTCGGGGTCATGAACATGATAAATATCTGCATTAATTTCCAGTGCTTTTGCCAGAACTTTTTTTACAGTTTTTGTCATTCTGAGCAAACGATTACTTTTAACTTTTTCGACTCCGAAAATTTTCACGCCATCAATTTCATTATCTTCTACTCCGGCAACAACAAGATTTACATCAAAACCGGCCTTAGCAAGACTTTTACATTCTTTGTGAAAAATCCTTACATCTTCTTCTTTATGAACTGATGTCAGATGACAAATTTTATAATTCATTGTATGCTTCAAATAATATTTTTTCTTGTGATTCCCAATTATATTTTTGTTTCAATGTCTTGAAAGATTTTTTTTCAATTCGCTTTTTGATATTTTCAGATAAGACTTTTATCATAATTTTTAGTTATTCGATAAATTAGCAAAAAATAAATTGTATAAGCAATTAATTCAATTCCAACGTATATTAATAAAAAGTCATTAATCGCTATTTTTGGTAAAAAAATTAATGTGATTATTGCGCAAAAATAGAAAATTTGCCATATCGAAGCAATTTTGATTTTCTCAAGTGCAGGGAAAACAATACTAATTGGAGAAACAACAAATTTTAAAGAATAAGAAAACACCAAAATACTAGTGTATTCTCCTGATACTCCCCATTCTTTACCAAATAAAAAACCAAAAATTTCAGTACCAAAAAAATACAATATTATTATTGCAGGTATTGTTAGTAAAACAAGTATTTTAGAAGTATCTAAAATATTTTTTAAAACAGGAAGCCTTTTGTTTTTCTTTTCAGTTAACTTTTGAAATAACACCTGAGAAATCGACATAGATATTAATGCCAGAGGTAAGGCTAATACCATTCGACTTAAGTCATAATATCCTGTTATTTCTTCGGAATAAATCCTGTTGATAATAAAAATAGGAAATAATAAACTGATAGTATTTAATAAATAAGGAATTGCTTGATATTTTGGAAATTCAATATATCTTTTTGCAACATATTTTATAGTTGCCCAATTAATATTTGAAAATTTAAAACTACTTTTTCTTAACTGAATTAATCCTGAAATAATATTTGCCAGATTACCAAAAAAATCCCCAATTGCTAATCCAAAAGGCTTTCGTAAAATTCCAAGACTCAGCTGAAAAACACCTTCAATACTTCTTCTGCTCATTTTATTTATTGAAGATGCTTTAAAAGCTTTTTTTCTGATTAGCCAATAATTAATTGCCTGATAAGAGCTTAATAATAATGTGCTTAAAGGAATGAAATACAACCAATAAGAATACTCAACAGGAAAGTTTAACAGCTTAATTATAAAGTCTTTTAAAAAAATGATTAATATAAGAAAAACAATATTTACAAATACTGAAATCAGAAATGATAATCCTACAATATTTGTTGCATCCTTATCATCCTTAGGTAATACAACAGCCATTTCATATCTTAAAGTTGAAATAACAACTAATATTCCAACAACACTAATATAAACAGCAAAAGCTCCAAAAACATCCGGTGAATAAATACGTCTTAAAATTAATTGGAGAGCAATTGGTATTATCTGAGCAATAGCAGTACCTGAAATTAGGGTAAAAACATTTCTTAAAAATTCAGAATTAAATAATTTTTTTGTCATTGTGCAAACATCGGTATTTTACTTCAAAAAGTAGTATACTAATTGAACTTACACACTCATAACTTTAGTCCACTTCAGGCACCGATTATCTTCAAAGATACTACTCTTTCTCAAAATAAGTCAATGGTCGTAATACTTTGCCAAAAGCATAATATTGCAATAAAACAAAATCATTGCCATTATTCAAAGAAGCATATAATCTTTCGATATCAACCGGAACAAGTTTTGCACCATCACCAAATTTATCTTCAAAGCCTTCCTTGTGAAATGTTTTTACAACTGTTGAATCTCCATTTTTATTCATCACAGTAATCTTGTGTGCAGGTTTTGATAAAGTTATTGAATCAATTTTACTTTGATCAGTAGTATTTGTCAACACTGCCTCGAACTTAACATTATTAAAAGCGTTTACAAAATTTAAAAGTTTAAGAGTGTCATAATTTAATATCTCTTTATTATTATTAAGAGAAATAATTTTAAAATCTCTATCATTAATATTTTCAACTTTATACGACCAATCAGGATTTTCAAAATGCTCAACTTTTATTGATTGAATTTCCTTTACTTTATAATTAAAAATGCTATGATCTCTCCAATCATCTTCAACAGAAGAATATCGCGGTGAAACAAATCCTCTGAAATTTGGAATATGAACAACAAAAGCTCTATCTTTTTCTTTCCCTTCCATCCACATATAACTTCCAAGATTATCCATTGTAGCGCCACCTACATAATATACTTTAGTCATCTTTTCATGAGGGAAAAGCTTTATCCATCCAAAAAGATCAATTCTGTCAACAATTTGATATACCTCAACTTTTTTTGCAGTAGCAGCAAGACGAGAAATTACATTATTATGCTCGGCAAGAGAGACAGGGTTTCTTACTCTAATATCCTGCATTGTTTTTATAAGCATGTTTGTTTTTCGCTGATCTGCTTTATAATGGTCATTTATTTTCCAATTACCAGAAGATATTTTTCTCAGCACAACACTATTATTCTGTTTATCAGCAATAAATATTTTTGTAATATTTGATGTGTCTTGAAGTGCAAAATTGCTACTTTCTTTTTTTAGTGTAGTATTACTGTTTCTTGAAATTAATACTAATGCAATAATAATTAGAACTATAGTAATAATAAATATGATTGTATTTTTTTTCATTTTTAATTTTTTATCGATTTAGTATATTTTATTTTTCTAATCCTTGCCTGCACTATTCCAAATATTAATATTAATAATATCGGTAATATAGTGTTAAACATTTGCCAAAACAATTTATTGTTATTTACTTTTGTACGATCAAGTAATCTTAGTTTTAGTTCTCTCGAGCGTATTGAAATCAATCTGGAGCCATCACATAAATAATTCATCACGTTAAGTATTAACTCTTTATTTCCAAATGTTTGACGAGTAAACTGATCATAACCGAGAGGCAAAGGGTATCCATTTGGAATATGAAACTGATTTCTTATAATATCACCATCAGAAATTACAATCATTTTTGTTGGCTTGCTCTTTTCCTTAAATCCAATTTCATCGTCATTAGCAATTGTAGGAGGTATTCTGTTTTTAAAAACGGACTCAAATTCGCCTTCGAGCAAAACAGCAACAGGCTGCCCAGGAGTTTGATACATTCGTTGATCCGGAGTTTTTTGCAATATCGATAAACTAATCATTGCAGGCGAACTCACTATTCTTGAATATGAAGATGTTTTCAATAAAATGGTTTTATCAACATTTTTAACTTCTACGGTGTCAATACTACTAATAAAATTAGTGCTAATTGCATTAAGATTATTTACAATTGGATGATTGGAAAGGGGTGTAAGGATTGGGAAAAAATACCAAGGGAAAAAATCCATTTGAGGTTGGTTTCCAATTTGGCCTGTCCTTACCGGGATATGTAAAGCATTTATATCCATAATAAGATTATTCTTTAAACGAACCCCATAATTAAATAACTGATCTTCCAGATTTAAGTCATAATTAATACTGATTGCAAATCCGGATTTTTGAATACTATCCATACTTGCTAAAACAGGGTCAATCAACCACAATACTTTTCCACCACGCATCACAAACTGGTCAATAATAAATTTATCCTTATCGCTGAATGAAGTCTTTGGTTTTGCAATAATTATTGCATCAAATTTATTTCTTATTGATAAATTCACCGAATCTAAAGGTGATCTTTCTGTTAAGCTGTTAAGCTGGCCTTTTATTTCAATTCTTTCTACTACAAAATCTTTTGAAAGAGCAGCAGTAATATCTGCTGTTTCTTTATATGTTAATTCACCATGACCCTTAATAAAAGCAATTTTAGATTTCTTTACTGTGCTTAATTTTTTGATAATAGAAGCAATATTAAATTCCAGAGATTGAATTGAATTATTTAAAACTGCTTCGGGTGGAAAGCCCATTTGAGTACGCAATAATTCCAGTGGTAATTCCCTGGATTTGTATGTTACAAGAGCATTCGGGAAAATTATCTTTTGCGATTGTCCTTCATTTGTTTTTATCTGAAGGTCGGTAGGCTGGAGACCTCTTTCTATTAATAATTTGTAAGTATCGTTTCTTTCTTTTGCATTTGTACTTTCCGAAGGATTAATAAATTCGTATTGAATAAGATTATTATAAGCTCTGAATTCATCAAGCATTTCTTTGGTTTCATTTCTCAACCTTTTAAATCCGGCAGGAAAATCATCACCTTCAAGGTAAATTTTAAAATATACAATATCATCAATATTATTTAGCATCAGTTTTGTTGCATCGGAAAGAGAATATCGCTTTTCTGAAGTAAGATCAAATCGTGAGTGAATATAAGAACCAATAATATTTAGCAGGACTATTATTATTAATCCAAATATTATCTGGATTAAATTATATCTTTTTATATTCCTTTTTTTACTTGACATTCTAAAATAATTATTTCTTTTTTAACAGACAATTACCACTTTCTGTCTTAACTTTTAGTTTTTATATTACCATTTTCTACTTTCAAGGGATAACTTTGTAAGCAGCATAAAAAACGCCTCCACACTAATAAAATAAAGAATATCTCTTGTATCTATCACTCCTCTGCTCATTGAAGAATAATGCGAATTCATGCCAAGTTGTTTGATAAACAGATCAACAGAACCAAAAAGCTCAAAAGAGTAAATAAATTCAAAGCCCATATAAATAAATCCGCAAAGAAAAACCGAAATAATAAATGCAATTATCTGGTTATCGGTAATTGAAGAAGAAAATAAGCCAATAGCAACAAAAGTTCCACCCAAAAACAGCAATCCAATGTATGAACCCCACATTCCACCAGTATCAATATTTCCTTTCGGGAAACCAAGTTGATACACTGAAATAAAATATATTAAAGTGGGTATCAAAGAAAATACCACCAATGCAAATCCGGCAAGAAATTTTGCAAAAATTATCTGATAATCCGACAAGGGTTTTGTAAGTAATATTTCAATTGTTCCGCTTTTCTTTTCATCGGAAAACGATCGCATTGTAATTGCAGGAATGAGAAACAAAAACACAAAAGGTGCAATCAAAAACAAACCATCAATATTTGCATAGCCATAATCCAAAATATTGAATTCTGACGGGAAGACCCATAAAAATAATCCATTGATAAGTAAAAATACTGTGATGACAATGTATCCAATCAATGAGCTTAAAAAACTACTTATCTCCTTTTTAAAAAGTGTAATCATTAATTATTTATGTTTTACCTGAGTTATCTATTAATTCAGAGTTTTAGTTTGCTAAATTATGATTTTTTGAGGAAACGAGAAAAAGAGAATAATATTTTGTTCGTTGGTAATACTTTTAACAGGAGTAAAATCTTAAATTGATTTTCAAAATCACTCTTCAAACTCAATCATAACCGAATCGTCAACACTAAGTCCCAGAAGACTGCTTGCTTTACCCTGATTCATTGCTATTTCTAAAAGATCCATTGAATTAAATATAGCAACGATTTCGCCAACGCTTACATCATTATACGAGCTATAAACTTTTTTTACACTTTCGCCACGGAACATAATCGAAATTTTTTTATTTTTCCTAACTTCCCTAAATAGTTTTTCGCTGATATTTGTAATGATATTTTCATATTCGTCAACATAAATAACTAATCCTTTAATAAGATTATTATCCACCACAGGACGAAACAATATTTTTTTGTTTATTGAATCTTTTTTATTTCCAAGCTCTTCCAATTTTTTCCCCTTAGCAATATGCACCGCTGCTTTTACAAACCTGTCGCGCGAAGAAAAAGTAAAATGATCAGAATCCTGAGGAATATCAAGTTCATAAATTTCATCAGGTGTTTTCTCAAAAATCATAGAAAATACTCCTGTATCCGTTCCGATAAAATAATGACCTTCATGACAAATAATAGTATGTGGATATTTGTCAGACTCTTCTGTACTTATACCAATAATATGAATTGTTCCTTTCGGAAAACTTTTATACGAGTTCTTTAAAACAAAAGCAGCCTGTTCAACATCAAAAGGATTAATGTTATGCGAAATATCAATAATACATACTTCGGGAAGGTAACTCAAAATAGTACCTTTTACCGCACCAAGGTAATGATCTTTTAATCCCCAATCGCTTGTAAGTGTGATTATTGACATGTTATTCTTATGACTGTTTTGCTTTATTGAATTTTCAAAAACTTTTGTTTGTCAAAATTACAAATTAATTACGAAGGTATGTGAATTTTTAATAATTTTGGTTAATAAAGAAGTTTAGAATTATATGAACTACTATATCATTTTTGGCGCTTCTGTGTATTTAGTAGAATATTGACAATTGAGAAAATACAAATATGAATAAATGAAAATTAATTGTAAAATAAAAAACTAATATTGTAATATTCAGACCATTTTGTAATAGAATATTTAGCTTTTAAACATTATAAATTTTAAATTAATGAACGAAAAAATAATAACTCTGGGATCATATAATCCATTAGATATTTATGGAGTTAATGATGCCAATCTTGATCTTATAAAAAAACATTTTCCAAAATTAAAAATTATTGCTCGTGGAAATGAAATTAAAATTTTGGGTGATGAAGTTGAGACATCAATTTTCGAAAAAAAGTTTGCCCTTGTTTTACTGATGTACGATAAATTCGGAAGAATAACACAAAACGATATTGTACAGTTATTAGAATCAGAAGATGAAGAAATATTTTCTAATACTAAAAAAAATAATGATATTCTGGTACACGGTCAACATGGTCTTTCGATAAAAGCAAGAACCAGAAATCAGCGTAAGATGGTTGAGAAATGTCATGATAATGATTTAATAATTGCGATAGGTCCTGCAGGTACAGGAAAAACATATACAGCAGTAGCATTGGCAGTTCAGGCATTAAAAAACAAAGAGATAAAACGAATTATTCTAACACGTCCTGCTGTTGAAGCAGGCGAAAATCTCGGTTTTCTTCCTGGTGATATGAAAGAAAAACTTGACCCTTATATGCAGCCACTTTATGATGCTTTACGCGATATGTTACCTACACAGAAACTGCTTGCATACCTCGAAGACGGAACAATTGAGATTGCTCCTCTGGCATTTATGAGAGGTCGTACTCTCGACAATGTTTTTGCAATACTTGATGAAGCACAAAATACTACTTCTAACCAATTAAAAATGTTCCTCACTCGAATGGGACGATCAGCTAAATTTATTGTAACCGGCGATATTACTCAAATCGATTTGCCAACAAAACAAAACTCAGGACTGATACATGCCCAAAAAATATTGAAAAACATCAAAGGAATTGACTTTGTTATTCTTGATGAAAATGATATAATCAGGCATAAGTTAGTTACTAAAATAGTTGCTGCTTATGGGAAAGATGCGGAAAATAATTAGAAATTTCTATAAAAAATCAAACAGGCATGTTTATTTACTAATACCTGTTATACGAAAAAATGCGGTTTTCTTTGTCAGGTTAAAAACTGTACCGCCGGAATTGCTAATATGCCATTTTCTAAATCCCTTGTATTTAAATCGTTTGAAATAACAAATTTATATAGTATGGGCTTGTCTAAAATCTCGTCCAATTTTTTTAAATGCTTGGCATCAACAGAACGAACTGTTTCGCTTTTTTTTATTTCTATAGCAAAATAACCATGTTCTGTTTCAATGAGCAAATCAACCTCCCGTCCATCTAATGTTCTAAGATGAAAGAATGACAATTCTTCATTTGTGACTTTCGCTTGTTTATAAATTTCAGAAATAATTGCACTTTCAAATTCGTGACCATTTAGCGCATCATTTTTTTGTAAAACAGCTCTCATAACTCCTACATCCAAATAATGCACCTTAGGTGATTTAGCCAGTCTTTTGTTTTGATTTCTGCTCCATGGTTGCAACACAAGTGTTTGGTAGCTAATACTCATATACTCCAAAAAACGTTGAACAGTTTTAGAACTTACACCTGCTTCAACAGCAATTCTGGAAAAGTTTGTAAGTTGGGCTGTATTTATGGCTAATAGTTTTTGCACTTTTGCAAAAGGTTCCAGATGGCGCAATTCCGCTAAATCTCTTATATCCCTCTCAAGATAAGTTCTAACATAGTTTTTCAACCAGTCCTTTTTTTCTTCATCCGGTATTGAAGTATCGGATATGGCAGGATACCCTCCAAATTGCAGGTAAGTATCAAAAAACTGTTTTTTTTTAGGATGCTCACTGTCTAAAAGAAACGATGTAAGTTTTATGGGGTTGTTTGAAATAAGATTTTGAAAATAAGACGGTTGAATTTCTGATTCCCAGCTATCTGTGAGCATCTCCGGCAAAGTTAACGGATACATCTCAACTATTTGACAACGTCCTGCTAAAGATTCACGTATTTTTTTCAATAGCAATATTTGTGATGAACCCAGTAAAATATATCTCGGTTCAGGAAACTGATCATAAACTGACTTAATGCTTTCAACTAATTGTGGTTCTTTCTGAACTTCATCCAAAATTGCCTTTGGGTATAATGAGCTCCATTGTGAGGCTGTTAGTTTTTTATACTCTTCAACGACTACCGGATCTTCAATAGAGATATAAGGATAATTTGGGAAGATTTTCCTTACAAGAGTTGTTTTTCCTGTTTGTCGGGCTCCTGTAACTACAATAATTCTTCCAAAGTGTGAAGAACTTTTCTTAAGAATTGTTTCTGATAGCGTTCTGTTTTTCATTTTTTACAGTAAATAACTGTGCAAACATAATACAATAATATCACAATTCCAAATATTACGCCATTATTGTGCTTATGATTCCATATATTACGCCTTTATTGTGCATGGCATTCCAAATATTACGCCAACGAAACAATTGAAATCGCTCCTCTGACATTTATGAAAGGTCGTACTCTCGAGAATGTTTTTGCAATTCTTGATGAAAATAATATCATCAGGCATAAGTTGGTTACTAAAATAATAACTACTTATGGTGAGGATGCGGAAAAAAAGTAATAAACAATCAATTAATTCAAAATTTTCATATTAATTTTATACTTTTGTTAAAATAACTTATAAAGTAAACATATTTACTCGCTATTAAACATAGTTATAAATATTATACGAAATTTAAAAATTAGATTATTTTTATAAACAAAATGCCAATAAAGCTAATTGCTTAAATTTTTATATCTTTGGTATTTTAATAATATAAAAAATATGAATTTACTTAATAGCATCAAAATTAGGAACTTTAGGGGATTTGACAACCTGCAAATAGACGGATTTAGTGAAATCAATCTTCTAATTGGAAAAAATAATTCTGGTAAATCATCTTTGCTTGAAGCATTTTTTTTATTGATAGGAATGTCTAATCCTATGTTACCTGAAAATATCAATCGCTTAAGAGGACTGAATATTAAAAATGCTGATGAATTCAAATATTTATTTTATAAACTTGATTTTAATAATAAACCAGAATTTGAATGTTCATTTTCTGATACAACAGTTAGAAAATTGACACTCAACCCTATTTTTACGAAAACAGCTATAACAGAGGGACTCAACACAAAAACTACGACTGATGAAATTTCTATTGATGCTTCTACTGCATCGCCAAAAGTTACTGGACTGGAACTTGAGTTTTATTTGAAGCAAAGACATGATTCGAAAAAAAATTATAAAAGTTCGATAGTATTTAATCCACCTGAAATAATTCAAAACCAGAATAAGAAGTATAATGAAGAACTACATGCTGTATATATTGCAGGTAATAGTAAGGATATTACTGCGCTTGCCAGGTATTCTGAAATTGTAAAAAGAAAAAAAGGAGACATTATTTTAAAAGCGTTAAGAAAAATAGATTCAAACATTGAATCTATACATGCTCTTCCAGATGGTATTTTTTTTAGTTATAAAAATATTACAGAATTAATGCCAAGTTATATTGCAGGAGATGGAGTTCGTAAATATTTAAATATTATTACAACTATTGCCGAGAAGAAAAATAGTATAGTTTTAATAGATGAGATTGAAAACGGATTACATTATTCTGCTCATAAATCACTTTGGGAAAGTATTATTTCTATTTCAAAGGAATTTAGTGTTCAATTGTTTATTACTTCGCATAGTATTGAAACTTTAAAAAGCTTAGAAGAATTATTGGAGGAATCAAGTTACCAAAATTCTCAAGACAAATTAAGTGTTTTTACAGTTTCACATACGAAGAAATCGGGCATAAAAACCTATAAATATACTTATAAAGGTTTTAAAGATGCAATTGAAAGAGAAACTGAAATTAGATAGTAGATATGGAAGTTAAAATATTTGTTGAAGGTATCGCAGATAAGAAATTTATAAAAGATTTTATTTCTCAGAAATATAATGTCCAATTAGGAAAAAATGATATTATTGAAACTGAAGGCTGGACAAATATTTTTTCAGATGGAAGTGATGGTGAGAAAGTAAGAAATAAGATGACTCAAAATACAGATGATGATGGTACTAATTTATTAATATTTGATGCTAATAATAATTTTAGGGTAAGACTTAATGAAATTGAAGAATGGAGGCAAGAAACGAATCTTGATTTTGAAATTTTTTTATGGCCAAATCATTCGGATTCAGGTGATTTAGAAACAGTTTTAGAAAGTATTATCAATCCAAAAAATTCTCCAATCTTTGATTGTTGGGATAGTTACGAAACTTGTCTACGCTCTAAATCAATTGAAGGAAGAACAAATCCATTAACTACACCAGCTAAGAAAACAAAAATTTACGGTTATTTGGAAGCTTTACTTGGTGAAACAAGGTCACAAAAAGAAAAAATTAAAGAGAGAAAAAGAAATTACAAAAAAACAGAATTCTGGAATTTGGATTCAGATTATTTGAATCCTTTGAAATTTTTTTTAGATAAACACTTATTATAAAAGTAACAATTCATAATATGCTATATAGCAAGAAACTTTGAAGTGCATAATTAAGATTATTTTAGCATAAATGATTTTTATTTGCATCAAATATCCTAAAGGAGAAATTTTAAATTTTATTCTAAAATATGCTAACATTAAATAGCCATGCAGCTAATCAAAATACTGTGTTAAAAGCCAAATTTACTTCACATTAATTTTCAACAAAATTTTAAACTACAAATCCTCCAGATTTTAGAAATCTGGAGGATTTTTTAACAAAAAGAAATTTCCTACTTTTGTAAAAAAATCAAACAAGAGAAAATCATGGCAAATGCAATATTAAAAAATAACTTCAATTTTTCGGGACAGAAAAACCACTACGAAGGAAAAGTAAGGGATGTTTATAATATTGATGACAAATTACTGGTAATGGTGGTAAGTGATCGTATCTCGGCATTCGATGTTGTTCTTCCTGCTGGAATCCCTTTTAAAGGACAAGTATTAAATCAGATTGCAGCAAAATTTCTTGATGCTACCGAAGATATTGTTCCAAACTGGAAAATCGCAACTCCTGACCCAATGGTAACAGTTGGTAAATTTTGTGAACCATATAAAGTTGAAATGGTGATCAGAGGATATCTGACCGGCCATGCCTGGCGCGAATATAAAGCAGGAAAAAGAACTCTTTGCGGAGTGACTCTCCAAGAAGGAATGAAAGAAAATCAAAAATTTCCTGAGCCAATTATCACTCCTACAACAAAAGCTGAATTTGGGCATGATGAGGATATTTCGAGAGAGGAAATTATTAAAAGCCATCTTGTTTGCGGAATGGATTATCAGATGCTTGAACATTACACACAAGAGCTTTTTGAAAGAGGAACCAATATAGCAGATAAAATGGGCTTAATTCTCGTTGATACAAAATATGAGTTCGGTAAAGTTGGTGATAAAATTTTCCTTATTGATGAAATTCACACACCTGATTCTTCAAGATATTTTTATAAAAAAGGTTACAATGAGCGACAGAATAACAATGAAGCCCAAAAACAACTCTCAAAAGAATTTGTTCGCGAATGGTTGATGGAAAAAGGATTTCAGGGAAAAGAAGGACAGAAAATTCCTGAAATGACAGAAGAATTTGTAAACAGTGTTTCTGAAAGATACATTGAGCTATATGAAAAAATTACCGGGGAAAAATTCATTAAATCTGATTCTACAGACATTCTTAACAGAGTAGAAAAAAATACTTCGGATTATCTTAAAAATTACAAATAAAACAAATGATACCTTTTTCACCTCCTCGTATGGATCAAAAAATAATAGATGAAGTTGTTGACACGCTGAAATCAGGGTGGATAACCACAGGCCCGAAAACCAAACTTTTCGAGAAAAAATTAACTGTCTATGCCGGACACAAAACTACTTTGTGTGTCAGCTCAGGCTCGGCAGGGTTGGAACTTATGTTGCGATGGTTTGGTGTTGGTGAAGGAGACGAAGTTATTTTACCAGCATATACTTATTGCGCAACTGCAAATGTTATAATCCATTGTGGAGCAAAACCTGTTTTTGTTGATGTTAACGAAAGTGATTTTAACATCTCCGTAAAGGAAATCGAAAAAGCTATCACAACAAAAACTAAAGTTATCATACCTGTTGATCTGGCAGGATTTCCTTGTGATTATGATGAGATAAATTCTTTGGTAAAAAAAGAAAATATTAGCAAACTTTTTATCGCAAAAACAGAAGAACAAAAATCTCTGGGAAGAATTTTAGTGCTTTCTGACGCAGCACATTCTATTGGTGCAAAATATAAAGGTAGAAAAACTGGCTCGCTGACAGATATTACTGTTTATTCGTTTCATGCGGTTAAAAATCTTACAACCGCCGAGGGTGGTGCTATCTGCTTAAATCTTCCTGAACCTTTTAATAATCCCGAAATTTACAAAGAACTAAATATTAAATCCCTTCACGGACAAACAAAAGATGCTTATTCAAAAGTAAAAATCAGGAACTGGAAATACGATATCGTAGAAGCCGGATACAAATATAATATGACGGATGTGCAAGCATCAATGGGTTTGGTCGAAATTGACAGATACGATAATGATATGATCGTGAAAAGAAAACAGATTTTTGATCAATATTCAAAGGAATTATTAAAATATGAATGGGCAAAAATACCTGTTTACGAAACCACCGAAAAATCATCTTCATATCATGCTTTTCTTTTACGTGTAAATGGGATTTATGAAGAAAAACGTGACAAAATAATTCAGTCGATTTTTGACAAAAAGGTAGCTGTAAATGTTCATTTTGTCCCACTTCCAATGATGAGTTTTTATAAAAATCTTGGGTATGATATTAAGGATTATCCGGTTTCTTATAAAAATTATTCATGCGAGATCAGTTTGCCGGTTTACTATAATTTAAGCAAAGAAGATGTAAAAATTGTTGTTAAAGCTTTTGTTGAATCAGTGGAAGAAAATATATAATAAATTGCCACAGATTCTCAGATTAATTTATTGAATTAATATAATTATTATTACAGAAAAATCTGTGAATCTGTGGCTAAAAAATACTTATTTTTTTTGAATTCTTACGCTCAATAATTTATACACTTTGCTGTGCAGTATTTATTTGTCTTGTCAATTTGATCTTATTAAATATTTCTGCATGATTATTTTTTACTTCTTCTATGTCATAATCATCTTGTAGTCCAAGCCAAAATTTTGCAGAATTACCAAAAAAAGAACTTAGTCGTAATGCAGTATCCGCTGTAATGCTTCTATTTCCTTTTATTATTTGAGAAATCCTTGTTTGAGGTATCTCTAAATTTTTCGACAATCTGTATGCTGATATTTTCAACGGTTGCAGAAATTCCTCCAAAAGTATTTCGCCCGGGTGTACATTTAATAATTTATTCAATCCTTTTTCGATATTTTGATAATATTATCTTTCATTATTTCAAACTTACTTGGTCTTATTCCGTTCTCTATGTATAATTGAATTGCCTTCTCAATAAAAATCATAGATTTATTATATTTATTTTTTTTATACAATATTTCAGCCAACAGCCCTACAATTTCATAGCTATTCTCATCAAGCTCATAGGCTTGGCGAGTTATAGTTTCCGCTTTATTAATAAAATATTTATCATCAATGTTTCTAAAATAGTAATTAGCCACAAAAAATAATCCGGGAGGATTCTTTTTTGACAATTTTAAATATTTACTCTCATTTAATAAATAATTAGATGTATCGCCAATTTCAAGAAAATAAAATGCTCTCAAAGCGTTAACTTTATCTATTGTATCATTTTTATCCCCCTTTAAATACAAAAGTACATTACCATCAGTATCATTTAATTTATAGGTTGGAATAGTATCATTTAAAAAACTTGCAGATTTTTCAATTACTTTTAAATTCATATGATTTATCCATTCAGATAAACCGAATTCTAATAAAGCATTAATCCTTAAATCAACTTGTGTAGTATCATATACTTCAACAAATAGATCTCTGTTATTTAATAAAATTTCAAATTCTTTACTGCTAACATCAAAATAATAGTATCCTAAATCGTATGTCCTGCAAAAAAAATAATCGTAAAGAAATTCTATTGTTGATGGCGAATTGTAATTTGATGAATCAATTAATGAAACAAATTCGTCAATATCTTTAGATGTAATTTCTTTAGCATTCTTTCTCGTTTTCAAATATTGTAGCAAAAAATCAATATTTCTTTCACCATTTAAATATTGTTGATTTATTGTATGATATCTTCTTGATGAGTCTAATGCGATTTTTCCTATTTGAATTAATTCATCTGGTGTTTTGGAATTTTTTAAGTGTTTATGAACTATTGAAAATGATGAATTTATAAAGTAATAACCTGATTTTTCTATTATGATTTTTTTGAAATTGATACTATCCAATGTATTAATAGAAATTGAGAAATTATGAAAATTAGCAGAATAGAAATTTTTAACTTTTATATCTTCAAATAAATTAGCTTGATCTTTTAAAGAGCAACTATTGGCTGAATATACCCAAATGAAATTTAATGAATTTGCTATTATTTCCTTTTCAAATATTTTATAATCTGTTTTATCAAATAAATTGGATTTCTGCGAAAAAGAGAATTTCAAGAAAAACAATATAAAAACTATGGAATATAAAAACTTCATATTTGTATGATTTAATCAAAGCTTGGCCAAATTATTGACCAAGCTATAAATATTCTATACTAAAATGCATATACTTTGCGATTGTCTATATAATATATTAATTGATCTAAAGTAAGTTTTGTACATAAAATTTTGCATTCTTGTTCGGTCCCAGTTTAAAAGAAATAATATGTGTATGTATAAACTTCATTTTTACTATCATCTGAGACAGTCATTGTATTACATGCTTTAGTACATGGATTAGATTCGTTTTTCTCACAAAAATAGAAAGCACCAGCTAAAGGAACATATTTTTTCTTTACATCGCATACACCTGTACCCGAACAATCACAAGAGTATGACACACCTCCTGCACCAGCTTCTTTATTTTCCGGAAGCAATGTAACAATAGCGCGACCAAAAGCATTAAGAACATAAAATCTATAACCTGAAGGAGCTGTAACTTGCCCACCATCACCGATTGGTTCCGGTATTGCATTAAAATCGTCATAATAATTTAAAATAAAACTACCAAATTGGACTTTTAGTTCAGGATAGTAAAGCATTGCTTCAAAAGCATATGGTAAATTATCTTCAGGTTGTGCAAATGATATTCCTAAATCAGGATTGATAAATCCACCTGTTAATATTTCGATTTCGTTTTCTTTTGCATCAGGATCTTTTACTTTCTCCTTTCTTTCACATGTTGTACAGCCTGGTTCTATGACACAAGTAATAGTTCCATTATGTCCAACAGGATCGCAATTTTCATCACTACCATTAGTACAGTCGCAAGTAACAGTTACAGAACTACCAAAAGGTAGAGTCTTATTATTATAAGAGATTAATGAAGAATCTGATGAAAACCCATAATATAAGTAACCCTCTGGAGCTGTCATAATTATTTCACCTCCATTTTCACCTTGGATATTCTCAATTGTAGTATTTTCAGGAAGCCAAAAAGCATAAGATTCGCAGTCTGGACAAATCTCCTTAATTACTTCATCTGGTATTTGATTATTTTCTCCCAAATTAGGAGATTCCTTTGAGCAGGAATAAATAAAAATTCCAAGAATTAATATTCCTGCAAATCCGATATAAATTAATAAATTTTTAATTTTCATTTTATTTAATTTTTAATTTCACAAATATTCCTAATTTTTTTTATGGTAAAACCAAATATCGTTGCAGACCAGCAAAGCCTAAATATAAATTTTGCCAGTTTATAAGATTTTACCTTAAATTTATTTTTGTCATTTTTTAGCTACTCTGAAACAACAAGCTTTATTCAGAGTAGCTATGTTTATCAAATTTATTTTTACAAATTTTAAATATATAATTTATTTTACAACAAGGCAGATATTTACAAAAATTGTTAACATTGCTTCTTAAATATAAATAAGAAAAAACATAAACTGATGCATGCTGTAGATAAAAAGCATAAAACAAATTGGCGAGGTAGTTTATGCAAATAATGCAAAAATAGTTAAGGGGGGGGGGTAAACGTCTGATGATTAATTATATACAATAATGTATAAACGTTTGTATTTTGTATTTTGGGTTTAACAAGCATAAATGTTTGAGTAATTTTGTTATAAAAGTAACAAATAATATTATACTAACGGAAAAATGTGATAAAAAATTTACTACTTTCGAGCTCAAAACAAATCCATTTTGAAACGCATTTTCGACATATTTTTTTCATTTACAGGGATTATAATTCTGTCTCCTGTTTTTATCATAATTTCTTTTTTGATAATTATTGATTCCCGTGGAGGAATATTTTACAGACAAATTAGAGTCGGGAAAAATAATATTGATTTTAAATTGTATAAATTCCGTAGCATGAAACCCGGTTCATCAAAAGCGGGTCTTTTAACTGTTGGCGGAAAAGACAGCAGGATAAGCCGTGTTGGTTATTTTTTAAGAAAATATAAACTTGATGAACTTCCTCAACTTTTTAATATTTTGAAAGGTGATATGAGCATTGTTGGTCCTCGTCCTGAAGTCAGGAAATATGTTGAACTATATAATGAAAATCAAAAAAAGGTTCTTAAAGTAAAACCCGGTTTAACTGATTATGCTTCTTTAAAATTCATCAATGAAAATGAAATACTCGGGAAAGCTGAGAACCCGGAAAAGCTTTATATAGAAGAAATAATGCCGGCTAAATTAAAATTGAATTTAAAATACATTTCCGAAAAGGGGCTTATTACTGATTTGAAAATAATCCTGAAAACAATAAAAAGAATCCTCTGACCAGAAAAAAAAACACCTAAATTCAATACCATTTAATAAGCAAAATTTGATTATTTACTAGTTTATTTCGTGTAACTTATGATTATTTCTTTGCGATGCTTTGTGACTTTGAGACAAAAGAAACGGCCACTAAGACACGAAGACTCTAAGAAAATTTAAGAACAATCATTTTATTTTTATGGTTACTACTAAAAAATAAATATTATTATTCGAATTCAGAATAGCAACAAAATCATCACATATTTACTAATTAATCATTGTAAGAATTGTATAAATCAAAAGTAAAAGAAGTTTAATCAATCTGATCAAGCAAATATTTAACTTCTTCTGCTTTTTCAAGATATCCATCATTATTGTAAGAAGTGAAAAGCCCTTCGAGCAATCGCCCAATAATTCGTTTGTTTTCGCATGGAAGAAAATATGACGGTTTTATTTCAAGATTTAATTGCCTGATATATTCCTCAACTTCGTTTTTTGTAAAAGCAGTTCCTTTATTAAAAGGGTTGATATAAAAAAAGGAATTACCATTATCAAGATAAGTGAGAATAAATTGTTTTGGAAGATCAACACCAAAAATTGGCACATCCACTCTTCGTGCAATAATTAAATATAAAATTCCAAGAGAAAGATGATTGCCAATTCTCGAATCAAGTAAATTATTTATAAAATAATCCTCTGAAGTATAAAAATCATTTTTGTTTCCTTTAAAATTATGAACTTTGAAAATAATATGGTTGATTACTTTTATTTTTTCGAGACCGGTAAGTTCAGTATTTAGTTCAATCCAAGCATCTCTTATTATTTTCCCAAGTTTTTTTAAAATGTCTTCTTTTTCAAGGTTTGGGTATTGATATTTTGAAACTAAAATAAATCCATCAAGTAAATCATTTTCACTATTTTCTGACCATGATTTTATTTCACTCGCTGTTTTTTTGAAATTTATTTTATGAATAATTTTTTCAATTCTTATGTTAATCAAATTATCAAATGAGTTCTGCCAAACATTCTCTAGAAAAGGCACAGCATACAAACCATATGAAAAAATCTTATCTTCAATACTCGAATATATTGATTCGTTTGGCTCGTCGAGTAATTTAATTAATGCTGTTAACTCCTTGTTTTGTTGATTAAATGACATAAAATTATTTTGCAATCTTTTAAAATATAAAATTGCAATTTACTTCAAATCAAAAATCAATAATGAGAAAAAGATATTAAAATTTTATTAACTATTGTTTGTCCGGAGGGTCCGATATCTTCTTTACGCTCATCTTTAAAATCAGTTATTTACAAAAGCAAATTCCTAAATTTAAGGTTTCTTAAGTCTTGAATTCAAACATTCTGAATTAAACACAAATTATATGGATAAACACTAATTAATGGTGGATTTTCTCTGTTTTTTCCTGTCTCCTAAAAAAAACCAAAACAAAAAACTGAATTTCTTAGGGGTACTAAACAGCACTCACTCTTTCCAACACTATTTCAATTAAATTGTTTATTGTTTTTTGATAATCTTTGCTATACTTTTCAGTAATTCTGTTGGCAATAACAGCGCAGACTGTCAACACATTATGTCCAAGCATTTTTCCAAGACCATACAAAGCTGAAGTTTCCATTTCAAAATTTATCACTCTTTCGCCTCTAAAATTATAGGTTCCAATTCTATCAATAAGATCAGGGTATTTAAGTTTAAGTCGGAGTGCTCTGCCTTGAGGACCGTAGAATCCTGGAGCTGTAGCTGTAATCCCACTTATCATTCCATCACCAATTTTATCAAGTAAATTTTCGGTACATTTAACAACATAAGGTTTTGATAAATCTTTTGGCCAGTCTGTTTGCTTATAAAATTCACTAAGCATTTCTTCTTCACAAACACTCGTGCTTGCATCATAATATCTTAAAAGTCCATCAAGCCCAAGTCCATATTTTGAAACTGCAAAAGAGTCAATTTCAATGTCCTTTTGAACTGCCCCTGAAGTTCCCAATCTAATAAGATTCATGGAAGTGTGTTTTTCTTTGACAACACGCTTATTTAAATCAATGTTTGCCAGAGCGTCAAGTTCGTTCAAAACAATATCAATATTATCAGTTCCCATACCGGTTGAGATTACACTCAAATGCTTACCATTAATATATCCTGTACGAGTAGCAATTTCCCGGTTTATATTTTTAAATTCGATTTTGTCGAAATATTTTGAAATTTTAGGAACACGTTGAGGATCTCCAACCAGAATAATTGTATCTGCAATATTTTCAGGTCTCAAATCCAGATGATAAATTTTCCCTTCTGAATTTACTATTAGTTGAGATTCTTCTATTCTTTTCATATTCACTATTATTAAACTTTGCAAATGTACAAATGAGAATCATATCACAACAAATTTTATAACTATTTTTGCAAAAAACAATAATATGCAAACAGAAATAATATCAATTGGTGATGAAATCTTAATTGGGCAAGTTATTAATACAAATGCTGCCTGGATGTCGCAGGAATTAAATAATGCAGGTTTTGAAGTAATACGAATAACAACTGTTTCTGACAAAAAAGATGATATTATTTCATCATTAAATGATGCCCAAAAACGAGCAGATGTTATTTTATTAACCGGTGGACTTGGTCCCACAAAAGATGATATTACAAAAGAAACGCTTTGCGAATATTTTAATACGGAATTGGTTTTTAATGAAAGAGCTTTTAAGCAAGTTGAAAACATTTTTTATGCAAGAGGATTTATAATAACAGAAATTAATCGCCAACAAGCTGAATTACCCAAAAGCTGTACTCCGATTGCCAACCCCAACGGAACTGCTTCAGGAATGTTGTTCGACAAAAATGGAAAAATTTTTGTTTCAATGCCGGGAGTTCCTTTTGAGATGAAGCAAATGATGACAGAATCAATAATTCCAAAACTCAAAAAGCAATTTAACACTCCTGCAATTATTCATAAAACTATTCTTACTCAAGGAAAAGGAGAATCATTTTTATCTGAAATTATTTCGGATTGGGAAAACAAACTTCCTGAAAACATTAAACTTGCATATCTACCTCAACCCGGAATAGTAAGATTACGTTTGTCGGCGAGAGGAGAAAAATATAAACCTTTAAATAAACAGCTCGAATTAGAGATTAAAAAATTGCACAACATTATTCCTAAATTAATTTTTGGTTATGATAATGATAATTTAGAAACTATTGTTGGTGGTCTTTTAAACAAAAACAATAAAACTTTATCAACCGCTGAAAGTTGCACCGGCGGATATATTTCTCATCTTATTACAAGCATTTCAGGAAGCTCTGATTACTATTCAGGATCAATTATTTCTTATTCGAACGAGATAAAAGAAAATATTTTAGGAGTATCAAAACAATCGATAATCGAACATGGAGCTGTTAGCAAAGAGGTAGTTACACAAATGGCTGTTGGCGTAAAAAATAAAATAAATACAGATTATTCGATTGCAGTTTCCGGAATCGCAGGTCCTTTGGGAGGGTCTGAAGAAAAACCTGTTGGAACGATCTGGATTGCCATTGCCACTCCCGAAAAGGTAATAGTAAAAAAATTCCTTTTCGGAGAACATCGTGGAAGAAATATCAGAAAAACTGCTCTTATGGCTTTGGATATGTTAAGAAAAGAATTGTTGGCAGAAAAAGAGTAATTGATAATGATTGATGATATTTGCTGGTAACTAGTTGAGGATGAATAAATAAATAGATTCTAATTATTTATAATAATCCTTTATTCCCAATCCCAAAATAGCATTTCATCAAAAAATTAATTATTAATTTTCAAGACATTAAAATAATTTAAAAAATATTTTAATTAACATTTGTCTGTTTAAAAAAAATTTGCGTTCTTTGCACTCCGTTTTAAAAATGCAAAAAACAAAAGAATACTGAGATGTCAAGAGTGTGTCAAATAACAGGAAAGAAAGTGATTACAGGAAATAATGTTTCTAAATCACATGCAAAAACAAGAAGAAAGTTTTATCCTAATCTTCAGACTAAAAAATTTTATATTAAGGAAGAAGACAAATGGATTACTTTAAAAGTATCAACTGATGGCTTACGCAGAATCAATAAAAAAGGTTTAGAAGTATGCCTGAAGGAAGCCAAAGAAAATGGTTATCTTTAAAATATATCAACACAAAATATATCAAAATGCTGCTATCGTTTTCGTTAGCAGTATTTTTTTTGCACTTATCCATGTCTTTTATTGTTAACAATAGTTAAATATTTCATAACATAAAAAAAGAAATATATTTTTGTTTGAAAATAAAATTATCATTTTATCTGAATGAAAGTTTATCAAAAAATAATTGCAGTTTTAGTTTTCTTTTTTCTTGGCGGAAATATTTTCGCACAGCAATCTAATAAAGAACTAATTCAATTTTCCGGGGTTGTGGTTTCAGCAGATAGCATAAAAGCTATCCCATTCACACATATTATCAATTCAAACACAAGCTGGGGAACCATTAGCGATTATTATGGATATTTTTCTTTCGTTGCAAAAAAACAGGACACTATTGTTTTTTCATCAATAGGATATAAAAAAGACACTTTTTGTATTCCTGACACAATCTCATCTCACAGATATTCTTTAATACAAATTATGTCTTCGGATACTATAATGCTAACTGAAACCGTTATTTATCCCTGGCCAACAAAAGAGCAATTTAAGCAAGCATTTTTGGAACTCGATATTCCTGATGATGACCTTGCAATTGCTCGAAAAAATCTTGATAAAGAAAAACTTAGGCAAAAAGGTGAAAACATGAGGATGAGTGCCAGCATGAATTACAGAAATGTAATGGACAGACGTCACAGCAAATTATATTATGCTGGTCAAATGCAACCCATCTCTATTTTAAATCCTTTTGCATGGGCTAAATTTATTAAGGCGTGGCGAGACGGGAAATTTAAGAAAAAAGATAAAGATTAGTTTTTGAATTCAGAAAAAACAATGAGTTTGTTGAACAGAACACTTATAGTAATTTTACTATTTGTAAGCATAAATACATTCGGACAAAAAAGAGCTTTTATTTTTGGAATTATCACTGATAAAGATAAAAATCCCATTGAGTTAGTAAATGTTTCTGCTTTTGGATATTCCGGTGGTACAACAACAGATAAAAACGGATATTACGAACTCACTATCCCCGCTAACAAAGATGTCTCATTAATAATTTCATGTGTCGGATATAAAAAATTGCGATTTAGTGTGCTTTTGCATGAAAACACAAAGAAAGAAATAAATAGTATTCTTTCGATCTCCACCACTGACTTACCGAGTTTTGAAGTTAAAGATAACCGAATTAGAAAAACAAATCTGACTCGTATCAATCCAAAAGAAACAACATTTATCCCAACAATTTCGGGAGGAATTGAAGACTTGATTAAAACCTTACCGGGAGTTTCATCAAGTAATGAATTAAGCTCACAATATTCGGTACGAGGAGGTAATTTTGATGAGAATCTTGTTTATGTAAATGGTGTTGAAATATATCGTCCTTTTTTAATTCGTTCAGGGCAGCAGGAAGGATTGAGTTTTTTAAACTCATCTCTTGTTTCATCAATACTATTTTCTGCCGGAGGATTTGACGCAAAGTACGGTGATAAAATGTCATCGGTTCTTGATATTCAGTACAAGAAACCAACAGAATTTGCAGGCTCTGTAACAGCAAGTTTGTTGGGTGCTCAAGCTCATGTCGAAGGAATAACAAAAAATAAAAAGATGTCGTATTTACTCGGAGTACGACAAAAATCAAATCAATATATTTTAAAAGGTTTGGAAACAAAAGGAGATTATAAACCATCCTTTGCCGACATCCAGACAATGATAAATTATTATTCCGACAATAATTGGGAGTTTTCATTTCTTGGTAATTATGCTCGTAATTCATATCATTTTATTCCTAAAAACAGGGAAACAAATTTTGGTACAATCCAGGAAGCATACAGATTGAAAATTTATTTCGACGGTCAGGAAGTTGACAGATTTGAAACATATTTTGGAGCACTTTCTGCATCATATCAGCCAAATAATAACTTAAATTTAAGATTTATTACTTCTGCTTTTAATACTATTGAAAGTGAGACTTTTGATATTCAAAGTCAATATTGGATTGGGCGATTAGAAACTGATTTTGGAAGCGAAGAGTTTGGAGATGTCGTTGAAGCACAAGGTGTTGGCACTTTTATCGACCATGCGCGAAACAGCTTGAATGCAAAAGTTTTCAGCCTTGAGCATAAAGGAACATATAGCGATGTGGTTAATCTTTTACAATGGGGGATAAAGTATAAATACGAGATTATCAACGACAGGATTAATGAATGGGAGATGGTTGATTCAGCGGGTTTTTCAATTCCAAATCCAGCAAATTTTGTTGGTAATTTATTTCCTCCTCATCCAGACCTGGAAATGTTTAGCTTGATAAAAACTGATATTGATATTGCTTCAAACCGATTTTCCGGATTTGTGCAAAACACATGGGATTTTAAAGGTTTGAAATCTGATATAACAATTACCGGTGGAATAAGAACAAGTTACTGGGATTTTAACAAACAATTTTTGCTTAGCCCCAGAGTATCAGTTTCATTAAAACCTTTATGGAATAATGATATCCTTTTTAGATTTTCAAGCGGGTATTATTATCAACCACCTTTCTATCGTGAATTAAGAGATTTCGATGGGAATATAAATTATAATATTAAAGCTCAAAAATCCATTCATTTTGTATTGGGGAGCGATTGGAATTTTACTGCTCTCGCAAGACCATTTAAATTTACTTCTGAAATTTATTATAAGCACCTTGATGATATTATACCATACGAAATTGATAATGTCCGCATAAGATATTATGCCGAAAATAATGCTCATGGTTACGCCACAGGCATAGATTTGAAAGTAAACGGAGAATTTGTAAAAGGAATTGAATCTTGGGCAAGTTTATCAATAATGAAAACTCAGGAAGATATTGATGATGATTTTTATTATGAATATTATAATTCTGATGGTGAAAAAATAATTCCGGGTTTTACTTTTAATGATGATGCCATTGACAGCACAAGATTTGAGCCTGGTTATATTCCTCGTCCAACCGACCAAAGAGTAAATTTCAGCCTTTTCTTTCAGGATTATCTACCCAAGAATCCAACTTACAAAATGCATTTAAAATTGGTTTTCGGCAGCAGTTTACCTTTTGGTCCACCCGATTCCGAAAAATATAAACACACTTTAAGAATCCCTCCTTATCGAAGAGTTGATATTGGATTTTCGAAACAATTAATAGGAGAAAACACAATCTTTTCACCAAAAAATCCATTAAAATATTTCAGTTCACTTTGGATAAGTGCAGAGGTTTTTAATCTTCTACAAATCAATAATACTGTTTCTTACATTTGGATTAAAGATGTTAGAAACCGTCAATATGCTGTTCCAAATTATCTAACTCCAAGACAAATTAATGTTAAAATTATTGCGAAGTTTTAGGGAGTTAATAAACTGAAGTTGAAAGATTGCAGACGGAAGTAAAAATACGAGGTTCAGAAATTTTATTATACTAATTCTTAACAATTTTGCAATTCTGTTCCGTGCAAGTACATATTATTTTCAAAATTAAATTCATAATTTTTCACAGTTAATCTGTATCTTAACTTATTTTCAGTTAGCGGTTTTGGTAGAAATCTAAATTCTAAAATCATAAATATTTATTTTTTTGAGATTTTAATATTGTTTTATCATACACTTATATCAATCCTTTC
>CAYOKJ010000006.1:17762-42616 GCA_964404485.1 uncultured Bacteroidales bacterium | reverse complement strand
AAGGAAAAAAGAAACGAAATATATCGGTAATTTGGATGTTCAGTTGGTATTATTTGATAAATATTGTTTTACTGCGATAAGACAAATAAAGGTAGGTGAACTAATATTTGGATTTGGTTTTCTTAGGAGTGCTTTTCTGTATTATTTTACCGATATAGCAATTAATTTGTTTATTGGTGTACTTTTGCTAGATAACTTTAAGTACTGACTAGTTATAAAAAATTAAATTAGTACATTTTAAAATACATTTATTATCGCAAAACTCTTTTTATGATAAAAATCAAAAATTTATATAAATCTTATGGAAAGATACAAGCATTAAAAGGCATAGATATTACCATAAATAAAGGTGAGTTTTATGGTTTGCTGGGGCCTAACGGAGCCGGAAAAACCACAATAATAAATATTCTTAGCACTATACTAAAACCCGACAAAGGAGATGTTTTTATTAATGGTTTTGATTTGAAAATAGATTCAAAAAAATGTAAAAATTATATCGGGATAGTACCTCAGGAAATAGCATTATATGATGATTTATCAGCCTATGAGAATTTAATGTTTTGGGGTAAGTTGTACAAAATCAAAAGTTCAATATTATCTATACGAGTAAATGAATTATTAGATTTGATGGGTTTAGAGAAGAGAAAACATCATAAGATAAAAACATTTTCAGGAGGCATGAAAAGAAGGATTAATATTGCATGTGCTTTATTACATTCGCCGGAGGTACTTCTTATGGACGAACCTACTGTTGGTGTTGATCCTCAAAGCAGGAATTTTATTTTTGAAGCACTTCAAAAACTTCACAAAAATGGAACTACAATAATTTATACTACTCATTATATGGAAGAAGTTGAAAAGCTTTGTGATAAAATCAGTATTATTGACTATGGTAAAATTATTGCTCAAGGTTCTATCAACGATTTAAAAAAATTATCGAAAATATCAGAATCAATTATTATTCACTCTGATTCTGAATTTGAAAATAAAAAAGATATAATATCAAATTCAATTAAAAACAAATTTGACATCAATGATAATTTTATCAAATTTTACAGTAATAATATCAACACTGACCTTTCTAAAATAATTAACAAATTAAATACTATTGATATTAACATTACAAATATTGAATTGAAAAAAACAAATCTCGAATCATTATTTTTAGAATTAACAGGAAGAAAATTACACGATTAAAATTGTAAAACAATGATAAAATTAACACTTAAAGACCTGAAATTATTTGTTACCGACATAAAAGCTGTATTATTAACTTTTATGCTGCCAATAATTTTGGTAACACTGTTTACGATTGGCTTTGGAGGGATAAGCGGTGGAGGTAAATCCAATCCAATTAAATTATTGGTATCGGATCAGGACAGCACTGAAATAACACAAAACATAATAACAAAATTAGACAGCTTAAAAGAATTAGATATTGAGCAAATATCTCTTGTAGATGCAAAAAAAGCTATCAAAGAAGGCAAAAGAATGGCTGTGCTTACATTTTATGAAGGTTGTACCGACTCAATAGAAAACGGAAATGATGTGCCAATGGAGTTGTTTTATGACGAATCGCGTGAAGCAGAGATTGGTTTATTGCAGCAAGCTTTGATATCGAATTTGATGGGAATGATTGGTCAGCAAAAAATCAAAAATAATATTTTTAAATTTATTGATGAAAAAAATGCAAATCTTTCTCCTGCAATATTAAGTAATATTCATAAGCAGGTTGAGGAACAATTTTTTGGAGCTCAATCAAAAGGTGAAAATCCAGTAACACAAGGCATGAATTTAAAAATGACAAAACTTTTTGCTGATGAAGAACCAAACTGGGCTTTAATACAGGCTGTAGCAGGTGTTTCAGTTATGATGCTGCTGTTTAGCGTGGCAGCAATGGGAGCTACCTTATTGGAAGAAAAAGAAGAAGGCACATTAAAAAGATTGCTTTATTCTCCAATTAATCCATTGGAAATATTATTTGGAAAATTGCTTTATACATTCATAATAGCTTTGATACAATTATTTGTACTTTTTGTTTTTGCATGGTTGGCTTTTGATCTTGAAATATTTTCTAATCTTCCTGCATTAATAATTCTCCTTATTGCAACAGCTTTTGCCTGTTCAAGTTTTGGTATTTTTCTGGCTTCTATTTGCAAAAGCAGAAAACAAGTTGAAAGTTTATCAACAATCATTATACTTGTTATGTCAGCAATTGGCGGTAGCATGATGCCGTTTTTTTTAATGCCTCCGTTCATGAAAAAAATGGCTATGTTTTCTGTTAATCATTGGTCGATACAAGGTATGTATGATATTTTTTACAGACATTTACCAACAATAAATATTGTATACAAATCATTAATATTATTATCGATAGGTATAGTTATTTCACTAATTGCTGTAAACAGATTTAAAAAACATATTTTAAAAGTTGAATGATAATGATAGCTATTTTTAAAACTGTAATGTGAATTGTTATTTAGTAAAGTTTATTGTTTAAAGAGATTTGGGAAACATGATACAGTTGAAAATATAAGTTGTGAAATAGCTTGAAATAATTATGTAAAATAGTTTTGAGATATAAATAAAATGTTTAATTTTGCACTCCCAAAAATAAAAGATTTTGTTCGCGGATGTGGCGAAATTGGTAGACGCGCTAGACTTAGGATCTAGTGCCGCGAGGCATGGGGGTTCGAGTCCCTTCATCCGCACTTTATTGATAGAAGGCTGTTCGAATGGAAAATTAGGAACAGCCTCTTTTTTAATATATGAAATTAGTATTCGAAAATAGTAGTATTACTTAAAATTATTGATTGATGAACATTACAAGAGAAAATACCGGCGACTTAACTGCAACTCTTAAAGTTGAGGTAAATGAAAATGATTATCGGGAAAAAGTACAGGTTGTACTTAAAGATTATCGTAAAAAAGCAAATATTCCGGGTTTTAGAGCAGGGAAAGTACCCGCTGGAATAATTAATAAAATGTATGGAAGAGCTGTTGTTGCTGATGAAGTTAACAAAGTTTTATCTGAATCTCTTCAGAAATATATTGAAGAAAATAAATTAAATGTTATTGGACAACCATTGCCAAATACTGAAAAATCAGAGATGGTTGATTTTGACAATAAAAAGGAATTTGAGTTCTTTTTTGATATAGGATTATACCCGGAAGTGAATTTGGAATTAAATGAAGAAATTAGTGTAGATTATCATAATATTAAGGTTGATAAAAAAGCTATTGATATTTATGTTGATGATATTAAAAAACGTAACGGTGTTACTATTAATCCTGAGGAATCTGAAATTGGTGATATTCTGAAAGGTGAACTTGTTCAGCTTGATTCTGAAGGAAAGATAATTGAAGAAAGTGTTAAAAAAGAATCTTCAATAAGTATTGATTTGCTTAAAGATAATAAAATTCAAAAAGAATTTATCAAACTTAAAAAAGAAAGTAAAGTCATATTTAATCCTTTAAAAGCAACTGGTAACGAAGCTGAAACTGCAAATATGCTTGGTATCAGCAAAGATGAGAAAGAAAAGATGGATGCAGATTATGAGTTTACTGTTTCTGAAATAACAAGAATTGAACCTGCTGAATTAAATGAAGAACTTTATAAAAAAGTTTTCCCGCAGGAAGAAATAAAAGATGAAGATGCAATGCGTAAGCAAATAAAAAAAATGGCTGAAATATCTTTTGTTCCTGAAAGTGACAAATTTTTTATGAGTAATGCAATTGAAAAATTAATTGAAATAACAGATATTTCTTTTCCAAACGAGTTTGTAAAACGCTGGTTACTTGAAAGTAATACTGATAAAATTACAAAAGAACAGATTGATACTCAGTACGACAGTTATGAGAAATCACTTAAATGGCAGTTGATTGAGAATAAAATTATTACTGAAAATAAAATAAAAGTTGAAGACCAGGAAATAAAAGATTTTATTAAGAATTTTCTTTCCAGTCAGATGCCAATGCCACAAGGTGGTAATGAAGCAGACGAGCATCTTAATAGCATAATTGAGTCTGTTATGAAAAACGAAGAAGAGATGAAAAAAATTAATGATCAACTCTACGACGAAAAATTAGGAGAATTATTTAAATCGAAATTAAAATTAAATAAAAAGAAAGTTACTTTCGAAGAATTTACTAAATTAGCGCAAGAAATCAATAAATAATTATTCTTATGAACGGTAACGAATTTAGAAAATACGCAATAAAAGATCGGGGTATTAATAGTTTAACCCTTGATAAATATTCTTCATTTCACGATAATTATATATCGCCAACAATTATTGAAGAAAGAAAGTTAAACATTGCATCAATGGATGTTTTCTCTAGATTGATGATGGACAGGATCATATTTTTGGGCGTACCAATTGATGATTATGTGGCAAATATTATTCAAGCACAATTGCTTTTCCTCGAATCGGTTGATGCAAAAAAAGATATACAAATATATCTTAATACACCCGGTGGATCTGTTTATGCGGGTTTGGGTATTTATGATACAATGCAATATATTTCTTCCGATGTTGCTACAATCTGTACCGGAATGGCTGCTTCTATGGGAGCAATACTTTTATGCGCAGGTGAAAAAGGAAAACGAACTGCATTAAAACATTCAAGAATACTTATTCATCAACCTATGGGCGGCGCTCAGGGACAAGCTTCGGATATTGAAATTACTGCTAGAGAAATTTCAAAACTAAAAAAAGAACTTTACGATATAATTGCTAATCATTCAAATCATACATATAACAAGATTTGGAAAGACGCTGATAGAGATTATTGGATGACATCGGAAGAAGCCAAAAAATATGGTATGATTGACGAAGTTCTCTTTAAACACGTTTAATAACAATAGAACGATATTAAAAAACAATGGCAGGGAAAATTGATAAGTGTTCGTTTTGTGGTAGAAGCCGGGCAAAAGTTAAAATGCTTGTTGCTGGACGAGAAGCCTTTATATGTGATGAGTGTATCGGACAAGCTCAAAATATTTTAAGAGAAGAATTTTCAGTTGAATCTGAAAAACAAGTTTCTGATCTTAATATCAAGAAACCTATTGAAATAAAAAAACATCTTGACAAATATATTATTGGCCAGGATGAAGCAAAAAAAGTACTTTCAGTTGCTGTTTACAACCATTATAAAAGAATAAGTATACCTGCAGCTAAAGCTAAATCAGATGATGTTGAAATAGAAAAATCAAATATTATTTTGGTTGGTGAAACCGGAACAGGAAAAACTTTAATGGCGCGTACCATTGCCAAAATGCTCGATGTTCCTTTTTGTATTGCTGATGCTACTATTTTGACAGAAGCCGGGTATGTTGGCGAAGATGTTGAAAGCATTTTATCACGACTTTTACAAACTGCTGATTATAATGTAGCTGCTGCCGAAAGAGGAATTATTTTTATTGATGAAATTGACAAAATTGCCAGAAAAAGTGATAACCCGTCAATTACACGCGATGTTTCCGGCGAGGGTGTTCAGCAGGCTTTATTAAAACTTCTTGAAGGTTCAATTGTAAATGTTCCACCCCATGGAGGAAGAAAACATCCTGAGCAAAAAATGATCCAGGTTAATACACAAAATATTTTGTTTGTTACCGGTGGAGCGTTCCAGGGAATAGATAAAATTATTGCTTCGCGATTGCGTACAAATATCATTGGTTATAGTTTTGATAAAGAAAAAGAACAGATTAACAGAGATAACCTTCTTCAATATATTTCTCCTTCCGATTTAAGAATGTTTGGTCTTATTCCTGAAATAGTTGGACGGATACCTGTTGTTAGCTATTTACATCCACTTTCAAAAGTTATTCTTAAAAGAATTCTTACAGAACCAAAAAATTCTTTGGTAAAACAATTCACAAAATTGTTTGAAATGGATGATGTTAAAATTAGTTTTGATGATAAAGCTCTTGACTTTTTTGTTGATACTTCTATTGAATTTAAACTAGGAGCTAGAGGACTTCGCTCAATAATGGAAGCTACTCTTAACGATGCAATGTTTGAACTTCCATCTGATAACAAAATAAAAGAATTGAAGATTACTCAGGCTTATGCCAAAAAGAAGTTTAATAAATCTGCAACATCAAAACTTAAAGTTGCTTAAATTTTTTTGAATATTTTGTTAAATCAAGATTGTTATCTTATAATTTTGTTTTCGTTTCTTTTTTGGTATAAAAATTGATTTTATTTTCAATAATGAAAAAAATAATAATCATATTTAGCTTAATAAGTTTATTTGTTTTTAGGTGCTTTTCGCAGGAAGTTAATAGCGTGGTTGTGTTTACAAATGTTGTTGATGGTGATACTATCCCTGTAATTTCATTAAAAGAGTTTAACGTTTATGGATTAAAAATTATTAAGAACAAACGTGAAGCTCGAAGATTTAGCCGGCTTGTAAGAAATGTAAAGAAAGTATATCCTTACGCAAAAATTGCGGGAATAAAGCTTAATAAATATAATAAAATTCTTTTGGGTGTTGAAGATGAACATAAAAGACGTAAGATAATGAAACAAGCAGAATCTGAGATTAAAGCAGAATTTGAAAAAGATCTTAGAAAATTAACTTTCTCCCAAGGCAAAATATTAATAAAACTCATTGATAGAGAAACTGATAATTCATCTTTTAAATTAGTACAGGAGCTAAGAGGTAAGTTTCAGGCTTTTTTTTGGCAAACATTTGCTCGTTTATTCGGATATAATCTAAAAGTAAAATACGATGCAAAAGGTGAAGATAGAAATATAGAAATGATTGTTAAAATGATTGAGATGGGAATGATATAATTGTAATCGCAGAATACAGATTTTAACATTAAAATTGAGTGCTTATTTCCCTCTACCCTGAATTACAATCAAAACGGTATAAATCAAAATTTTAAAATCCATTGCAAGAGACATATTTTCTATGTATAGAATATCGTATTTAAGTCTTTGTATCATTTCTTCAACATTACAGGCATAACCAAATTTAACTTGTCCCCATGAGGTAATTCCTGGTTTGATTTTATGAAGTAGGTGATAGTGTGGCGAAAATTTAACAATCTGATCGATATAAAATTGCCTTTCAGGTCTTGGTCCAACAATTGACATATCTCCTTTAATTACAGTATAAAATTGAGGAATTTCATCAAGTCTGACTTTACGAATAAATTTCCCGAGTTTTGTTATTCGTGGATCGTTATCAGAAGAAAGTTGTGGTCCCTCATTTTCAGCATCCATCCTCATAGATCTGAATTTATGCATTTTAAATGATTTTCCATGAATTCCTACTCTTTCCTGAGAAAAAATTATTGAACCTGGTGATGATAGTTTTACTCCAATTGCTGTAAATATATATAGTGGAGATAAAATAACAATGGCTAAAAATGAAATTATAATGTCAAAAAGTCTTTTTAGTGATTGTTGCCAGGCAGGCATTAAGTCAGGAGATATTTGAATAAGAGGTGTATGAAATATGGAAGTCATTTTTACAGTTCCCATAAGAAAATCTTCCATCAAAGGAATAACTCTAATTACAACATCAGTTTCTTCAAGCTTAGTAACTATTTTTTCGATTGTATTACTTTCTTTTCTTTCTATTGCAATTATTATTTCCTTAACATTATTTTCGTTTATTAGTTTCTTAAGGTCATTGTAATGTCCAAGATGTGGAAGGTATTTAGAGAGTTTATAGAAATCGAATTCGTGTGCATTAACAAATCCAACAAAAATATTCCCTGCTGACTTTTCCTGATTTTCTATTTCTTTATAGATAGAAATAGCATTACCATTACTTCCAACAATAATTGTGTTAAAACCAAGTAGTTTATTATGAACTTTATATACCGTAATTGATGTAAGTATTAACCGACCTGAATAAGTAAATAAAAAATGTAGTGCAAATAAAACCAGGAATGATTGATAGTACGACATATATGAAACTATTACATCATCAAGAATTAAAGCAAAGAAAATAACTGTAACACCAAATAGAGTAATAAGAATAGTTTGTCCCAGTTCTTTTAATCTTCCTTTGCGATATATTTTTCGGTAAGTACCAACCATTACATATAAAATTAGCCATGAAATTGGTATTATTATTATTCCTACCCAGTATTTTTTATCAGTAATTATTTCGTCAAGAAAGTTAATTATCTGAGGATCGACAGAAACTTTTCGATATAAAAAGAATAAACTCCATGCAATTGCTGCAGCAAAGTAATCAAGAATTGCATATTTAAATACCTGAAGTTTTATATTCATGTCACTAACAATTATTTCGTGCTATAACTTTTATGAACTAATTTAATATTATCCAAAAGTATCACAGGATTTTCTACATCATCTGTTTTTACTGAACCAAAGAATATTTTAAAATCAAGTGCATTTGTAGCTGATGATACATCCGGAGTGATATTAATATATATTTTTTTCCATTTGTCGGATTTGCTGATATTTACAATTGGGCTTGAGATAATTTGAGATAAAGTTTGAGTATAAATTCCGGCAGTAATAATATTTTCAATTTTATAATTCAATTCAATAAAAACCGGTGATCCAAGTTGTGGCAGAATATAAGCTTCATAAGAAACTCCTTCAAAAACAGGTTTGTCTTCATCAAGGTAAATTATTCCTGAATAATTTCCTTCAAAAACAAGTGAGTCAACGCTGGTTATATTTATTGTAGTATCGCTATTATTTCCTTCTACTAAAGAAACACTTTCGCTTTCAAAATCTTCTATCCATGGAAATACTGTATTATCGTAATAAACAGTTGACATGTTTAATATTGTTACGCTATCGGGAGTTAACCGGCAATTTTCTAAAGTTATTGGTTTAAAGAAAGGATAAACAACTCTGGTGGCTGCAATACCATTTAATTTTATTCCGGCGCGTATCTCAACTTTATGATTTCCCTGGGCAAGAACAGGAAATTTGGCCGGCATTTCAAATGCACCAATTAATTGGTCATCAACATAAACCCATGCATCAGTAATATTGTGTGAAGCTGTTCCTTGTTGCGAAATTTCAGTAGAAAATCCAATTGTATCAATTTGAATGAAAGCTGGAATAGTTTGATCATTTTCAAATTTTTCACAGGAATTTAAAATAACAAGTAGTAATACTAATATTGAAACAAAAAAGTACAGGTTTCTATGCATAGAAAAATATTTATAAAACAAATGTTTGATAAAATCAATTAACGTTCCTTTTGTATTTCTATTGTTTTCATCATTAAATATTATCATCTGATTGTAAAAAATTTTTCGGCGACAATTCTAACTTATCAATAATTTTGTAGGCTACTTCAAGTGCATGATATCCATCATTTATAGTTACTACAGGTTTTGTGTTATTTACTATTGAATTATAAAAACATTGTAATTCAGTTTTAATAGCATTGATTTCTTTAATTTCAGGTTTTTCGAAAAAAATTTGTTTTGAGCCTTTATCTTTTCCAAGATCAATGATTATTGCCAAAGGATCCTCAACTTTACCTTTTACATTTTTTATTCTGACTATTTCTGATTTTTTTTCCAGGAAATCAACAGAGATATATGCGTCTCTTTGAAAAAATCTTGATTTTCTCATATTTTTCATTGAGATACGGCTGGCAGTTAAATTTGCAACACATCCATTGTCAAATTCAATTCTGGCATTTGCAATATCAGGTGTGTCACTAACAACAGAAACACCACTGGCGTTTATTTTTTTTATTGTTGATTTAACAACACTCAAAACAATGTCAATATCATGAATCATTAAATCAAGAACAACAGGTACATCAGTTCCTCTTGGGTTAAATTGTGCCAGACGATGAGTTTCGATAAACATAGGATGTTTTATCATTGGCTCAGCAGCAGAAAATGCAGGATTAAAACGTTCCACATGTCCAACCTGAACTTTTACTCCAGACTCTGCGGTAAGTTCTATCAAAGCATGAGCTTCTGCAGGAGTTGTTACTACAGGTTTTTCAATAAAAACATGTTTAAACTTTTTTAATGAACTAACAGCACAATCATAATGAGATATTGTAGGAGTTACAATATCAACTACATCAACTTGATTAATTAATCCATCAATTGAGTTGTATTTTTTAACTTGAAGTTCTTTTTCAACTTCATTCGAATTTTTTTCATCAGGATCGTAAAATCCAACTAATTCGAAATTAGCAATTTCTTTAATACATTTAATGTGTATTTTTCCTAAATGTCCGGCACCCAGAACGCCTATTTTTAACATCTTGATTTTTTTTGCAAATGTATAAATTTTCTATAAATAACGGAATGAATTAGTACTTTCGCAAAAACTGTTTGAGGTTTCGGGTTTCAAATTTCAGGGTTTTAATGTTAAATTACTTAATAATGATAGATTCGTACAAACATAAAGGCTTACGAAAAAGATTAGTTTCCACTGTTAAAAGCAAAGGAATTAAGGACGAAAAAATTTTAGAGGCTATTGGAAAAATTCCCCGTCATTTTTTTATAGATTCATCATTTTTAGAATTTTCTTATCAGGATAAACCTTTTCCAATTGGTTCGGGACAAACAATTTCACAACCTTTTACAGTTGCATTTCAAACTGATTTATTGAATGTAAAAAAAGGTGATAAAATTCTTGAAGTTGGAACAGGATCGGGATATCAGGCTTGTGTTTTGCTCGAACTTAAAGCAAAAGTTTATTCAATAGAAAGACAAAAAAAACTTTATCTTAAAGCTCAGAAATTTCTCCCTACCATTGGATATCGCCCAAAGCTATTTTATGGCGATGGATATAAAGGCTTAAAAGCATTTGCTCCATTTGATAAAATTCTTATTACTGCAGGAGCACCAGCTATTCCTGATGACCTTATAGATCAATTAAAACCGGGAGGTATTCTTGTTGCTCCAATTGGTGATGGAGATGTTCAGATAATGAAAAGACTTATTAAAAATATAGATGGAAATATAAAAGAAGAAAACCATGGAAACTTTCGCTTTGTTCCTTTATTAATGAATAAAGCTGATAATTAAATTAAAATATAATTTTTTATTAATACTTTCGTTTACTCTTTTAATGCAATTGTATTTCGTTTTTTGTATATTTGTCTGAAGTATCTCAAATATAAAATTTTTATGTTATATTTTTTTTACTATCATTTTTAATGAAATTTATTTATATAAACTAATCTTAATTTATCATGAAAAAAACAATTTATTTAATTACCGCATTAATTATAACAGGAACATTATTTATTTCATCATGTCAAAAGGATGACCCTATTGTTATTCCTCCTGTCATTAATTTTGTTGCTGGAGGTGATTATGTTTCGGCTGACGTAACTTTATTAACAAATCAGCTATTTACAGTTGGAATAAATGCTAACAAAGATGCCGAGTCAGATAGCAAACTATCTAAATTTGAAGTCGTAAGAACTTATAACAATATTTCTTTTACAGTTTTGGACTCCACTCTTAATGGTGATTATTTTTCTATTGAAATTATTGCTAACAGTAATCCGTTAGTTGGTGAAGAAAGATGGACATATACAATTACAGACGAAGCTGGTGAGTCTTCTGAAATAAATATTGTTGTTACAACCGAGGCAGGTATTCAGGAATTTTTGGATGTAACTTTAGGTTCATACAACGATCAGGTTTATGGAAGCTTTTTTAATACAACATCTGGAGAAACATTTTTTAAACCTGAAGCTACAACAAATCAGGAGGTAATAGATTTTATCTTTTTCCTTGGTGCTACAAATGGTGCTACAATCGCAGCTCCTGATAATCAGGATGCAATAACCGTTTTTGCACTTGACTGGACAACTCAAAATCAAACAAGATTTATGACTACAGGAATTTCTGTACCAGAATTTGATGCTATCGGAGCAAGCTATAATTTTACTGATTTTACCGGAACAGATGATAACTGGAATCAATTAGTTGCTGATGATATTGTATATTTTAAAACTGCCGGAGATAAACTCGGATTCTTTAAAGTAAATTCAATTAATGCTAAAGGAGATATTATTAATATTGATGTAAAAGTACAGAAGTAAGAGAATATAGTTTTTTTGGAAAAGTTGCTATTTTAATCAAATGGCAGCTTTTCTTTTTATGATTTTACTTGGTATTAATGCTAAGATATGTGTGCATTTAATCATTTACGCATTTCAACCAAAATAGCAGAACTCTTTTTATCATTTAGAACTGAGTATAATTTTTACTTTTTCTTCAGTATTTAGATTACCGTCAATCCAATTAATTATAAATCCATTTTTCTCCATTCTGCGAAACCAGGTCATTTGCCGTTTCGAAAATTGATGAATTGCAATATTTAATCCTGAGAATAATTCATTTTTTGTAATTTCACCGGTAACATATTGAGTGAGAAAGTTGTATTCCAATCCGTAAAATTTCAAACGCTCGGGGGTAATCCCTGAATTCAAAAGATTTTCAACTTCATTAATCATTCCTTCATCAATTCTTGTTTTGAGTCTTTTGGTGATCCTCTCTTTAAGTTGATGTCGTTCAAATTTTATCCCGAATATTTTTGATTTTATTATTGGAAAATCATCTTTAACTTTATCAGGATGTGTGTCATAATAATTTCTGATTTCTATAGCACGTATTAGTCGTTTTCTGTTGGATGTATCGCTAACATTATGAAGTTCTTTTTTTTCTATCAAAAGTTGGATAAGAAATTCGTTATTTTCCTTTTCAAATTCTTTTCTAAGCTTGTTATTTTCTGGAACTTCAATTAATTTGTATCCTTTTAGAACTGCTTCTAGATACATTCCTGTCCCACCACAAAGAATTGGTTCAATATCACGTGAAATAATATTTTTATAAACTTTAAGAAAATCTCTCTGATATTCATAAACATTGTATTCGTATCCGGGATTAACAATGTCGATTAAATGATATGGAATATTTTTTCCGAAAATTAAATAGTCAGAATAATCTTTTCCAGTTCCCAAATCCATGCCTTTATATACTTGCCGTGAATCAGCACTGATTATTTCTGAATTCAGATGATAAGCAATGTGTGCAGCTAAAGTAGTTTTTCCCGTTGCAGTTGGTCCTAAGATTGTTATCATAATTAAATAATTTGTGTTTTTCTTTGTATATCCGACTCTTTAACGACAAGAAAATCCCTTATCAGGTTTAAATGTGAAATTGGTGATTTAGAAAAGGAAAAATCATCAAGATTTAATCTGTCAATTTCATAGTTTTTATAAAATTTTGTAAAATATTCTATTAGGTTTTTTTCATCATTATTAATATTGGTTTTGTGAGATGATTTCAGAAACTGTAAAATTCTTAAACCATCAACTTTATCTTCACAGGCTTTTATGAAATTTTTGCGGGTTTTGAAATTTTTTCTCAAAGGCTTGAAAATATTTATTGAACGAAATTGATTATTTAAAAAATCACTCATTGGTGTAATAATATCTTTTTCATACAAATTAGAAAACAAATCGAAAGTAATATTTATTTTGTCGAACAACGAAAAGTGATAAAACGGATAACTTGACCAGTCACCGTTATTGCCTTTTATCATTGCCGGACCTGTTCCAAAAAATACTCTGTCCGAAAATCTTGCCGCAGGAAAAACTTTTTCATTATTCCAGATTTTTATCTTACCGTATTTTCTAAGTTTTTGAAGAAAATAAAAATCTTCACCACTTTTGCGAGGTGTTATCCCACCAATAGTTTTGTATGCCCACACCGGAACTGCAATAGCCGAACCTAATGCAGTAAAACGATAAGGATTTGAAATTCTCCATAAATTTAAGGAGAAATATCTCATGTAAATTTCGTAATGTAAAATACTGCGATCAGCATTATTATTTCCCGTTAAGTTGTGATAATATGGAACCGAAAGTGCTACAATTTTTTCTTTTTCATTAAACGAATCAATAATTGAATTGAAGTAATTTTCTGAGAATTTTGTGTCGGCATCCAAAGTTAAAATAATATCATTATTATCAGCTTTCAAACAAATTTTATCCATTATAGTTTTTCGTGCCCAGCCAACACCAAATTTCTTTTTTTCCCAGCCTTTACCTTTTGATGTTTTGTCGATTATTGTTATTGGAAATTGTTTTTCTTTTTGTAATAATTCAATGGCAAGAAGATTGTTTTTACATATAATTTCTTTTTCTGGATTCAACCACCATTCATCGGGTTGGTTTACACAGACAAATAATTCGAAAGATTTGAAATTTTGCTTATTAATATTGCTTATTAACTCAGGCAAATAATCCATCTCATCTAATACAGGAAGTGCAATAAAAATTTTTCTCTGTTTCTCTGATTTCATTAATAAATATAATTTTTTGTAAAATTAAAGAAATAAATATTTATTAACTATTTATAGCTTTAGTTATAGTATTGTAGCATGTTGAGATAAATAATATATTAAAGGTTTTTTAAATTATGAATTTGTTAACAAAGAGGTGTTTACAAATTAATAATTTTAGTATTATAGTTAATGTGTCGATATATATTTTTGCAGTGTAGTATGTAGATTTATCTTCTGGGAAATAAAAAGTTATTTAAAAAATTGTAATTAATTAAAAATAATAGAACTAGGATAACTTTAGTTTATCAAACTAAGCGAATATAAATAATCAATATGAAAAATCCCATTTTCTATTCCGGTGTCATTTTGTTAATAATGATTTTAAATTCTATTGTTTCAATAGCACAACCGGTTGTTGTAAGTCAACCATTAGATGCATCGATATGCATCGGAGAGAATGTAAGTTTTAATATTATTGCAATTAATACTACATTTTATCAATGGCAGGAACATGATGGAAATGCTTGGTATGATATTAACGAAAGTGTTTCTTATTGTTCAGGTGAAAACACGCCTGATTTATATATTATTGACGCTAATGTAGGGCTAAACGGATATAAATATCGTTGTTATATAAAAGATGAATTTATGAATTCAGATACATCACTTGCTGCAACTTTATTTGTTAATGATATTCCTGTTCTTATTTCCAATCCTCAAAATACGACAGTTTGTCGTGACGAGATAGCAACATTTAACGTTGAAGTAGATAATATTACTTATTATCAATGGCAGGAAAATAATGAAAGCGGATGGCAGGATTTATCTAATAATGCATTTTATCAGGGAGTACATAGCCCTGATCTTTCTGTATATACGGTTACCGGAATGAATGAATATCAATATAAGTGTATTCTTTATAATAATTCTTGTCATATTTCTTCAGGCATTGGAATATTATATGTTAATGCTCTTCCTGCCGGATTTAATCTTACCGGAGGTGGAGCATATTGCCAAGGTGAGGATGGTGTTCAAATAGGTCTTTCTGGCTCAGAAGTAAATATTAATTATGAATTATTATTTAATGAAGCTTCAACTGGAATTGTATTACAGGGAACAGGCTTAGAGCTTGATTTTGGAATTTTTACTGAAGAAGGTTTATATTCTATTAATGCAATTAATGCTTTTACTGCTTGTACAAATAAAATGAATGGAACAACAGAAGTTGAGATATTATTATTACCTGAAATTTTTAATATTACCGGAGGAGGAGATTATTGTGAGGAAGGAAACGGAATTGAAATTGGTTTAGATAATTCAGAAATTGATATTCAATATGAATTATTTCTTGATGGTGAAACTACAGGAGTGATGGTTTTAGGAACAGGAAACGAGATAAGTTTTGATTTTCAAACTGCTGAAGGAAATTATGCTGTTTTAGCAATTAGTGGTGATAATGTTTGTTCAAATGAAATGGAGGGAATAGCAGAAGTAATTATTAATGATATTCCACTTGCAAATTCCGGACCCGATCTTAGTGTTCTTTATGGAACTTCAATTGATTTATTTGGATATGCAAGCGGTGGATCTGGAAATTATTCGTATTCCTGGTCGCCTTCATATTTGTTTGAAGATCCAAATGTGCAAAATCCTATAACTGTAAATCTAACTTCAACATCTATAATTACTTTAACTGTTGTAGATGAATTAACTGATTGTATTAGTCATCCCGATACAATAATCGTATCGATAAATGGCGGCCCGCTACAATTATCAATAATTGCAAATCCTGAAAATGTTTGTAACGGAACCACTTCAAATCTATTAGCTCTTGCAAGCGGAGGAACAGGAAGTTATGAATATGAATGGGTATCGAATCCAATTGGTTTTACATCAAATGAAAATAATCCCATTGTTTTTCCGGAGCAAACCACACAGTATTTTGTTACACTTTCTGATGGAATAGATGTTGTTTCAGATTCAATTATTATTATCGTTAATAATCCTCCTGAAAAATTTAATATTACCGGTGGAGGATATTATTGTAATGGTGATGATGGTGTTACTGTTGGACTGGATGATTCTGAATTAGATATTTTTTATGAATTGTTTTTTAATGTAGAGCCAACAGGATTAATACAAAATGGGACTGGAGTTCCATTAGATTTTGGAAAGCATGCTCAAAACGGAAAATATCAGATTTTTGCTTTTAATAACAACTCAGGATGTGAATCTCTGATGAATGATTCAGTTACAATAACAAACTATCCGGCACTATATACTAATGCAGGAGACGATCAAGTTGTTCCAATAACATCAAGTGCAAACCTAAATGGATTTTCGTATGGTGGTTCAGGTGAATTTTCGTATTTGTGGATTCCGGGATATATGTTTAATGATCCGTATATTCAAGATCCAACAACAGTTTCACTTAGTAATTCTGCGTTATTTTTGTTAGAAACTACTGATCAAAATACAGGCTGTATTAGCCAAGCTGATTCAGTATTTGTCTTTGTTAGTGGAGGAAATTTGTCTCTTGAAATCTTAGCAGTTTCAAATTATGTTTGTGATAATGATAGCATGAAAATCATTGTGATTCCAAGTGGTGGATCAGGAAATTATACTTATTTATGGACATCAGAGCCTTCTGGTTTTAGCTCTAGTAAAATGGATACTTATATCAATCCCAATGAAACAACAACATATTATGTTACTGTTGATGATGGAATAAATTCGTTAATGGATTCGATTACAATATATGTAAATAACTCTCCTGTAAAGTTCAATATAATTGGAGAAGGTGGTTATTGTGCCGGTTCTGAAGGTGTAGAGATTAGCCTTGATGGTTCTCAGGAAAATGTGATTTACGAACTTTACTTCAATAATTTCCCTACAGGAATTACTCTTGAGGGAAATGGTGGTCCCTTGTTTTTTGAGAAGCAAACTACTACAGGCTATTATTCGATTTTTGGAAAATATATTTCTTCATATTGTGAAACACAAATGGAAGGATTTGTGAATGTATTTATATATGATTTTCCGATTGCATTCTCTGTAAGTGGTGATAATGTTTTTTGTGCAGGAAGCAATGGAGTTAATATTGGCTTGTCTTCTTCCCAGATTGGAATTAATTATGAATTGATTTTGAATAATATCTCTACCGGAATATTGATTCCCGGTACAGGATTACCAATTGTTTTTTCAAATCAAACCTCAGAAGGAGTTTATTCAATCAATGCTGTTAATCAGATTTCATTATGTTCGAAAATGATGTATGGTTTTGTAGATGTTGTTGGTCGCCCATCACCAAATATTATTGCAAGTAATGATACTTCGATTTGCTCAGGAAATCAAATTAATATTTCTGCTGAATCGGATGAAGATAATTTCATTTGGAATACATTGCCTCCATCATATTTAAGTAATATTACCGTTTCTCCATTTGAGGATACTATTTACAGAGTTTTTACATTTAATGAATTTGGTTGTAACGCTTACGACCAAATTGAAGTTAATGTAAGTGATTCTCCTGAAGTATTTGTGGAACATAATCTTAATAATAAATCAATTTATGTTGATCCTCCGGGGTATAATATTTATGAATTTATTATTAACAATGAAGTTGTTCAAAGTGGTTCTTCAAATGAATATTTTTTGCCTGAATCAATTAGAAGTGGTGATACAATATTTGTAAATGTAAAAAATATCTTCAATTGTTGGGCAGAAGATTTTATAAAAATAGTAACTGTTGAAAACATAAATGCATTTTCACCTGATGGTGATGGTATTAATGATGTTTTTATGAAAGAAACAGAAATTGTAATTTTTAATCGTTGGGGTTTGAAATTATATGAAGGTGTTGATGGTTGGGATGGAAAATTTAACGGAAAATTAGTTGCTCCGGATACATATTATTATGTGCATAATCTTCAAGATATCAACGGAGAAATTATAAGGGTTATAAAAGGATCGGTTACAGTTGTGAGGCAGTAAATGACTGGAATTTAAGAATAAATAAAATTTTTAAGTTGATGAATTTTATTATTTATGAGAAAAATAATTTACATATTCATACTTTTTTTTCTAAGTTCAAATGTAATTTGTCAGGAAAAAAATATTCAAAAAGCAGATAATTCCTTTAAAAAGAATGATTTTGTTGATGCTGCAAAATATTATAAGCGAGCATTAAGAAAATCCAATGATATGGAGGAAAAAAAATCTCTTTCTTATAGTATAGCTTTATGTTTTCAGCAAATGAATTTATTTACTGAATCAGTTAATTATTATGAGGATGCAATTGGTAAATCATCTGATAATTCTTTTATCTACGAAGGATACGGTGATGCTTTAGCACGATCGGGACAAATAGAAAAAGCACTAAAGGCTTATAATAAAGCAATAAATATAGACAACGAAAACATTGACCTTTTGAATAAAATTAAAAGAGCAAAATATTCACTTGATAAGATTCATAGTAAATCAACAATAAAAATTCAAAAAGAAAAACTTTTAAATTCTGAATTTAGTGATTATGGAGTCGCTTGGTTTAATGATAAATTGATTTTTGCTTCTACACGATTACAAAATTTAAATGATAAAATTGATGGGAGAACTTCACAAGCTTACTCTGATTTATTTATTTCTGAATTTGATAAAAAGGCCGTGAAATGGCTTAAACCGGAAAAAGTTAGAGGTGTTTTAAATACAAAGCATAATGATGGTTCCTTTGCTTTTGACAAAAACGAAAATGTAGGTTTAACAATGCAATGCAACGAGAAATCGTCTGGTTGTGTTTTAATTTCAGCAAAATATAATGCCAAAGGTGATTTTTGGATTGGAAAAAAATCATTGAATTTCAATAACAAAGATTATAGTTTTGGTCATCCGACAATTAGCGAAAATGGTGAAATTTTGTATTTCGTTTCAAATATGCCGGGTGGGTCAGGAGGAAAAGACATTTGGAAATCGAATAGAAAAGATGATGGAGAATGGGGAATTCCAATTAATCTTGGAGAGAAAATTAATACTGTGGGTGACGAAATGTTTCCTTTTATTATAGGTGATACTTTATTGTTTTTTGCTTCAGATGGTCATTTTGGTTTTGGAGGTTTGGATATTTTTTACTCTGCTTTTCAGGATTTTGAATTTTCTGACCCTGTAAATATTGGAAAACCTTTTAACTCTTCTTCTGATGATATGAACATAATCATAAAAAATGACCTAAGTGGAGGATTATTTTGTTCGAATCGTGATGTTTCTCAGAGTGATGAAATATATTCTTTTGATGGTTTCCCGCTCTCGCTTTTCGTTTCTGGTTCTACTAAAGAAGCTGGTTCAAATTCTGTGGTTGGTGATGTTGCAGTTATTTTTACTGATAGTAATGAAAAAAGTGATACTATTTATTCAAATAAATCAGGTGTGTTTTCCTGTTCAAATTTAATCCCATATAAACAATATAAAATCAAGGCTGTTAAACAAGGATATTTTGATGATTTAAGAACTTTAAATGTTTCGAAAATGGATGAAATTTATTCTCCTGATAAATCCAAAATTTCTCTTAACTTTTTATTGACAAGGAAAAATTTTGCTGCAATAATTCAAGGGAAAATCATCGAAAGAACAACAAAAAAACCTGTTTCCAGTCAAATGGTTTTAATCAATGGAAGTAATAATTTCAGCTCTTATACTTTTACTGATATCAATGGAAATTATGTTTTTGTAGATATAAAACCAAAAGCTAATTATGTAATAAAAATTAGCAAGAAAGATTATTTTACCGAATCAAGAGAATGTAAAATCTCTGACATACGTAAAAAAACAACCTTCTCGAAAAAGAATGGTTATGACATGGATTTCCTCCTCACTAAAATTGAAAAGAAAAAAGAAATAGCCCTCAATAATATTTATTACGATTTTGATAAAGTTTCTTTGCGTGATGAATCAAAAATCGAACTAAATAAGTTAGCAGCAATGTTGCAGGAAACACCAAATGTATTTATTCAGATAAGCTCACATACCGATGATAGAGGAAGTGATTCCTACAATCAAAAACTTTCTGATGGAAGAGCAAAAGCAGTTGTTGATTATCTTGTGTATTCCGGTATTAGTGCAAAGCGATTAATATCAAAAGGATTTGGAGAACAAAAATTAGTAATTAAAGATGCTAAAACTGATGATGAACATCAAGCTAATCGAAGAACAACTTTTAGCGTTACAAGTATTATTAAAAAATCAAAAAATTCTATTTTAGCTACTACGTCAAAAGCTGAAAAAAGAGTAAGTTTTAGAATTCAACTGTTGATTACTAAAGTGGAATTGGATGTTAATAATTATTTTAAAAATGTAGTGAAAAAACTTCCCGGATTAAAAATATTTGTTACTAAACGTGGTGATTCATTTAAGTACGAAGCCGGACAAGTTTTCACTCTGAGAAAAGCATCAGTGATGAAAAAATCTATAAAAAATATTGGATTTCCTGATTGTTTTATCACTTCATATTATAATGGAAATAAAATAAGTATTAGTAAAGCAAAAGAATTATTATGATGAAAATAAATACAACTCCATATATTTTGATTTTGTTGATTTTGCTTTTTGGCAAAGTGGTTTTCGGGCAGATTGACCCACAATTAAGCCAGATTGAATTTAACAGATCAATTTATAATCCTGCTGCTATCGGAACATCAGAAGATATTATTGCTAGTACTTTTGCCCGACAGCAATGGACTGGTTTCGAAAATGCCCCCTCAACACAAATTTTAAACGTGTGTAATTATTTTAATAAATATAATGTAGGTGCCGCTGTTACTATAATTAATGATAATTTGGGAGTTGAGAATTCCCAAAATATAAAAATGAAATATGCTTATAATGTAAGATTAAATAATCTATCAACAATTGCTTTTGGTGTTGGAATAGGTTTGCAACATCGAAAAATTCATACTTCATATCTTGTTTTTGAGAATGATAATGATCCGGCTTCTTTTATTGATGAAAACTCTTTGCGTACTGATTTTGATTTTGGTGTTGAATATAAATTAAAGGAATTAACTCTCGGTCTTTCAAGTACTCACATAACAAATTCCTCTATAGAAGCTACGAATTTTAAAATTCCACGTCATTATTATTTTTATTCATCATATCTTTTTGCAGCAAATGAAAAAATTATTATTCAACCTGCAATTTCAATTAATAATCTTCGTAACATTTTCCTTGTAGGAATTAGTGGCCTTGTAAGTTATGAAGATGTTCTTCAGGCGGGATTTTCGTATCGAATAAAAGATGCTTTTGTAATAATGGCGAAAGTTGCAATTACTCCATATATTCAAATTGGATATTCTTATGATATGAATGCCGGACCAATGAAATCATATAGTTCGGGCTCACACGAGATAATGATTATTACCAGATTTAGTAAGAATAAAAATGGGAATTTAAAATCCCCTAGGTTTTTTGATTGATTCTGAAGTCCTAGGAAAGTTTGTTAGTTCTGTCATCCGCCAAGCGCCTTCGAGGCGCTAGGCGAGTTTGTTGGTTCTGTTATCCGCCAAGTACCTTTGAGGCGCTAGGCGGGTTTTGTACTGCACAATTATTATTTTCACTTTAACCTTCCTACTTCAAAACCACAAACTATTTCAACTGTTTTAGTAGAAATGTAATACTAATTTTATATGCATTTCCAATATTTTAAAATTCCCTAAAATTATTTGATCAAGTCAAAAAACATAGTCATTAATTGTTGGTGATTTTCTTATAAAGAGAATCATCTTGCAAAATCTCAATAGATTTAATGAATTCATCATCAATTTCGTAAATGATTTCGAAATATGCACTTGAGTCCCAAAGATTTCTGGCGATTAATGCTTTTATCTGCTTTGCAAGAAATTGTTCAGATTTTTTATAGTCATCTTTATTTGCTTCAATTCCTTTTTCTTTAGCAAATTCTACAAAGTTTGTCATAAACTTATCATCAATATGAAATTGATTTTTAAAAATATCTAACTCAGAATATTTTTTGCTTAATTTTTTTCGATTTTCATCCATATAATTCATAACAAAATCATTAAGAATTCTTTTTCTTACAATATCGGTATAATAATCTGTAATTGTTGTTGAATCCCATGGAACAAATACATCAGGCATAATTCCACCACCGCCAAAAACAATTCTGTTTTTTGGTGTAGTATATTTTAAGGAATCGGGAAAATGAATACTGTCGCGGTTTTCGAGTTCGCCATTATTAAATCTTTTATAAAGGTCGAGGTAATATTCTTGAACTCCATTTTCGTAAGGACGCTGAATACATCTTCCTGTTGGTGTGTGATATCTTGCTGTTGTAAGACGAATAACCGAACCATCTGGAAGTTGAAAAGGTCTTTGAACCAAACCTTTTCCAAAGGATCTTCTTCCTAAAACAACACCACGATCCCAATCCTGAATAGCTCCAGAAACAATTTCGCTGGCAGAAGCTGAACCTTCATTAATCATAACAACAAGTTCTCCATTTTTAAATCCCCCAAAAGAAGTTGAGTTAAATTTCTGAGTTGAACTTCGCAATCCTTCAGTGTAAACAATAAGTTTTCCTCCGGGCAAAAATTCATCGGATAATTTGATGGCTGTATTTAAATATCCGCCCGAATTTCCTCTTAAATCCAGGATAAGTTTTTCCATCCCTTGTTTTTTAAGCTTTGAAAGAGATTTTTTAAATTCATCCATAGAAGTTTTAGAAAACCTGTTAAGCTTGATAAAACCAATTTCCGGTGTTGCCATAAAAGTTGCGTCAATACTGTTTAATGGAATTTTATCACGTTCAATAGTGTATTCAATAAGTTCTTTTTTCCCTTTACGAAAAATGCTAACAATAACTTCTGTTCCCTTTTTCCCTCTTAGGTGATCAAATACAAATTTATTATTGATTTTTTCCCCTGTAGAATTTTCGCCGTCAATAATTATGATTTTATCTCCGGCACGTATTCCTAATTTATCTGAAGGTCCCCCAGGTACCGGTGCTACAACCAATATTGTATCATGATAAATCTGAAAAGTAACTCCTATACCTTCAAAGCTTCCTTCTAATGGTTCGTTAGCGGCCTCAATATCTTCTTTCGAAATATATGAAGAGTGAGGATCTAGCTCTTTTAAAGTTTCAACGATTGCATTTTCTACCAAATCAGCCTCGTTAATGCTGTCAACGTATGCGTATCTGATGATTTGCATCGTAGCTGCAAGTTTTTTGCTTGTTTTATTTGGATCGGGTGTTTTGTTAGTTTGAGAATATCCCGCAAAACTAAAAATACTAAATGCAAATATTAAGATTATTATTTGTTTTATTAATGTTGTCATTTTTTATTGATTTTAAAAGAATTTTCAAAATTACATAAATGATGGAAATGAAAGAACAAATTGTTTTGGAATCTATTAAATTTTATTGAAATACGATTATAGTATTTCGGTATAATCATCAGTTTGTCTGTCATTAAAAACATGATTCCTTTCGGTTATCATTTTGTTTCGGGATAGTGAAATATCAATATTGGCAAAACCAATTTCTTCATTTCCTTTAGCTTGAGAAATTATTTCACCGAAAGGATTTGAAATTATTGATCTTCCTGTAAAAGTCAGGTCTTTCTCACTTCCAATGCGATTTGAGGTTATTGTAAAAATGCGGTTAATGATTGCATGAACAGGAACAACTTTTTGTCCGTATTGTGTTATAAAATTCGAAGGATGGCAAATAATGTCTACACTTTTTAGTGAGAGAATTCTCCATATTTCGGGGAAAAGATAATCGAAACAAATTAACATGCCGAGTTTGCAAAATCCAATATCAAAAACCTGTAGTCCTGAATTACCTTTTTCAAAAATGTCTTTCTCGTTCATAAAAAGGTGGATTTTTCGGTATTTGCCAATGTAGCCGTTTGGACCTACAAGAATAGAAGTGTTATATAATTTGTCATTTTCTTTTTCATTTATACCCGAAACAATAAATGTATTATGTTTTTTTGCTTTGCTTTTCAGGAATTCAACAAAATTACTTTTCGTAATTTCTTCTGCTAACGAAAAAGCTTCCTCCCTTGAGTTAAAATTATATCCTGAATTAGCCAACTCGGGAATAACAATCAAATCAGCTTTTTTCGATTTATCAATCAAAATATCGAGCTTATCAATATTTTTCTTTTGATTACCAAAAACCGGTGCAAATTGTATGTAAGCTGCTTTAAACATTAGTTATGCTGCTAATTTAACGTTAACATTATTCTATAATTCTACTAATAAATTTATTAATAATGTTTAAATGCTTAAATGTTATATAATAAATAAATCATTGATAATAAATGGGATAAATATTGCAATATTAGATTTTTTCATTTTCTAAATTATTTTCATTTACTCATTTACTCATTTACTCATTTAAGCATTTACTCATTTACTCATTTACTCATTCACTCATTTACTCATTCACTCATTTATTCATTCACTCATCACGGCCTTACAATTTTAAACTCACCATTTTCTTCTAATTGTATAATTTTTGATGGTTTAACATTATTAAAACTATGATGTTCCAAA